>NZ_VULP01000001.1:0-325349 GCF_009697165.1 Anaerobutyricum soehngenii | reverse complement strand
TGTCTCAGTTCCAATGTGGCCGTTCATCCTCTCAGACCGGCTACTGATCGTCGCCTTGGTAGGCCGTTACCCTGCCAACCAGCTAATCAGACGCGGGCCCATCCTGTACCACCGGAGTTTTTCACACGAAAGGATGTCCTCTCGTGCGCTTATGCGGTATTAGCAGCCGTTTCCAACTGTTATCCCCCTGTACAGGGCAGGTTACCCACGCGTTACTCACCCGTCCGCCACTCAGTCACCAATCAATCATCCGAAGAATCTTAAAAGGCGCTTCGTTCGACTTGCATGTGTTAGGCACGCCGCCAGCGTTCATCCTGAGCCAGGATCAAACTCTCAAATAAAATGTTTAAGATGTCAGATCAAGGTCCAGAACCACTGGTTCTTTTCCTGTCTTTACTGTTTATTTAGGTTTTGAACTTTCGTTCTGTTCCATGGACTTTCCTGCAGACATCACTCTCAGGAAAACCCGAATGAAATTTGAATTAACGTTCAAGGTTGTTTTGTTATTCAGTTATCAAGGTTTTGTGTTGTTCTTTTTTTGACACAACTTCTTTATTTTATCATTTTCAGAAATCTTTGTCAAGAACTTTTTTTATTTTGTTTTTGCTGTTTTTTAACAGCCTGTGTATTCTAGCATTTTCTCTTGAAAATGTCAAGAACTTTTTTTGCGATTATATTCGCAACGGAGAAGAAGGGATTTGAACCCTTGCGCCGCTACTAACGACCTACTCACTTTCCAGGCGAGCCCCTTCGGCCTCTTGGGTACTTCTCCATACTATCAATGAAAAAACTTCACTTAAAATATGTGCAATCCAATGTCTTCCTGATTTAAGTTAAAGAATACGGAGAAGGTGGGATTCGAACCCACGGTACCTTTCAGTATCACTGGTTTTCAAGACCAGCTCCTTAAACCACTCGGACACCTCTCCATATGTTTTCATTTTGTTTCGCTCTCGCAAGCGACTCACTTATATTATCACTTCTATCTGCATATGTCAACAACTTTTTTCAATTTTTTTTATTTTTTTGATTTGCTTTTTCAATAGACGAAAAGTGGGGAAGGCGGCTATCTATAAAATGCTTCGTATCACTGCATCCAAGCTACTCAACCGTAACTTGGATTTGCTCTAAGGCGTATTTTATAGATAGCCGCCTTCCCCACTTTTCTGTTTGTTGTAATCCTCTATAATCAATTAAAGAATGTATAAAGGAAAATTGAAGATGGGTTTACCGGATTAAGAGAGGCAAAATAGAAGTGGTGGCAGAAATGCAAGTTTGCTTCCTTGAGTTCGTCTGTTTATCATCTTACAAATACTCTCTCATCTTCTGGTTAAGTTTCTCATAAATTGGCTTCATCCACGCTTCTGTTGATGAACGTACCGCTTCATCTGGAGAAAGCCAGCTCACCTTGCTGTTTTCCTCAGGGCAGATTTTTAATTTTTCTTCTCTTGTGTTATGTAGAAGAAAGGTGTAGTTTAGATGCAGGTGTGCGCTGACATATTTCTGTTTTTTATAATGTGGCTGTACACCAAGAATTTCAATAGATAAAGGCATATCCAATAATGGTTTTAAAGAAAGCAATCCACTTTCTTCTTTTACTTCCTTCATTGCAACAGATAAAAGATCACCTTCTCCGTCTGCATGTCCACCGCTCCAGGACCAGGACTGATAAATATTATGGTAGAGCATCAGAACTTTATTCTTAGATGGGTTTAATACCCATGCAGATGCTGTAAAATGCATTTTTACATTATCACGCAGTAAAAGATTCGGTTCTTCCTCTAAAAACTGTCTTATGCGCTGACAGTCCACTTGTTCCTGCTCATTAAAAGGTGTAAATGTGTTAAGCCACTCTTTTATCTTTTTTAAAGAATTCATTTGCTACCTCACTTTTTACTTCATATACTTTCACAATTTCTATTTTATAGCTCATTAAAAAATATGTTTGAAAAATATTTTCTGATGAGATAAAGCGCGTTTGGAATATACCCGAAAAGTGCACCAGTCTGTTCATTTTAATTTATCAACAGACCGCTGCACTACTTTCTATATGTATGAATTGGAATAGTTATGTACTATTTTCTTCTTTCCCTGATATTATTTAAATGTTTCATCACATCATTTATACCAGTTCCAAAGTAACCATGCAAGGTTTTATATTCTTCATAGAGTTCATTATAGATTTCAACGTTATCCTGATTTGGCTCCCAGACTTTATCTTTTACTTTTCCAAGCCTCTTTGCTGCTTCATTAGCATTTTTAAAACCTGTAATACGCTCCGGAGCCGCTGCTGCACCTAAAATTGCCGCACCAAGGGCACTTGATTGTGTGGAATCAACAACTTTAATTTTTCGATTACATACATCAGAATATACTTGTACAAGCATTTCATTTTTGATTGGAATACCACCACTTAATGTAATGTCTTTTACTTCTAAGCCAGCTTCCTCGAATCCTTCAATTATCATGCGGGTTCCATACGCAGTTGCTTCAATAAGAGACAGATATATTTCTTCTGGTTTTGTCAATAGATTCATTCCCATAATCAAACCATTTAAATTAAAATCCATTAAAGGAGTACGTACACCATTAAACCAATCTAGTGCTAACAAACCACTTGCCCCTGCTTTATAAGAAGATAACTTTTCAGAAAGAAGCTGATGAATAGAAATTCCTCTTACACGCGCCTCCTGCTCATAGCTTTCCGGTACACAATTTTCAACAAACCAAGCAAAATGATCTCCTACACAAGACTGTCCTGCTTCATATCCAAAATATCCTGGCATAATTCCATCTTTTACTGTACCTGATGACCCTTTGATCGCTGCTTCTTTATCCCCAAGCATCATATGTACGGAAGAAGTTCCTACGATAATCATCATTTTGCCCGGTTCACCAATTCCACAGCCTGGTAAAGAAGCATGCGCATCAATAATACAGGTAGCTACCGGAACGCCTTCCATAAGTCCCATTTCTCTTGCCATAGAAGCTGTTAAATGTCCTGCTTTTTCTCCAACGCCTTTAATCGGAGCATCAAGCTTCTCCTCTACGATGTTTTCCATTCTTGGGTCTACCGCTTTAAAGAAATCTTTTGATGGATATCCTTTTTCATGATGATAATATGCCTTATATCCTGCGCAGCAGGCACTTCTTGTTTCTTCTCCTGTCATCTGCCAGATAATCCAGTCTCCTGCCTCCATAAAACGATCAGCCGCATCATAAACTTCTGGTGCATGACGCAGTGTTTCATAAATTTTCGGATACATCCATTCACTGGAAATTTTACCACCATATGTCGGAAGCCATTCTTCTCCACGTGCTACAGCAACATCATTCATCAATTTTGCTTCTTCTTCCGCACCATGATGCTTCCATAATTTCACATAAGCATGTGGTTCCTCTTTAAATTCTGGAAGATGACATAGCGGTGTTTTATCTGCTTTCACCGGAATTACCGTAGAAGAGGTAAAATCCACTCCAATACCTACGACTTCTCCCGGAAGAATTTTATTTCTTGAAACAACATCTCTTACTGTAACAAGTAATCCTTCCAAATAATCTTGTGGATCCTGTAACGCCCATCCTACCGGAAGCTTTTTCCCTGACGGAATATGTTCTTCCATAACCCCATGTGGATATTCATAAATACTTGCAGCTACTTCCTTCCCTGTTTCTATATCTACAAGAAGTGCACGTACAGATAATGTACCATAATCAATCCCAATCGCATATTTGCTCATAAGTATTCTCCTTCTCTTTCCTAACCGTATTATCCCGATACCTTAATTATTCTGCTAATGAAAAGTCATTCCATGTAAAGTCTTTCCATGGGATATCTACTTCTGCTCCCTGATTGATAATTGCATCTACATGCATCAATAATGGGAAATCTTCTAAAGAAACTATTCCTCTTTCTGCAAGCTTTCTTACCGCTCTCGCTGTTCTTGTGGAAATAACGATGGACTCTAATGTCACTCCCTGTAACTCTGCCATTGCTTCCTCGAAAGAAAGACCTCTTCCTAATAAAGTTCCAATTTTACGAGTTCTTCCACCAAAGATTGTTACATATAAATCGCCTGCACCATGAATAATATTTTCCGGTTTGCCACCAATAAGCTCAAGTAATCTCGTCATTTCTTTTACACTCTGTCCAAATAATGCTGCCTGAGAATTATAATGCTGACTTCCAATCTTTCCATCTCTCTTTTCTGCAAGACCTACTGCAAGACTTACACCTAAAGCATAGGCATTTTTCATTGCAACTGCACACTCCACACCAACAACATCTGTAGAAAGAGAAATATGATAATAATCTGTCTCTAAAAGAGATTTGATATATTTTAATGTCTCTACGTCTTTTCCACAGAAAGCAACGTGGCTATCATCATGGTCTGCTAACTCATAGCTTGTACATGGTCCACCGATTGCATTTAAGTTAAGATGTTTGCCTTCCGGCTGTCTCTGTGCAAAAATATGTGGATACGGAACTAAAGTTCCATCTTCTAAATCAACCATTCCTTTTGTTACCGTAAGTACTGGAACGTCCTCTGGTAATACTGGAAGAATTTCATCGCAGAACCAGTCAAGTCCAAAACTGCTTACACCACCAAGAACTAAATCTGCACCTTTTAAAGCCTCTTCTAGTTCTTCAATCTGATAATATTTGATGCCATCATGAAGCGTTCTCTTTAATGTAATATGAAAATTATCTTTCTTTAATCCATCGATAATGTCTCTATCAAGAGGGGAACCAACTAATCTTACCTCATGACCATTTTCAAAAGCTGGAAAAGTAATTGCTGAATTCATCTGACCTGCACAAACAAAAGTAATAACACTCATTTTAAATCCTCCTGTGAAAAATCTTAAATAAAATCTTTGTTTTGGTTGTTTTGTTTCGTTATCTGATGGCTATATCTAACCATATTTATTTAACAAAGTCAAATGCTAAAAACCGCTTATTTACTAGATATTTTCGTGATTTTTATTAATCATTTCATTTGATTAATCCTCTGTTTTTTCGCTCCATTTTTCTTCCTGTCAAAAAAGGAAAATGCAAACATAAGGAAATACCTTGTAAAATGAATTAATCAATACTATAATATTATTAATCAAAAATGTACTAAGATTAATACGTAACCATTAATTAAAATAAATCAAAAAAGGAGTATTTTTTATGGGAAAAAGGAATCGAGTCACCACCAGAGACATCGCTGAAGAACTTGGTATCTCCCAATCCACCGTCTCTATGATCCTCAGCAATAAACCAAATGTATCCTTTACCGACGAGACCGTACAAAAAGTAAAGGCAAAGGCAAAAGAGCTTGGATACAAAAAACCTGTACCAAAAGAACTGGTACAGGAAAAATCTCTTGCAAATACAATTGTCGTGCTATGCCCGATGGTCACAAACGGCTATTACTCGATGATGATGCAGTCTATCACCGATCACGCAAAGAAATATAACTACACTGTTATGACAATTTCTACCGGAAGAGATGCTGCAACAGAAGAAATCTATCTCGATTTATTTTCCCGCGTACAACTTGCCGGCATCATCAGTCTTTATCCATTGTCAAAGATCCAGAAAATCAACGCTCTTGCAAAGCATTTCCCGGTTATTTCTGTAGGAGACAAACCGCTCTCCTGCCACTTTGATTCTGTTGAACTTGACAGCCGTAAACAGGGACATATTATGGCTAATTATCTACTTTCTTTAGGTCATACAAACATCACTTACATTTCTACTCCGATTCGCGGAAAAGAAATTGGAAGAATCCACCGTCTTGATGGTATCAAATCTAGTTTTCGTGAGTATGGTATCCCCTTAGGACACCTTACTGTTCTCTACCAAAACCAGCCTGCTTTTGATCGCTATCCTCTTGAAAATGCAGAATATCAAAACGGTTATGACCTTGCAACCCGCGCTTTAGAAGAAGAAACTTCCTCTACCGCCTTTATAGGAAATAATGACATGGCAGCCTTTGGAATCATGGCAGCAATTTCCGACCATGGTTATCGCATTCCGTCTGACTTTTCTGTCTGTGGCTTTGATAACATTACCTTATCTGCCATGCCACAGATTTCACTCACTACGATCGACCATGCTTCAGTGCGAAAAGGTGAAGAAGCGGTGGATATGATCCATCGAAAAAATACACAGAAAAAAGAAGACTCCTCTCGTTCTTATATTATGAGACTGGAATATGAACCACAGTTAATCGTACGCAAATCTACAGGAAGAAAATGCTGATCTGTAGATTTGGTATAGACGAAAAAAGAAAAACTACCCTATCCCATCTGCTCTGTAGTCGCTGTATTTAAGATGCTCACCCGCATCTTAAATACGCTCCCAAGCCGCATCTGGGATAGGGTAGTTTTTCTTTTTTCTGACTACTCCAACTCCACAGTTGGTGAGAATGGGGATTCTTCAGAAAATTGTGGCTTTCCATGAAATTAAATAGGGTAATTACAAGATTCACCAGTCCTTTTTCACAGGCTTTGAGAAGTCTCTGCGGATAATTTGTTCAACAGGTAAATGCCACTCTTCTGAAGCAAGCCGGATTAATCTTGTTTGCATGAAAGTAATCTCTGTTTTCTCACTCATAATGAATCCTCCTTAATTTCTTGGTCAATAAAACTGGAAGTTGTTGGGTTCTTTACATAGATTAAATATCAATTTATAAATCAAACTCGTCTTCTATCTTTTCCTGTTCGTCTATAATATTCATCCTTATCTGCATACATCAACTTATCAGCCATTGCCTTAATTTCTTCAAAATTAAGTTCTATATGTTCTGAACAAACAACTACTCCCTTAGACACACTAAGTTCAGAAATAAGATTTCCCTGGAAGTTTTCAGTTAAATAATCAAATGTCTTAACTGCATCCTGTGCTTCTTCTCTCGTTCCTCTCAGTAATGTAGCAAACTCATCGCCACCTACACGATACGTCCTTCCAAGACCTGAGAATGCATTATCCATACACTTCGAAGCGCCAATAATTAACTCATCCCCTGCTTCATGACCAATATTATCATTAGCTACTTTTAAACCGTTCAAATCCATCATAATAAGAACGTATTCTATTAAGTTATTATTTTTCTTGATTATTTCACAGTCAACTTCAAACCCTCGTCTATTATATAAGCCTGTAAGCTCGTCCTTTATAGATGCTTCATATCTTCTGTTGTATGCATCCTTTGCCTTCTTCTCTCTCATACTAATAATAACAAATGAAGTTGCCATTATTAATACGCCTGCAATAAAGATTAAAACAATTGGAAGTATAATTTTATTTTCATCCAATTTAACAGGATTATTATCTCTTATTACTATATACCAATCAAATCCTTCGAGATACTTGGTCATATAACAGCCATTCTCCGATAACTGATAATAAAAATCATCATCTGATATACTGCCAAAATATGAATTATCCAAGTAGCCTGTTTCTATAGAACTTACATCCGTATCAACCTGTATAAGTCCATCATGATTAACTAAATATACTTTGATATTGTATTCTTCCTCGAACCTGGCAAGTATTTCTACAAGGTCATTCATATCAACTCCGACACCACATGCTCCCAAAATGTCTCCATTCGTGTCAATAATACCGTAATTAATAAACACCGAAAGACTCCCGTTATTATCTTCATCAGTATCAACATTAACTATATATCTTTTCCCTGAATCCAAGTAATCCTTATACCATATATCATGGCTGTCATTTTCAACATCAAGATACCTACTTATTCCATTATATGTATAATATGCTCTTGTTTTATCCGAAACAACAAATACCATTTTATAATCAAATTCATTACCAATGGATACCAGACGATTAGTTATATCGTCTTTGACACTCTCCGCCTCTTCTCTGGTTTTCCCCTCTATGTAGGTTCTTATATCAATATCACTGCTAATCGTCTGAGAAACAGTAACTGGCTTAATAAGTTCATTCTCAATCTTTGCTGAAACCATCTGCGCAATTGTTCTGCTCTGTATTTCAGAGTTTTCCTTAGTTACCTGCTGGATCACACTCACACATGCTATGATGGAAACACTCATGCTAAGTAGCATTATGATAAACATAATAACAGCATCAAATCTGCTGTCATTAATCATATTCGTATGTTCATCCCCATTATGAGACCAATCATACATATATGCAGCAAACATTACGACTGAACCTATTCCCAGTCCTAAATTGGTTATAGAAAATCCATAAATAAAGGACTGTACAACTGTTGCAATTATTGGAATAAACGAAAACAGAATCATTGAAATGAAGCTTCGTTTTTCCAAATACTTTCTATACTTAATCGCCATACCTGCTCCTATAAATATGATGACAAGTGATATTAGTGTATATACATACCAGGAATTATTCCTGTGATAATAATTTGCCTCATCGAAATAATACATCCATGGATAAAACAAATTAACCACAACAATGAAAATATTAATGCACGAAAAGATATTGGCAATTTTAACACTATTGCCACTTACTTCAGCACCTTTTTCAACAAAAACAGAACTAACAAACCTAACATAGGTATTTGCCATTGCTATGTTCATAGCAAATACCATAAGATTAGCAATTCTAGTTACTAAAATATTAAAAAGACCAAGGTTACCTCTAAAAATATATGCCAAAGTCTCTCCAAAAAACAGAACTGTAGCAATAAGAAATAATCGAACGAACATCCTCATACTCTTCTGTTTTGGATTATTTGCTTTAATTGAAACAAATATTATTAGACAGAACAAACAAAAGAACATATCCATTGTTGCCTGTGCAATTTCAAGACTTGTAATATTCATCTATTTTTCTCCTCGTCGGTTGATACTATTTTTTACCTTATATTTGAATTGATGGATAATGCTTGTTTTTTTATTCTTATACAAGATTACTGTTTTTTCTTCGAAAGGTAAATTTATCAATTCTGCAACTTCAAATCTTACATTTCTTTCTGAAATACAAACATTCCCTCATTGCCATCCCCAATAAAATCATCTGGTGTATCTAGCATAGGATGTTTCTCATTAAAAAACTCTGTGATGTGAAATCCACAAATATTCACATAAAAGTGGATGTTGCGTTTTTCAAAATATAGAGTACAAGTTTCCCATACCTTTGTATCAGGATATAACTTTTCAACCGCATACCAAATAGACTTTCCAATACCTTTTCCTTGTACACCACTTTTTACATATAATAAGTCAAGATGATTATGTTGCGTTTCGGTGTCGATTGCAACAATCACACCACCAACAGTTTCTCCATCCAACACAGCTTTATATGCTACTGAACCTTTACCATTTAAGGATTGGTCTATGTCCTTTTCTGGAAGAATCGTTTCTTCACATTTACCAAACACATCTTCAAATCCTTTTTGAAATGCACACTGTACATTTTTCTTAAATTCAGCAATGTCATTTTCGGACATTAGAATAAGTTCTAAGTTCATTTCTGTCCACTCCGTAAAATTCCGATTTCACGCTTTCCTTCACCCCATATATTTGTATCTGAGGTATTCAGTCGCAAACTTCGGGGATAGGCACCTGTGCCGCAAGGGGAAACAGCCCCTTGTACGAAATCTCTGATTTCGCTGTATTTCCCATTTTAAGATTTTTCAAAACTGGGAACGGCACCGCAGGTCGCACGATACAGGCAAATGGAATTGCCTGTATCAAAGTACACTCTTAGCTTTGCTAAGAGATTTATGCCGTATCCGGCGTGTTATCTTTTTTCAATTTCTTTTTTCGACTTCTGACGCATTCTGCCAGTCTTAATAATTTGACATGTCTGCTCCTGTTACTCATCATCTGTAAATTCCATCATCTCATCAACGGTGCAGTCCAGCTTCTTGCAAATCTTCTCAATCGTCTCCATTGATACATACTGGTTTTTTCCCATCCTGGCAAGAATGTTTCCACTGATCCCGGTGAGGTACTGCATCTCTATCCGCTTCATATTTTTATCTATGAGCATTTTCCATAATCTGTTATAACTTACGCCCATAAACTACCTCCATATTTCTCATTCATACTTATTTTGATTATATCATGATTCGCACCTTCGGTGCTTACCGTTGCTTCGCAACTATCATGATCCAATTCGCCGTTCGCCAATCATGCAAGCATGTTAGCTCTCTTGCGCTCATTATATCACGATTTCGTTAGGTTGAATATCTGTAATTTTTGATTTCTTCTGTAAAATGGAAAAGAGGATGCCACGATAAAGGGCAGCCTCTCCAACCATTTATTCCAGTTTAGTCAAATGGAACCTCACCTTCCGGTGCTTCCATAAATCCGTCCTTATCTGTTTTCGATGTTTCCAACGAATCCGCTCCTGCACCGTTATCCTCCTTTCCGCAGCTACGTTGCCATTACATATTCTTCATCATCTGGTTCATTGTCTAGCATAAACATTGTATATGCTTCCGGTGGATTGGTATCATCCGGCGAAAACATTTTCTGAATCATTTCATATATGATCGGATACCGATATGCGATTTCTTCTCTTGTGAGGAATCTACATACCTTGTAAAGATTCTTTTTCACACACTAGCCTTTCATAATCCAGAAATCCTCGGATATACATTTCTTTTGCCACAATCCCTTTCATGGCATTTTTTGCTGAAATAATTCTGTCCAATACCTGCCACATCTCCTGTCCAGCATCTCTGAGGACAGGTTCCAGTATTTCTATGCAATGATGAATTTCTGCTTCCAGAGAAAACATCTCTGGATCCGATTCAAGAAATCTTTCCAGTTCCCGCTGGTATTCTTCATACATAAAAGTCAGTAAGCATTTGAGACAACATACACCAATTTAAATGTCAATCCTTTAGAATTTATTTTTCCGGGAATCCATATCTTTCTGGAGAATTCCCATTCTCTCTAACTGTGGATTTAGTATAATCAGAAAAAAGAAAAAATGCCCTATCCCAGATGCGGCTTCGGAGCGTATTTAAGATGCGGAGAAGCATCTTAAATGCAGCGACTACAGAGCAGATGGGATAGGGCATTTTTTCTTTTTTCGTCTGTACCAAATTTACAAATCAGTATTGATTCAAAGGTATGTCTTCGTTAAAGGGTTCGATTTCTTTAATTTCGACATAGTATCCATACTGTGAATTTACAGGTATATAAACTCTTTCTCCTTTTTTGTGTCCCAGAAGAGCTTTTCCTAAAGGGGATTCAATGCTGACACGATTTTGCATCGTATCTACGAGTACGGTAGTTACGAAGGAGAATTTATCGGTTTCGTCATCTTCTTCAAAGTAGAGTGTTACTGTTTTGTTTAAACCTACCTGATCGGCATCAGAGTGATCTTCTACTATTTCGCAGGTTCGAATCATTCTTTCAAGGTAACGGATTCGGCTTTCATTTCTGTTTTTTTCTTTTTTGGCAGCATGGTATTCAAAGTTTTCGCTTAAATCGCCATGTGCTCTGGCTTCTTTTACATGTTCGAGCAGTTCCGGTCTTACTTCGACTTTGCGGTGCTCGATTTCTGCCTTCATTTTGTCTACATCTTGCTGGGTTAATTTATGTTTCATAAGAATTCCCCTTTCTGATATATTTTTTAATTAATATGATTTTAATTCCTTCCACAGCCGATTGTAATACTGGTCGGTCTTTTCACCAAGGTATTTATATACTTCACATTTATTTAAAGTCGCTTCTTCCGGAAAAATCGTGTAATCTTCTTTGGTTTCATCATCTAAGGCATCGTATACGGCTTTATTTGGTGTTCCATAATAAATATAATCAAAGTTTTTCTGGGCAATGTCCTGACGGCTCATGTAGTCGATAAACTTTTCGGCGGCTTCTTTATGTTCAGCTGTTTTAGGAATTAGAAAGCAGTCAAACCATACGTTGGAACCTTCTTTAGGCACAACATAATCAAGATCTTCGTTTTCTTCCATGGCAACGGTGGCATCTCCGGAATAAATAACTGCCATGGAGGCATCTCCGGAAACCATCGCATCTCTTGCCTCATCAACAAGATATGCTTCCACAATTGGTTTTTGTTTTAATAAAAGACTTTGTGCCTGCACTAATTCTTTTGGATTCGTAGTATTTAAAGAAAGTCCTTTCCATTTAAGCGGAACCATAAATGCATCTCTCATACTATTTTGCATAATGATCTGATCATCATACTTTTTATTCCATAGAATGCTCCAGCTATCTACTTTTTCTTTTACTACTTTTGTATTATACAGGATTCCTACTGTTCCCCACAAATACGGAACGGCATATTCATTGGTTGGATCAAATACTTTACAAAAATCAAGATACTTCTTGTCAATGTTTTTATAATATTCCATAGAAGATGTATCAATTTTCTGTACTTCTCCTTCCTGCATCATTTTTTCCACCATATAGTCCGAAGTACAGATCACATCGTAATTGATCACTCCTGATTTATATTTGGTATACATATCTTCCGGCGTAACGTATTCTTCATATTTCACCTGAATTCCAGTTTCTTTCTCAAATGTTTTTAAGACATTTACATCAATGTAATCGCCATAATTAAATACAGTAACTGTATTTTCATTGTCATTTTTTTGATTCGAAGAGAAGCAGCCGGTAAACATTACCGTCGAAATAATGAAAAGAACGATCAATGCAAAAGTTCCAAGTATAATCTTGCCTTTTCCCTGCAGATAATATTTTTCCAGTATATTCATCGTTCTTCCCTCCTGTCTGCTTTTTTTTGTTTTGTTGCGGACATATGGTTAATGAGTCCGAGTAAAATAAGAATCGTCAAAAATAAAAGGGTCGAAAGTGCATACATCTGTGGATTGATTCCTCTTCGAAGCTGCTGATAAAGCATTGTAGAAATTGTATTGATTCCTGCCCCTTTTGTAAAATAAGTTACAACAAAGTCATCCATCGATACGGTAAAAGCAAAGAAAAATCCTGAGACAATTCCCGGGATAATTTCCGGCAGGACAACTTTGACAAAGGCATATACTGCAGATGCCCCTAAATCCTGCGCTGCCTCGTATACATTTTTATCAAGCTGCTGAAATCTCGGCATAACATTCAAAATAATATAAGGCAGCCCCAGCGTTACATGAGCTATCAACATGGAGGTAAATCCTAATGACATGAAATGCACAAACAAAAGCATGATAGCCACACCTGTTACAATATCTGCATTTAATAACGGGATATTCGCAAGTCCTTCCATTACCTTTTGAAATCGTAACTTCATTGCTGTCATTCCAATACAGGCAAGTGTCCCAATTAATGTTGCGATCAACGCTGCAAGTGTCGTAAGCAGCAGCGATGTTCTTACTGCTGAAAGTACTTCCTCATTCTGAAATAAGTCTGTGTACCAGTGAAGAGTAAACCCTCCCCATATTGTTCTTGCTTTTGAATCATTAAAGGAACATACAAAAAGTACAAGTAATGGTGCATAGAGAAGGAAACCTATGAATGCCACGTAAAACTTTTCAATAAAACTTTTTACTTTTACCATAGCATACTATCTCCTTCCTCTGATGCATTCCGATTCATGATCGCCATACTGATGAAAATAAATATCATAAGTACGATAGACAGACCAGATCCTAAATTCCAGTTATTTGCCACATTAAATTCCTGGTCAATGACATTTCCAAAAAGAAGTACTTTTGAGCCTCCTAAAATATCTGCCACAACAAATTCAGAAATACTTGGAATAAATACCATAATAATTCCGCTGATAATTCCCGGCAGGGACAATGGGATTATTATTTTCTGAAATGTTACTCTGGCGCTGGCTCCTAAATCATGCGCTGCCTCAATTACATCTTTATCAATTTTACAAAGCGCATTATAGATTGGCAAAATCATAAATGGAATATAATCATAAACCATTCCAATCAGTACGGCTCCTTTCGTATACATTAACTTCTGCAAAGGTAGTCCGAAAAAGCCAAGGATTGCATTTAAAATTCCTGTTTTTGATAAAATAACCTGTAATGCCAGAACACGAAGAAGAAAGTTGATCCACATCGGCAAAACAAAAAGCATAATAACAACACCAGAACCTCTGTGCTTTCCTTTACTTAAAATATATGCTAAAGGGTAAGATATCACCAGACAGATCATTGTACTTGCCATCGCAATCCAGACAGAATTCCAGAATGCTTTGTAATGAACCGGATCTGCCATTGCTGTAATATTGGATAGCGTAAAACTTCCGTCACTTCCTGTACACCCATAGTATATCACCATAAATAATGGCAAAATAATAAATGCTGCTCCCCAGACAATATACGGAGATGTAAGAACCTTTCTACTCATCCACTACCACCGCCTTTTCATCTTCTGATTCCGGCTTATGCATGATCTGAATATTAAACGGAATTACAGAAATACTGACTCTAGAACCTACCGGATAACAATTTGTACTGTGAACAAGCCATTCATATCCGTTCGCCTCTACTTCCATCTCATAATGCACACCTTTGAAAATAAGAGAAGTTACAATTCCGTCAATGATTCCTTCTCCTTCTCCTTTAAGAACAACATCCTCTGGACGAATTACGACATCGACAGGACGATTTTTTCCAAATCCTTCATCCACGCATGGAAACTTCGTTCCAAGAATCTCCACGAGACGATCTTCTAACATAATTCCATCAATAATGTTGCTGTCACCGATAAAATCTGCTACAAAGGCATTTTCCGGCTCATTATAAATATCTTCTGGTGTTCCCATCTGTTGGATATATCCCTTATTCATAACGATGATCTTATCTGACATCGTAAGCGCTTCTTCCTGATCATGTGTAATATAAATAAATGTAATTCCCAGCTCTTCTTTTAAACGCATTAACTCATACTGCATATCCTGACGCAGCTTTAAATCAAGTGCACCTAACGGTTCATCTAATAAAAGAACTTTCGGTTCATTTACAATCGCTCTTGCAATTGCAATTCGCTGCTGCTGACCACCACTTAATGAAGTTGGTTTTCTCTTCTCAAACCCTTCCAGATTTACAAGCTTTAACGCATACTTAATCTTATCTTTAATATACACATCCGATTTATTTTTAATTTTTAATCCAAAGGCAATATTTTCTTCAATTGTCATATGACCAAACAATGCGTATTTCTGAAACACCGTATTTAAGTTTCTTTTATTTGCCGGAACGTTCGTAATATCTGTTCCATCAAACAGTACCTTTCCACTGTCCGGTCTCTCAAACCCACCGATAATCCGTAATGTTGTTGTCTTTCCACAACCTGACGGTCCAAGTAAAGTAAGGAATTCATTTTCCTTTACCTCTAAACACAACTCATCTAATACTTTGGTCGAACCAAAAGATTTTGAAATATTCACCAATTCAACTAATTTATTTTTCATTCCCTGTTCCTCAATAAATTTTATTAAATTTTTCAAGAATGTCTCAACATTCTTGCTGCTTAAAAACTCGGCGGAGAAGTCACCCATATTAATTCTGTCTGCTCAATACCCTTTAAATAATGTGTCTTATCCGCTTTATAATAAAAGGCATCTCCCTTTTTCGCAATATAACTTCTCTTCCCAAGATGGATTTCCACTTTACCTTTTAATACATAGCCAAATTCTTCTCCTTCATGTGGATTATCCAGACAGGTCTCCCCACCTTTTTCTAAAATCAAATGTATTGGCTCCATGCAATTCTTCTGTGCATTCGGAATAATCCACTTAATCTGATTCTTATATTCCTCATCCTTCTTTACAAAAAAATCCTCCTCCGTAAACACAATCTGTTCCTCTTCCTGTTCCTCCATGAAAAATTCACCGAGAGTCGTTCCAAGACATTGAAGAAGGTCTTCTAATGTTGCGATGGAGGGAGAGGTCATATCTCTTTCCAACTGAGAAATAAAGCCCTTACTAAGCTCTGCCCGGTCAGCAAGTTCTTCCTGCGTAAGTCCCTGTTTATTCCTCAATTCTTTAATCTTCTCTCCTAGTTCCATGATTCATGACTTCACACCTTTCTATTTATGTAATATTCAAGTCGAGCAGCCGCGAGACTTGGCGCGTGATTCTGGTCAGCGTAAGCTGACATATTCTTTACAGAATCACTGCGCATCCTCGCGGAGCGTTTATCTCAGTCGAAGATTGGACTCCCACTGAGACAAATTTGCTGTCACTCACCACCTGAAAGATGTGAGAGCCTTCTCGACTGAGATAAACTTAAAGTTTAGTATAGTTAAACTTCCAAAGGCTATTATGGCAGAAAGAAGTGTGCTAGTCAAGAGGGAATTAATTTCGAATTTGCCGCAGGCAAAGAGACGCCTCCGAAGCGAGCCGATAGCCTATATTTGTGACTCTATCACTGCGGGTTGAATGTTCGCTTCCATGCTCACATTCAATCCTTGCTCTAAGGCCACAAATATAGGCTATCGGCTCGCTTCGGAGGCTGTCTTTGGCTGTTGGAGTGAAATCGAAATTTAAGTTTTGCTTCGATACTATATACTGACTAGACACTTGCGGAATGGGTTGGGAATGGGGACAGGAGAAATAGGAACTCTGATAAATTCTGCGTTTGCATAGACGGCCAACAAACAGAACCCAGAAAGAAAAATAAAACATATTTGTGACCTCGGAGCAAAGGATGAATGCGAGCGGTTAAGCGAACATTCAACCTTTGCTCCGAGGTCACAAATATGCTTTATTTTTCTTTCTGGGTTCGTCTGTTTCGTCTACCTTGCCTGCGGCAATTCAAGCTTTAAAATGGTAATTCTTTTCCTGCTTTTCTCCACTGCATAAATTCTGCTGTTGCAGTAAGTAATACGTCAGAAGATGAATTCAGTGCTGTCTCACAGGAATCCTGAATTACACCGATGATAAATCCTACACCTACTACCTGCATAGCAATGTCATTGGAAATTCCGAAAAGGGAACATGCTACAGGGATTAAGAGGAGAGAACCTCCAGCGATTCCTGATGCTCCACATGCGGAAAGTGTTGCTAAAATACTTAACACGATTGCCGTTGGAATGCTTACGCTGATTCCCAGTGTATATGCGGCTGCTAAGGTCATTACTGTGATTGTGATTGCTGCTCCATCCATATTAATCGTAGAACCAAGCGGAATGGATACGGAATAATTATCTTTATCTAAGCCCATTTTTTCGCAAAGTTCCATATTTACAGGAATGTTTGCTGCAGAACTTCTTGTAAAGAATGCTGTTAATCCACTTTCTCTTGCACAGCGGGAAATTAACGGATATGGATTTTTCTTAAGACAAAATCCTACAATAATACCATTTGTGATGAATTCCTGAAATAACATACATCCTACGAGTAAAAGTATGAGCTTTCCATACTGTGTGAAAATCTGAATACCACTTGTCGATACCGCATTAAATACAAGTCCTAAAATACCAAATGGTGCAAGGTTTATAATCCATCGTACTGCCTGAGATACCGCATCAGATGCATCAGAAAGCATCTGCTTTGTTCCTGGTGTTGCCTTTTTTAATGCAATTCCAAGAATAACAGCCCAAGCAAGCACGCCAAGATAGTTTGCATTTACCAATGCATCAATTGGGTTTGCTACAATTTTTAAAAGGAGATTTTCAAGAACTTCTACAACTCCTTTTGGTGCTTCCTGCTGTACAGCATCTGCTAATGTAATTTTTAATGGGAATAAAAAGCTTCCTGCTACCGCTACGATCGCTCCCATTACGGTACTGAACATATAAAGGATTACTACAGTTTTCATGTTCCCGTTATGTCCTTCTTTTGTCTGAGCTAAAGAACTCATAATTAAAAGACATACAAGTAATGGAGCGATTGCCTTTAATGCTCCTACAAAAAGGTCTCCAAGAATCTTGATTCCTGTAAATTCAGGCACAGTAAGTGCCAGTACCACACCGATTGCCATACCGATTAAAATACGTAAAATCAGACTGGTCTGTGTGTATTTGTTTGCTATTCTTTTTAAACTAGATGTTTCCACTTTTTTCCTCTTTCAATTTAATATTTTTATACTTCTTCCTTTACCCACGCAATCTTTCCGGCAAGTATTTCCGCAATCTTTGTTACAACTGGCTGCATAGCTGTAAGAGCCTCTTCTCTTGTCTTTCCGGAAGCAGTTACACGTATTAACACTCCATCTTCTTTTGCATATGTTGCAACAGTAGGATTCTCATTATCAAGAATATCACCTAATAAATCAGCTACCGGTGCTTCCCCAATTTCTTTTAATGGAAGTTCATCCGGCCCCTTACACTTGATATTGATTGATACAAATACCTGATCTGAAAGGCGATTAATAAAAAGATGACAACACTCTGAAAGAACCGCTTTCATTTCTTTTGGAGGTCCCGGCAGCATAACAATCGCCTTATCTCCCTGTGCCATAATAATTCCCGGAGCAAGTCCTGCCGGATTCGTAACTATAAGGGCACCTTCTGGAACTAATGCCTGCTTTTTCTGACTTTCTGTCATCTCACTAATTCCATAAGATTCTAATCTTTTTCTTACATGTTCATATGTCTGCTCATGAAAAACTAACTTCTTCCCAAAAAAAGAAGCTGCCACTTCTTTTGTAAGATCATCCTTTGTCGGTCCTAATCCACCAGTCATAATAATGAGATCAGCACGCTTTAAAGCAGTGTCCAATACATTCCACACACGTTCTTTATTATCTCCCACTACCGTCTGATAATATAAGTCTATTCCTATATGAGCAAGTTCTTTTGATATATGCTGTGCATTCGTATTTACGATATCTCCCAGCAGAAGTTCAGTTCCCACACATACAATTTCTGCAACCATCCTGCATCCTCCTAACCAATCTAAAAACTAATCTAAAATTCAATCTGAACTTTTCCATAAAAATGTGCAGCCATTTTTCTTATTTTTTTCATTATAACAGATTTTCTAAATATATTCACCTTTTATATGAATATTTTTACTTTTTTAAGTTCATCCTTTTATACAGATGCATTTTATTATACTCTAAGAATCTTTTTCATTGATTTTATATGCTTTCAAATTTTTTCACCCTGGGAGGATAGCGATGTTTTTAAACAAAGTTGAAATCTGCGGAGTAAATACTTCAGAGCTGCCACTTCTGTCCAATGAAGAAAAAGAAAATCTTTTTCTACGAATTGAACGTGGCGATAAAGCGGCTCGCGAAAAATATGTAAAAGGGAACCTTCGCCTCGTTTTAAGTGTCATTCAACGTTTTTCTAATAACCATGAACATGCTGATGATCTGTTTCAAGTTGGCTGTATCGGTCTTATGAAAGCGGTGGATAATTTCGACCGTAGTTTAGATGTTAAATTTTCCACTTATGCTGTACCCATGATTCTTGGAGAAGTAAGACGCTATCTTCGAGATAATAACAGCATACGGGTCAGCCGTTCTTTGCGGGACACCGCTTACAAAGCGATTTATGCAAAAGAACAGCTCACAAAATCTATGAATCGTACACCTACGATAGAAGAAATTGCAAAAGAAACAGATATTTCTGAAGAAGATATCATTTACGCTCTTGATGCTATTGCCACACCCATGTCTTTGTTTGAACCGGTCTATCAAGATGGAAACGATCCACTTTTTCTAATGGATCAAATCTGCGACAAAAAGAACAAAGAAGAAACCTGGGTAGAGCACCTTTCTCTTCAGGAAGCAATGAATCAACTTCCGGGCCGGGAATATCATATTATTAAAAAACGTTTTTTTGAAGGAAAAACCCAGACAGAAGTTGCAAACGAAATCAGTATATCGCAGGCGCAAGTCAGCCGCCTTGAAAAAAATGCACTGAAATCCATAAGAAATTTTATTGAAAAATATTAATTTGCTGGACTAAAGAGACGAAAAGCAAAAATTTGATATAAAAGAAAATGTGAAGATAGTCACTTCGTAGAAAATGCCTGACCGGCATTTTTACTAGCTCCGACATCACATTTTCTTTTATATCAAATTTCTGCTTTTCTGTTTTTTGGCTCCAGAAGGAAATTAGTATTTGGATTTGAGGAAGAATAAGGGGATTGCCCAGAAGGCTATGGTTTTCATTAGAAGGAACATCGCCCAAAGAAGACACTTTCTTATTTGGTTGTATAAAAATTACATTTACCTACTCTTACCTTATGAAAAATTTTTCTCTGGTTAGCTCACATCATCTTTTGGAGAATCCCCCTCTCTTTCCAACATAAATTACTAATTTGTTATAAAAAATAGACAGCCGCTGAAACAAAATTTTATGCTGAATTGAAGGAAACCTAATGATAAAGAAAAAAGAATTGTTATAAGTATTGTATTTTGTGACTTTGCGCTGTGGAATTCTGACCATAGGAACTTGGGACTCGTTTTTCCCAAGTTCCTGTTTTTCTGGGCAGAATGGAATGCTTAGCGCAATGGAACAAAATCTAACTTATAACAATTCTTTTTTCTTTAGAAGACTAACTACAATTCAGCTCAATATCTTCTACTAAAGCGGCGTCTGTATCCCCAGCAAATTAGTATTTTATTCCATTTTTATTATTTCTCTTTTTAGTCGATGGATTATTTTCTTTTCCAGTCTGGATATGTAAGATTGGGAGATTCCCAGCAGATCTGCTACTTCTTTCTGTGTTTTTTCTTCATTTCCGTCTCCGCCTATACCGAAACGTAACCGAATAATCAGTTTTTCTCTTTCTGATAATATTTCCATTGCTTTATTCAGCATTTTTCTATCTATCTCGTCTTCAATATCTTTTGAAATCACATCGTTGTCTGTTCCTAAGATGTCTGATAGTAAAAGTTCGTTCCCATCCCAGTCTACGTTTAATGGCTCATCGATGGATACTTCTAGTTTTGTTTTATTTGTTCTTCTGAGATACATGAGAATTTCGTTTTCTATGCAACGTGAGGCATAGGTTGCCAGTTTTATTTTTTTATCTAATTTAAAGGTATGGATTGCTTTGATCAGTCCGATTGTTCCAATTGAAATTAAATCTTCGACTCCGATTCCTGTATTTTCAAATTTCTTTGCTATGTAAACAACTAATCGTAAATTTCTTTCAATTAAAAGTGCTTTGGCTTCTTCACTTCGTTTTGTATCTAGCTGACTTAACACGTATGCTTCTTCTTCTGGTTCTAATGGCGGCGGAAGGATGTCTGTTCCTCCAATATAGTGTATTTCCCGCTGTGGATGAAATAGTGACTTCATATTATTTATCACTGTAAATCTTACTCTGTTTACTCCTGATGCATTTAATACAACTGCCATACTTTTGCCCTCCATCAAATGATATTTCGATTTTTTTCTCTTTCAAAAATATCGGCCGGAAGTAATATAGAAAATGTATTCTGTTCTACAAATTTTTCCGAACTGATACCAAGCATTCCTTTTGTTTTTACAAGCACCTCCTCATTTTTCAACACAACAATCTGTTCTGCCATGACTCCGGGCATTTTTGCATTTTTTTTGCCAACGGAGGAATACTGCAATATATACATCCCTTCTTGAAACTGTTTTGCCCACATTCTCCATGAAAGACTTTCCGATGAGTCTGTAAGAATTTTCTTTACTTCTTGCTGTTCTTTTGGCATTAATATTTCCCTTGCTTTTTCTTGTGTTATAATGCATACTCCCTGTCCGGTAATACGACTTGTTAAAAGATTTCCGGAATCATAAAACCCTCGACATGTTATTGTTTTTCCTTTTCTTGAAATCCGTATATCGTATATATTTTTCCGGGCTTCTTCTTCACGCTTTTCCTGTTTTTGTTTTCTTTTATATGCTAAAAGAATTCCTGATGATAAAAACAGTACAGCGATTGCTTTATACGCTTCTTTTATTGCTTTTACCTGGTCAATCTGTATATATGTAAGAAAAAAAGTGACACTTCCTCCCATCAAAAACAAGTAACATAAGAATACTGTTATTGTTTTTCTAAAAAGTGAAACAGAAGTAATTTTAAAAAATCGACAAATTAAAGCAAGGATACTACACCATTTAAGAATCCCTCTTGTAACTGGGGACATTCCTGTTGTTGTCCATTCCCAGATTACATAAGTCATTGAGAAAATAGCGGCTGCCTTTATTATTTGAGATTGTTTCTTTTCTGGAAATAAATCTCTTTTTATAAAGAACAGTATAATATAGTCTGCCACAAAGTTGTAACAAACCTGCAATAGAATCGGATGAATTTGCTTCATAGCATCTTTTACTGTTATGTGGTTAATTTATTATATAAATTTGCATAAAAAAATGAGGTCGAAATAATAAAGAAAAATTCTTTATTATTCGACCTCTGGCGACATTGTCTGCCTAAAAGAGGAAAACTCTTACTTATGTATTATCTTCTTTTCTGTAAGAATTCCGGAATCTTAATCTCCATGTCTCTGTTATCATAAGTTCGTGTTGTCTCATGATTCTCTGAAGTTCTGCTACTCTGCGCTGACTTAATTGCCTGTCCGCTATAAGTAGGTCCATTCCCTTCTACATTCTTATCTGCTGCTGGTTTTCGGTTCACTCTTACAGCAGATGCTCCCTTTCCGGAAACATCGTGGAGTCCTGTCGCAATGATTGTAATACTTACTTCATCATCTGGTACATCTTCGCTCTCTACATTACCAAAGATAATGTTCGCTTCGTCACCGGCAACTTCTGTGAGATAAGATACTGCTTCATAAACTTCCTGAATTCCAATATCACCAGAGAAGTTGATAATAATGTCGGTAGCTCCACTGACTGTGGTCTCAAGAAGAGGACTTTCCATGGCGCTCTTAATCGCATCAACTGCCTTATCTTCACCACTTCCAACACCAATTCCGATATGAGCAATTCCTTTATCACGCATTACTGTCTGGATATCTGCAAAATCCAAGTTGATAAGACCTGGCTTAAAGATTAAGTCTGTAATGCCCTGTACACCTTGCTGGAGTACTTCATCTGCTTTACAAAAAGCATCTTTAATAGATGTTCTCTTATCACAAATCTGCAACAGCTTATCATTAGGAATAATAATTAATGTATCTACATTCTCTTTAAGACGTTCGATTCCGCTGAGTGCATTATTCATACGAGGTTTACCCTCAAAAATAAATGGCTTTGTTACGACACCGACCGTAAGGATTCCCATGTCCTTTGCAATCTTCGCCACAACAGGTGCAGCACCGGTTCCGGTTCCACCACCCATACCGCAGGTAACGAATACCATATCTGCTTCTTTTACAAGTTCCGTAATCTCATCGCGGTTCTCATCTACTGCTGCTGCTCCGATTTCCGGCTTCGCACCAGCTCCCAGTCCCTTCGTCAGCTTCTCACCAATCTGTACTCTTGTAGGAGCTTTACATAAATCAAGAGCCTGTTTATCCGTATTAATTCCAATTAATTCCACACCCTCGATAGCTTCGTCAACCATTCGGTTAACTGCATTGTTACCGGCTCCACCAACACCGATAACTAGGATTTTAGCTTGTGCTAATTCTTCGTTTGACATAATTTCCAACAAGGTTTTACTCCTCCTTATTCTATGTAAATATATAAATTCGCAAATTTCAAGAATGCCCCGGCATTCTTGCTACGAGATGCGCATCATGCAATGCATGACATACTTCTTCTGTGCATCTCACATCTGATATAATTCACCCGATTTTAAAATGTATGTAGTTATATAATACGGTTTTTTATAGAAATAATCAACTAGAAAAATTGAATTTTTGCTTTTTTTTCTGACTTCTATCTAAATTTCCATAATTGCCTTGAGAAATCAGGAGAATGTTTACAGATACTTTGAATTATTTACTTCATATTCTTGAAAGTAATGATCGGCTTTTCATCTGTATACAACTGCATATCAATTGTTCCCTGTTTATAACTTGACGAAATTGTCTTTAATATAGATGGGATTTTTGATATTTTACCATCAAGATAGGAGGAACTTCCCAAATATATCTTGTACTTTGAGGAAATCAGTGTAATATCATCTTCTCCTTCAAAATGTATTTCAGAAACTGTCAGCTTGTACGTCGCAATCTTTTTCGTAATAGATACGATTGTATTAAAGTAACTTTCCTTTACCGGGACTTTATTTTCGAGTATTTTCTTTTTCAGCTTCATTTCATTAAACTTTACACCGGTAACAACCGGAACGCCGTTAAAAAGGGTATTCCTGCTCTCCATCGCAATTCCATTTTCGTTGAAGTAAACATATTGATTCATATATTGAAAAACGCCTGCCCGCAGCTTCTCTTTTACACGTACTTTAAGGATATGGCTGTCATCATAGTCCATAGATATCTTGTCGATAAACGGCAGGTAGGTTTGTCCAAATATCTGATTCTGCGCAATCATAAGAAGGGTGTTATTCACATACCCATCTTCTTTCATTGCATCCAGTATTTCTGTATTTGTATATGTATCATTCCCCTTTATTTCTACTTTTTGAATAGAAAAGTCTGTAAGCAGAAAATATATTCCCAATCCGATAATTACTACAAGAGCAACCAGAAGCAGGAGGAGATGTCTTTTTCTTGGATTATTGTCTGCAACCAGTTTTAAATTTCTCTCTTCCATCTTTCTATTTCTTTCCCCGTCTTTTTACTTTTTATTTTTTTATTTTTATATATCTGGATACAGAAAGTACCAAGCCCATCTCTAATAAAAGAAAGACCAGTGAACTTCCACCATAACTAATAAATGGAAGAGGAATTCCTGTATTTGGCATTGTATTTGTCGCAACAGCAATATTAATAAAAACCTGGATACCTATATGAGCAATCACACCTATCACAAGCATGGAGCCATAAAGATCCGGTGCATTAATCGCTATTACCATAAAACGCCAGAGCAAAGCAAAGAATAATGCCAGAACGCACAGCGCACCAAACAATCCCAGTTCTTCACAGATTACCGAAAAAATCATATCATTATTCGCTTCCGGAAGAAAACCAAGCTTTTGCATGCTCTGCCCAAGTCCTTTTCCAAAAAGGCCGCCAGACCCTATGGCATAAAGTCCCTGCATGGTCTGTTCCCCTTTATCAGAAGATGCCGGGTCCAGCCACACTGTAATACGTTCCATTCGATATCCCTGTGTAAGGATAAGTAAAACAGCTCCGGCTACACCAATTCCGATCAAACCAAGAAATGGCTTATATAATGGTGTTGCAACAAATATCATAATAAAGGAGATTGCAAGTAATATAATACAGGTACTTAAATTTTCAATACCTACGATGCCTACAATCGGAAGTACAAGAAGAAATGGCTCCAGAAGTCCCTTTCCTGTGCGCATCTGTCTCGCCCTGCTGCTTATATATGCAGCTAGAAACAAGTTCAACGTAATCTTTGCAAGCTCGGATGGCTGAAAACTGATCGGACCAAGTGGCAGCCATCGCTTTGAGCCATGACTTGCGGCTCCAATTACAAAAGTAAGAAGCAGTAAAGCAATTGTCCCACCGTAAACAGCCCATATAAACCACCATTTTTTCTTCCAGATATGATAATCCAGTCTGGAAATAATCATCATTCCTGCAATTCCGATCACTGCAAAAAATGCCTGTTTTTTCAACCAGTATGCTGTGTCATTATGTAGCAGACTTCCTTTGTAGGAACTGGTTGAATACAAGATGACCAGTCCAAACCCTACAAGAAAGAGTACCAGAAACAATATGGAATAATCTATGGCCTGCGCCCGCATCTTTTGACTTTCCCATGACTTTTTTTGCACAGCATTCACCCCTTAAACTTTCGGACGATCTCCTTAAATACTTTTCCTCTGACTTCATAGTTTTTAAACATGCCCCAGCTTGCACATGCCGGAGACAGTAATACTGCATCTCCCGGTCTTGCCTTTTCTCTTGCAATATCCATAGCTTCTTCAAAGGTCTCTGCAAAAATCACATTATGAAAACCATGTTTCTTTGCAGTATCCGCAATAGCCTGCGCTGTTGCTCCCATTACAATGAGATATCGTACTTTACCATGGAATGCATCAATCCATTCATCGTACGTAGACTTCTTATCATAACCGCCGCCTAATAAAATCGTTGGTTTTGTCATGGCAGAAATTCCCTTAATCGCAGCATCTGGGTTTGTTCCTTTGGAATCATTGTAATAATCTACTCCATCTACTGTATCGACATATTCTATACGATGTTCTACTGCAGTAAACTTCATAACTGCATCTCGGATTTTCTCTACTGGAACTCCCATATAATATGTTATGCCGATAGCTGCCAGAATATTTTCATGATTATGAGAACCAAGCAATTTAATTTCCGAAGTTGTACATACCGGCATTTCTTTGCCATTTTCTTTAATGATAAATGTATCATCTCTTAAAATAATACCTTCAGCAAGTTCCTCTAAACGACTAAACATTACCGGATGTGCCGTTGCTTTTTCTGCCATAGCTCTTGTAATCGGATCATCATAATTCAATACGATCACCTGATCTTTATTTTGTTTCTTAGAAATAGAAAACTTCGTATCTGCATACACTTCCATTGTTCCATGGCGATCAAGATGATCTGGCGTCACATTTAATACCGCACTGACTTCCGGCTGAAAATCAATTGTAGTCTCTAACTGGAAGCTGCTTATCTCTGCTGCGATCGCAGAATCTTCTGTTGTATCTAATGCTACAGAGGTAAATGGAATTCCGATATTTCCTACAACAAAAACAGATTGATAGTACTCACGTAAAATACTTCCTACTAAAGCCGTTGTTGTCGTCTTACCATTTGTTCCCGTAATCGCTGCAATCTTTCCTTTTGCAAAATGTGATGCTAACTCAATCTCTCCCCATACAGGTTTATTTTTTACATAAAATGCCTGTGCTACAGGCTGATGAATGGAAATTCCCGGACTTAAGATCAGCATATCATATTTGTCTGCTAATTCTTCTTTAAATTCGCCTAATTCAAAAGATACTTCCATTCCTTCCGGCAATTTTGCTGCAACTGCTGCCTGATCTAATGCTTCATTCCCATCATAGATTGCCGCTGGAATTCCTGCTTTTCCTAAAAGAGCTGCTGCGCCAATTCCACTGATTCCAGCTCCGGCAATGAGTATTTTCTTACTTTTTAAATCCATGTTAAACCTCCAAGTTTCTCTGTGTCTTTTCACTTTTCTATTGTCATATCTCGTATTTTTCAGATGCTATCCTTCTAAATTAGTACGCGAGCATACCGATCAGACATAATACTGCTGTTACAATTGAGAAAATAGAAACAACCTTTGTCTCCGGCCATCCTGATAACTCAAAATGATGGTGAATCGGCGCCATCTTGAAAATACGCTTCTTGGTCTTTTTATAGTAGGTTACCTGAATGATAACAGACAGTACCTCAATAAAATAAATAAATGCAACGATTGGAATAAATAGTGGGATCTTTAACATATATGCTGTAGATACGACAAATCCACCAAGCGCCAGAGAACCGGTATCTCCCATAAATACTTTAGCCGGATGTGTATTGAAGCATAAGAATCCCAGTAAGGCACCAATAACCGCACAGATTACCGGATGGATTCCTGCATTTGTTCCTACAGCGATTACTGTTAAAAATACAGCGATCAAAGTTGTCACGCTTGCGGCAAGGCCGTCAAGTCCATCTGTAAAGTTCGCTCCATTCACTGTTCCAAGCACAACAACGAATAACACCGGAATATATAAAATTCCGAGATGCCATTCTTTCCCTCCGGAAAACGGAAGAATCACGTCTGTTCCTAATCCAGAATGGTTCACCATATAAAATGCAAAAACAGCAGTAATGACAATCTGTCCAAGCATTTTCTGTGCCGGTGTCAGCCCGAGATTTCTCTTCATTACTACTTTGATATAATCATCAAGGAATCCAATCAGTCCGAATCCAAGAGTAACGAATAAAACAGGAATAATCCTTTTATAATCCGGGATATAAAAAGCACATCCTACTAAAATTCCGACAAGAAATAAAATTCCACCCATTGTAGGTGTTCCGGACTTCTTCAGATGAGATTCTGGTCCTTCTTCTCTGATAAACTGACCAAACTTCAGCTTATGTAAAAAGCTGATGAGTCCCGGTCCTAATATTAATGTAATAAAAAATGCAACTAATGCTGGTATTGCAATTGAATGATCCATAATTTAACCTCCATTTTATCTATTGTAGTTTAAGACATTCTTACACAGTATAATCCTCTTTTCACAGATTATCAAGATAGGGCAGGACATTTTGAAAAATTTCTGCCATGACCGGAGCCGCAATTACCCCGCCATAATAGACCCCCTGCGGTTCATCGATCAATACAAGTCCCAGAATCTTTGGAGAATCTGCCGGAGCAAATCCCAGGAAAGAGGAAATATACTTTCCGCTTCTCCGCGGAAGTTTTTCACTTGTTGCAGTCTTTCCTCCCACACGATATCCCTCAACCTGCCCGTTCTTCCCTGTTCCCTCCGCCACTACTGCTTCTAAAAGTTCTCTTAATGTCTGTGAAGTTTCTTCTGAAACTGCTCCCGGCTTTATAGGATATTCATACTGTGTTATTTCTTTCGTAATGCTGTCCTTCTTTTCCATTGCCAGATGCGGGGTTACAAGCTTTCCTCCATTAATTCCCGCACTTACTGCCCGAAGCAGCTGCAAAGGTGTAATCTGTATTGACTGCCCAAATGACATTGTGGCAAGTTCTACCGCGCCTATTTTACTAAGTTTATGCATAATGGAGTTTGCCTCTCCCGGAAGATCCACTCCTGTTCTTTCGTAAAGCCCCAGCTTCTGATAATACTTCAGCATATCTTTTGCCCCGACTCTTGCTCCGATTTCCATAAAAACCGGATTACAGGAATTCATAAATCCCTGCTGGAACGTTTCCGCTCCATGCCCCTGCGTTTTATGGCAGCGTATTTTTCTATCCTCCACAAGCTTAAATCCTGAGCAGAAAAAAGAATCCTGTAAAGTTACTTTTTTCTCCTCTAATGCTGCCGTAGCTGTTACGATTTTGAATGTTGATCCAGGCTCATAGGAATCGCTGATCACAGGATTTCTCCACATATTGTTTAACTTATCATTTTGAGTCTTTCCTTGCTCTTTATATTCTTCAATTAAAGTAAACGGTTCATTTAAATCATACTCTGGAAGGCTGACAAGAGCATAGATTTCTCCATTTTGTGGATTCATTAAAATAGCAGAGACTCTTTTGGCCTTTTTTGCTTTTAAAACTTTCTTCGCTGCCTGCTGTACATAACATTGTATATTATAATCAAGTGAAAGATACAGATCATCTCCACTTACCGGCTCGATTCGATCCTCCGCAAGGTTCTCCACTTCGATTCCCTGATAATCTGTCATCGTAAGTATCTTTCCATCTGTTCCTTTTAATGTAGAATCATATCGGGACTCTAACCCTAAAATACCCTGGTTATCTGCTCCTGCAAATCCCAGCACTTTAGATGCCAGTGTGCCAAATGGATAGTAGCGCTTATAATCTTCATCTACCTTGACCCCGGAAAGTCCCGCTTCCCGAATCTCATCTGCGATCGCTTTTGGTACATTACTTTTTATTTTTTCTCTTGATGATATCTTCTCTACCTTTTTTCTTACTTCTTTTTCAGAAATCGCAAGCTTTTGTGACAAAAGCCGAATTACTTTTTCCGGTTCTTTTATCTGATAGTAAATGACAGAAACAGAACATACTGCTTGATTATCCGCCAGCACTACTCCATTCCTGTCATAAACTTTCCCTCTTGCTGCCTTTATCGTTCGTTCTCTTTGCTCAATGCTTAATGCTCTTTTACTTAATTCTTCTGAGCGAAAAATGGTTAGATAGATCAATCGTCCGGTCAGAAGTAAAAATGCCAGGAAAAAGCATAAGAAAACAAGATTGTATTTTCTTTTCTGAAATAAATGAATCTCTATATCGCTCACCTCAGAAATAGTTTATTAATCAGTATACGCAAAAACTTATTCCTTAGTACTTGTTGCTGCTTTAATTCCAAGAACATTTACTATTTCTTCCATACAGGACTTCTCAAGTTCTACTGCTAAACCTGCATTCGCCTGGAATGATACATTCGGTTCATCAATCGTTACATAAACCAGTAACTCGGGCTTTTCTACCGGAGTAAATCCAATAAAAGAAACATAATAATCTTTTTTATTTCTTGGTATCTTTTCAGCGGTACCAGTCTTTCCTCCGATTGTATATCCTTCAATCTGCGCTTTCGTACCGGTTCCGTTCTCCACCGTTTGCTGCATATAGGAACGGATCGATGCTGATGTTTCTTCGGAAACGGTCTTTCTTAATACTTCTTTTCCAACATCTTTTACGACATCTCCACCATCATTCTGAATCTGTTTTACGATATGTGGCCGGTAATAATTCCCTCCATTAATGAGAGAACAAAAACCTGCTGCCATCTGCATCATCGTACAGTTGAAGTTCTGACCAAAAGCATTCGTTGCAAGCGTGACACTATTGGAATAATTCGAGGCATTATATACAAGATTCTTTGTTTCTGCCTCGCCTGGAAGATCAATTCCTGTGCTTCGTCCAAAGCCAAAAATATTCTGATAATTATAAAATGTTTCTGCACCTTCATTAAATGCGATATTCATCATAGCAACATTACAGGACTTGGCAACTGCATCTTTTAAAGTGATATTTCCATGTACATGAGAACATCCAATGTTACGCTTTCCGACCATAAGAGAACCTGTACAAAAATAACTTTCATTTCCGGTAAGTGCCCCACTTTCTAATCCTGTCGCCACAGTAAATGGCTTATAAGTAGATCCCGGCTCGTTTGTATCACTGATGATCGCATTTCTCCAGAGTTCATAGAACGCATCATAAATCGTCTTTTTCTTTTCTGTATCTTTATCTTCCTGTTCCGTTGTTTCTTCAGAGGATTCTTCTCCTGACTCCTCTTCTGAAGCTTCTTCTGCTTCTTTCTCTTGGGTATATGCTTTCATTTCATCAATCTCACTTTGAGAATATAAAGATAACAGCTTCTTCTCATCCATCGGTTCATTTAAATCATATGGATTTGAACTTGCCATTCCCAAAATCTCACCATTTTGTGGATTCATAACTAAAATATTTGTTACCTTACTTCCAATCTTACTGTCAAAATCATTTAACTTTTCTTCTATGATTTTCTGAATCTGCATATCAATCGTACTCACTACGGAGTTACCGTTCTTTGCTTCTTTTACAGTCTGTTCCTGATCTAACTCCTCATTAAAATAATAGTATGCACGTCCATTCACTCCATTAAGCTGTTCATTATAAGACTGTTCAATTCCCCAGTTTCCTACATTGCCTGAAGATGTAAAGCCTAAAATACGACAAGCAAGAGAATTATATGGATAAATTCTTTTATAATCTTCTTCAAAAGAAATCCCCTTTACTTGTCTGGCACTTTCAATCTTTTCCTTTTTAGCATCCGATACCCCTTTCGTGGAATCATCTGCCATATCAAGGAACTTCTGAAACTTTGCAACTTCATCGTAGGTCATATTCTTTTTATAAACTACATAATAGGAATCTTTATTCCCTTCGATTACTTTTTTTAAGTTCTTTTTACTAAATCCAAAGTATTCATGTAAAGCGTTAATTGTTGTCGCTTCATATTTCTTCTTCCGAAGCAGAATATTCTTTGGTTCTAATACCAGTGTATAAATCTTTTCATTTGTTGCCAGAATATTCCCATTTCTGTCATAAATCTTTCCACGCTCAAAAGGAATAACCGAGCTATCATGCTTTTGTTGTCCGAGTACCTTTGTCTCAAATTCACTGCCTTTGTTTACTGTCCAATATGTAAGCCTTACTGCCAAAATGAAAAAGAGGCAGATGATACCTATAAATACCAATATCAGCTTACCTCTCATCTGGTCAGTCAGGCGTTTGATCTTCTTTATTTTCTTCGCCACTTTACCACCTGCTTTTTACTTTCCTGAATTTACACTTTCATATTGTCTGAAATAATCATTAGACTCTCCTTTATAGAGGAGTATGTTTGAATCTTCCGGGTAGATCATATGTAAATTCTTTTCTGCATATTCTTTGATTTCATCTAAATTAATGGATTTATCAATCTCTGCTTTTATTGCATTCTGCTTGCTGAGTAATGTTGCCTTCTCTGTCTTTAAATCTGAAATCTGCTTTTCCATTACATTCAACTGTACGGTTCCATGCAGATAAAACATTGCCGCAGAAGCACATAAAACTACTGCGATTACAGCAATCAGCGTATACTTCCAGTCAAATGCCAGAAATCGGGCTGTATTCTTCTGAATTGCCGTTTCTGAATGAGCACTTACTGCCTTGCTTCGTTCCACTGCATATTCTGATTTACGAGCAGTATTCCCTGCACGCTTTGGACTGCCGGACTTTGTACTGCCTGCAGTTTCTCTGTCTAACTTTTTAACGTTACTTCCGTAAATATACTCGTAACGTTCTGATGTATCACGAAACGCCATATTCTAACCTCCAACCTTCATTCTTCACTCATAAAAAAGGAAATCTCTTCTCCTTTAAGTATGATGCATATTCTATTCCTTTGTAATTCTCCGCTCAAAAACACGAAGCTTTGCGCTTTTCGAACGACTGTTCTCCTCCAATTCTTCCCTTCCAGGCACAATCGGCTTTCTTGTGATTACCTTACCTTTTGATTCTCTTCCGCATACACATACCGGAAATTCCGGAGGACAGATACAAGGACGTTCACAGGTTCTAAAAATATTCTTTACAATGCGGTCTTCTAAAGAATGGAACGTAATGATCGCAATTCTTCCTTTATCATCTAAAATGTCGATCATATCTTCTAAATTATTCTTCAACACATCTAGTTCATGATTCAGTTCAATACGAATTGCCTGAAAAGTCTTCTTTGCCGGATGTCCACCTGTAGCACGTACCTTTTTCGGTATAGCCGCCTTTATAATCTCGATCAGCTGTCCTGTTGTTTCCACCGGTGCCTCCTGTCTTGCCGCAACGATATGCTTGGCAATATTCTTGGCAAACTTATCTTCTCCATAATTACGAATCATATGATACAGTTCCATCTCACTGTACTCATTCACAATGTCCCTTGCCGTCTTCGTCTGACGCTGATCCATACGCATATCCAGTGGAACATCTTCACGATATGTAAAACCACGCTCTGCATTATCAAGCTGATAAGAAGAAACTCCAAGATCAAGAAGAATCCCATCCACTTTGGAAATACCCAGTTCTTTAAGCACCTGACACATCTGTGCATAATTGCTTCTGACAATCGTTACTCGATCCTTATACGGTTCCAGCCGCTTTGTTGCCGCCGCAATCGCCTCTCCATCCTGGTCAATCCCAATCAGTCTGCCTTCCGGCCCCAGCCTTTTTGCAATTTCAGAAGAATGTCCTGCACCACCTAAAGTTCCATCTACATAAATTCCATTTGGCTTAATTGCTAGAGACTCAATGACTTCCTCTAGCATGATTGATTTATGAACAAATTCCATTTTTACCTCCGTATCCCATTTAAATTTTATTTTATATCATCAATGTCTGTAATGCAATATAAATATAGTGTTATTTTCAATGTTTTACCTGCAAAATTCTAAAGAAAAAGAACGATTGTCTATCAAAAAACAACCGTTCCCCTTTTTCTGTTATATGTACTCTCGGAATCTTTTTGTACTTGATTTTGTGAAAAAGACTCCGAGAGTACATTTATTTATTCTTATAACATTTAACTTATCTCATGAAATCTGTATAAACAGGAAGTACAATCTCCGGTTTATCATACATTACGATTTCTCCATCATGCATCCAGATAATCTGGTCACATAAATCTTCTAACGTAGACATACTGTGTGAAACAATAACTACCGTACGGTCTCTTTTAGAGATCAGCTCCTTCATCTTATTATAACTCTTCTTCTTAAACTTCTGGTCACCTACACTAAGCACCTCATCAATAAGCATAATCTCTGTTTCAAGAATCGCTGTAATTGAGAAAGCAAGCTTAGAATACATACCACTTGAATATGTTTTTACCGGCATATCAATAAAGTTGCCAATTCCAGCAAATTCTATGATTTCCGGCATCTTCTCCATAATGAAGTCTCTTGAGAATCCAAGGAGCATACCAGATAAAATAATATTCTCTCTTCCTGACAGTTCATTTTTAAAACCAACACCGATTGACAGAAGGGAAATGGTATGTCCATGAAGATCAATCTCTCCACTGTCTGCTGAAAAGATTCCGGCAATCGCCCGGAGCATCGTTGACTTTCCGCTACCGTTCTTTCCGGTAATTCCAAGAATCTGTCCTTCCGGAACTTCAAAAGAAACATTTCTTACCGCATGGAATATTTCCTGCTCAACTTTTTTTATTTTGAACAAGTTTTCTTTAATCGAACCTGTCTTTAAACTCTTATAATCAATGCATACATTTCTTACACTAATTGCACTGTTTCTATTCTCTTCCATTAAATCACCTTTACATAGCTGTTTTCGTTCTTATAAATCTTACGAATTCCCAACGCAGCAACAATTATACCGATAATAAACCATATAAAAAGCCACTTCACATCCGGTGCCTGACCATATAAAATGCACTTTCTAATACCACTTAACACAAGTGCCATCGGATTTCCTTTCATCAGGATTCCTGTATATTTCGCAGGTAATCTTTTCTCAATGTTATAAAAAATACCCGTCAAATAAAATACCATACGAAGAACAATATTCGTTACATTCGCTAAGTCCTGAATAAATACTCCGTAATGCATCAGATGTGTCATGCAGGCAAATGTCACTACAAACAACACGATAAATATCGGAATAACATATAATACATTCAACGTAATCGGTATCCTGAAATAAATAACCATGATCACGATAATCGCAAAAGAAAAAAGCATCTTATATCCATTAAAAAACATCTTGGATATGAGTAAAATAAACTTTGGTATATATACCTTCGTTACAATAGACTTATTATTCTTTAAAAGCTTTACACTCTGTGTCAGACATCGGTTGAAAAAATCCCAGGCGGTAATACCAAGGAAGATAAATACCGGGAAATACTGTTCGCTTGCATTAAACACAACGCCAAAAATAAACGCATAAATCAGCATAAAGCAGAATGGTTCTAACACCCACCAAATCCAGTTCAGGTAGGAATTGGCAACCTCTGATTTTAATTCTGACTTTGCAGAATAAATGGCGTAGCGATAGTGACTCTTTAAATCCTTCCAAAATCGCTTCATAACATCCTCCAGCCCATTGGCTTTTTGCTTATTTTTTGTAAAAACCTAAGGAATTATAGCATAAACAGGCGACTTTAGCAAGCCTTACTCTTTCTATGCCCAAGAACCATCCCAATCAGTCCTCCAACAAAAATACAAATACATACAACCTGTGTAACTGCTATTCCCGTATGACCGATAAGCAGCTGATCTACTCGAAGTCCCTCAATAAAGAAACGTCCCAATCCATATCCCATCAGATAAATACATAAAAGTTCTCCATCAAACTTCTTATGTTTCCGATAAATAAAGATAAAAAGCAACAGAAGAAGATTCCACATTCCTTCATAAAGAAAAGTAGGATGTACCTGAATATAAGACAGCTTCTCCCCATGAACAGTAAGTGTAACAAGATGCTTAAGGATTCCTGAACTCTCAAGTTCTGACACCCTGCCATACTGTTCAAAATACTTTAGCGGAATCTGCATAGCAAGTGGTCCGTTGGTATAACCTCCAAAAGCTTCTCTATTGAAAAAGTTTCCCCATCGTCCCATAATTTGACCGATAAGCAGTCCCATTGTCAGCGTATCAAGCATTAAAAGCGCACTCTGCTTTTTTGCTTTTGCAAAGAGAAAAAGGACAAGAACCGCCATAGCCACGCCTCCTACAATTCCAAGTCCTCCATGTCTTAAATTAAATATCTCCGGAATATTGTCTTTATAAGAATCCCATGAAAATACAACATAATAAATTCTTGCACCAATAATCGCCGGAATCATCATAACAAGCAGGTAATCCATGTAAATTTCCGAATTCTGCCCTGTTCTTTTTGCCTCCTGTTGCGCCACCCACAAACCGACAAGAAATCCGCATGCAATGATAATTCCGTAAAACATAATCTGAAAATCCCCTATGGAGATATATCTTCCCACATGGGAAAGAACAATTCCAAGATGCGGAAATCGAATATCTGTGTACTGCATAACTTCCGTTCACTAACCTCCTGTTCTTATTAATGTACTCTCGGAGTCTTTCTTGGAGTACATATTATTTTATTTATTATATCCCTCCCAAAGAAATTTTTCAATTTAATTCACCGGAGAGAAAGGAAAAAAGAATTTCACCGAATTCTATAGTAAAACTTCTGTCTTTTTCTTGCTTTCTATGTTAGAATAATAGATTGAAATTATGAATTTAAGATGTACTCCTAAAGACTTCCATTCTTGATTTCCAGATTTTCTAAAATGTACTGGCAGAATTTTTGATGTGTACGTAATACTCACATTAATGGGATTTGAGAATAGGAAAAGCTACAGGAGTACATAAAACAACATAGGAGGAATTTTTATGAAATTAGGTATTGTTGGCCTTCCTAACGTTGGAAAGAGTACATTATTTAACTCTCTGACAAAGGCTGGAGCAGAGTCTGCCAATTATCCATTCTGTACTATAGATCCGAATATTGGTATTGTTGCCGTTCCGGATCAGCGTCTTAAAGTACTGTCTGATATGTATGATTCTGCAAAGATTGTTCCGGCTACAATTGAATTTGTTGATATCGCCGGACTTGTAAAAGGTGCTTCTAAAGGAGAGGGTCTTGGAAACCAGTTCCTTGCAAATATTCGTGAAGTAGATGCGATCGTTCATGTGGTACGTTGTTTTGAAGACAGTAATGTTATTCATGTTGATGGAAGTGTCGATCCTCTTCGTGATATCGAAACAATTAACTTTGAGTTGATTTTCTCTGATATCGAAGTATTAGACCGCCGTATTTCCAAGTCCGCACGAGCAGCTCATAATGATAAGAAGATTGCTGCAGAAGTAGAATTTTTAAAGAAAGTAAAAGCACATCTTGAAGATGGACAGCTTGCTAAAACATTTGTTACTGAAGATGAAGACGAGCAGGCATTATTAAGCGAATGTAATCTTCTTACAGATAAACCTGTTATCTTTGCGGCTAATGTTTCTGAAGATGATCTGGCAGATGATGGTGCAGAAAATCCTTTTGTACAAAAAGTCAGAGAATATGCGAAGGGCTGTGAAGCAGAAGTATTTGTTGTATGTGCTCAGATCGAGCAGGAAATTGCAGAACTTGACGATGATGAAAAGGCAATGTTCCTTGAAGATCTCGGCTTAAAAGAGTCTGGACTTGAAAAGCTCATCAAGGCAAGCTATTCTCTGCTTGGTCTTATCTCTTATCTTACTGCCGGTCCGATCGAATCAAAGGCATGGACAATCACTCGTGGTACAAAAGCTCCACAGGCAGCCGGAAAAATCCATTCTGATTTTGAACGTGGATTTATCAAAGCTGATGTTATCAGTTATCAGGATTTAATTGAAAATGGAAGCATGACTGCTGCAAGAGAAAAGGGTCTTGTACGTTCTGAGGGAAAAGAATATGTCATGCAAGACGGAGACGTTGTATTATTTAAATTTAATGTATAAAATGATGTCAGTGTCAAAACAGCATTAAAAAAGGAAATCTTACTTGGACAAATACCTAAGTAAGATTTCCTTTTTTCTTTTCTCTTTTCTTTACCGGATTATCACTTTTCCTTTAAATCCGGCTTTTTTGACCTGATTTTTTACATTTTTACTCTTTACATATACTTTACATTTTTTCGGAAGACTCTTTAAATTACTCTTCTTTAAATTTACTGCATTGATATATATTTTTTTAAGATAGCAGTTTTTCTTTCCTCCGAAGTTTCCGCGAATCGTCTGAATTCTTTTTGGAAGCTTGACTGTTTTTAACTTTTTACACTTATTAAACATTGCATAGTCTAATTCACTGATTGATCTGCTAAAGCGGATTGACTGGAGGTTCTCCATGTCTCCAAACGCTTCTTCTCCGATTTCTTTTACAGAATCCGGAAGATAAATACTCTTAATACTGTCATTTTTGTAAAAAGCACCATCTTCTATTTCTTTTACAGACTTCTTTACTTTATACTTTGTTTTTGTGCTTGCTACACTATAAAGAACTTTTCCATTCTTTGAGTAAATGTCATTATTGATTACTTTTAAATACGGATTAGCAGAAGATGCTGTAATCTTTACTTTTGGGCACTTTCTCACCGTTGGCCAGTATTTTACTTTTTTAGGAATGTAGAGGCTCTGAAGCTGTGGGCAATCATAAAATTCTGTTCCGGAAACTCCTGCCGGGTCTTCAAAAATAATTGTTTTAAGCTTCTGATAGTGGCATGCTGGTTCAGAAACACGAACGCCTTTTGCAATAGTGATTTTTTCAAGTACGGCCTGATAAGAACCAGCTGCTGGTTTATATGTACGACTTGTCTCTTCTTTCCAGTCCTGCTCCCAGTCATCCCAGCTAAAGAAAGTTACTTTATAAGTATCTCCCTGATAGGAAACTTTATTTGGAATTGTTACCTCGCTCTTTCCCTGTGTTACATTCAGACTGGCTTCACATTCACCTGTCATTCGGTTTATTTCGTAATTGACTCCATTGATCTCAACCCATTTTGACTTTGCCTCTACTTTGGAAAAAGGGAAAGCTGTTGTTGCAAGTAATGCAGACAGCAGACAGGCAGAAATTGCTTTTAGTTGTTTTTTCATTATTTTTTTCCTCCTGTAAATATCATGTACTTTCAAAACTTTCACAGGGGTTATTATAGCACAATTTTTTCTAAAAACAACGCCTTTTTACACTGTCTTTTCTAATCTGTTGTTCTCATAACGATAAGATATCCACTTTGTAATCGTAAAGTAGCTTCCTTCTCCACAATTTCGTTGCTGACACCGATGCTTTCTTTGTTATAAAGGGCTGCCTGATGTAAAAGATAAGAAAATCCCTCTTCATCAATGCCTGTTACCTCTGGTGAAAATGCAATAATAGAGAAGTATTCTTTCTTTTGCTCTGTTTCGCTGCCTTTCCGATGATATTTTTTCTTATATTTTTTCTCGGCCGGACCACGAAGGATTTCTATTTCATTATGGGCATCAACAATCTGTGCGTCGATTCCTTCATCACGTAATAATGCCAGCAGACTGATATTGGCAAGTGTATGATCATATCTTGTTCCCGTTGCTCCTAAAATGGTTACTTCTTCTGCTTTTAGGTCTATTGCATACTTCACTGCAAGATGTGTATCGGTATAATCTTTTCGTGTTGGAAATTCACGTAAGGGTATTCCTTTTTGTCTGTAGTATTCTAACAATTCTAAATTTCTAAGGCTATCAAAATCTCCAAGGATATCTGTTGGTTCTATTCCAATCTCTTTGCAGTGTGCAAGACCGGAATCTGCCGCAACAATATGGTCATACTGTCTTTCTCTTAAATATTCTTTGGCAAAATCCACATCTATGCTTCCACCACTTACAATTAAAATACTCTTCTTTTTCTTCATCCCTCGATATTCCTTTCTGACTTTCTGTTCTTACAGAGTCACTGTTTTCCTCTTCTTTGAAATTCATATTGATAGATAGGAATCATTCATTAATTCATTACTAATTCATTACCATTTCTTCTGCTGTGCCAGTTCCTCATAAAACATACAGTAATCATCATAACGCATTTTGCTGATTTTTCCTTCTTCTAATGCTTTTTTCACTTCACATCCAGGTTCATGAATATGACAGCATCCGTTAAACTTGCATGTATTTTCATAAGGTGTAAATTCAGGAAAATAATACTTCAAATCTTCTTTTTCAATATTTTCAAGGAAAAGAGAACTAAAGCCCGGTGTGTCCATCAAGTATGTGTCTTCTCCAATATAAATTAATTCTGAATGTCTTGTCGTATGCTTTCCTCTTTTAATCTTCTCACTGACTTCTCCTGTCTCCATCTGCCTGTCCTTGCTAATGCAATTTAAAGTAGATGACTTTCCGACTCCGGAGGGTCCTGCCATAATGGTTGTCTTTCCTCGCAGAAGCTCTTCTACCTGAGTAATCCCCTCGCCTTTTGCTGCTGCTTGAAACACAACGATACAGCCGCTGTTTTCATAATCTTTTCTTAACTGTTCCTGCTGCTGCTCTGTAGAGAGGTCTGTCTTATTAAAACAGATGATTACCGGTATCTCCTGTTGCTCCATTGTAATCAGAAAGCGATTCAGCAAATGAAAGTTCGGTTCTGGTTCATGAACAGAGAAAATGACAAGCGCCTGATCCACATTGGATGCCATCGGACGAATCAACTGATTCTTTCTTTTATGAATCTTTACAAGGTTTCCTGTTTTTTCTTCTTCAGATAAAACATCAATATCTACAACGTCACCAACATTCGGTTTCATCTTTTTATTGCGGAAAATACCTCTTGCACGACATTCATAAAGTCCTTGCTGTTCTACATATACATAATAGAATCCTCCGATTCCTTTCATAATCTTTCCTGTCATTCTTTCCTCCATAAAATATGCAAGCTTCTAATCTGAAATCGCACTTAAATTTACACTATATGTGTTATATTGTTTGCCATTTACATACATAATTACAGTTCCGCCACCTTCTCTGTCTCCTTCAAATGTAATGTTTAGCGGAAAATCATCATTGCTTACACTACTCTTCGAATAAATAGTACTTTCCCAGGAATCCTGCTTTAACACAAGCTTTACGCTTCCGGAAGCCCCCTCATCAAATGGCTGTTCTTCAATGTTTACGCTTCCTTCATAACGATAACTTTCCTGTTCTCCAAGGCTTAGAACAATCGATACTTTTGTTCCCTTATCTACTGATGTTCCTGACTCAATTCCCTGAGAAATAACATCGCCTACGCCAACTTCTCCACTATAGTCATAGCTTACTGTACCAAGCTTTAATCCAACCTGATTCAGCTCTCTTTCTGCAACACTTTGTGAAACACCGATTAGTGACGGTACGGTTGTCTTTCCTACACCTTTACTAATCGTAATCGTTACAGCAAATCCTTTATTAACGATGGTTCCACCTTTTGGACTCTGTTTGATCACATAACCTTCCTTTACCGTATCGCTTGTCGCATATGCTTTCTTTACTTTGAGTCCAGCCTTCGTTAATTCTTTTTCGGCCTTTTTCTCTGTATAATTCACCATAGCCGGTACTTCCACTTTTTCTGCAGTTGTTGTCGCATCTGCTGACTCTTTCTTACCAAGTGTAATCTTTACTGTAGAACCAATTGCAACAGCATCATCTTTATTATACTGTTGTTTTTTTACGATAAGATCACTATCTGCACTGCTGCTTCCGTCTTCATATGCAAAGTCTGCTTTTAATCCCAGCGCTTTCATCTCATCTTCGGCCGCATTTTTCGTAAGTCCGATCAGATTTGGCATCTTTGTGTATTTTGTCTCCTCCGGCTTTGATGCGGTCGTTGCCTCCTTCGGTGCTTCTGTTGTTGTCTCAACCGCAGCCTGTGTCGTTCCTTTATTAGAAGATGTCCGGAATAAATGAAGAGAATTTCCAACAAGATAAAAGACGATACAGGCAACTAAAACACCAAAGACAATCGTAATTACAAGAATCAGCTTTTCAAGCTTTGGATTCATGGATGCATCATCTTTATAATCTTCTTCCTCGTCTCCCTCTTCTTCTGCTCGAGATCTGTTTTTCTCTACATCTCTTTTTCTTTCTGTTCCTATCAGGGATTTACGAATTTTCTCTATGTCTTCTGTATTTCTCTGAATTGTCGGTGAATCATCTACTAGTGGGTTCACATAGACATAATTACCGTCTGGAGACAAAAATACCTTCTGCAGATCAAGAATAAGTTCTGCTGCACTCTGATAGCGCTGTTCCGGCTGCTTCATAGTACATTTTAAAATAATTTTTTCTAGGCTGGATGGAATATCCGGGAAATAACAACGCGGCGGAGTAATTTCATCCCGCAAATGCATCAATGCAATCGCAACTGTATTTTCCCCATCAAAAGGAACCTTTCCCGTAGCCATCTCATAAATAGTGATACCAAGAGAATAAATATCACTTCTTTCATCGGCATAGCCGCCTCTTGCCTGTTCCGGTGAAAGATAACGTACCGATCCCATCGCACTTGATGAAATCGTATCATCTCCTGTTGCTGCTCTGGCAATTCCAAAGTCTGTAACTTTAATTGTTCCACTGTCTGACACCAGAATATTTTGTGGCTTAATGTCTCTGTGTATAATATGATGCTCATGTGCAGCCTGCAATCCACTTGCGATCTGAATTGCGAAGTCTACGGTCTCTCTGGCACTTAAGCGCCCATATCGTCTGATATAGCGTTTTAATGTCATTCCTTCCGCCAGTTCCATCACGATATAATGGATACCTTCTTCATTCCCGGCATCATAAATATTTACAATATTAGGATGAATCAATCCGGCTGTAGACTGCGCTTCTACTGTAAACTTTCGCACAAAGCTTTCATTATCACAATACTCCCGGCGCAGAACCTTGATTGCTACATAACGGTTTAATTTATGGCATCTGGCTTTGTATACATCTGCCATACCTCCGGAACCGATATGTTCGAGTATTTCATATCTTCCAGCTAAAATAGTCCCTTTTTGCAGCAATGTCTTCACCTCCCACTTCTATTCCGGGCGATGACAACCGCAATATTATCAAGGCCACCATAAAACAAAGCTTCTTCTATGCATTTGCCTGCATATTCTTCTTCTGTACAATCCTCTGATAAAATCTCTTCTAGTTTTTCATCGTCTACCATATTTGTTAATCCGTCAGAACATAATAAAAGCGAACTTCCTTCTTCCATGTCAACAATGAAGAAATCCGGCTGAATATCTTCTGCCACACCTACTGCCTTTGTTATAATATTTTTCTGTGGATGATTCCGGCTTTCTGACCGGTCAATCTCGCCAGCTCGAACCAGTTCTTCCACGAGAGAATGGTCCATTGTTACCTGACGGATCTTGCCATCAAAATAATATAGCCGGCTATCCCCCACATTCATAATATATGCTGTTTTATCTACTACTGTCGCTGCTACAAATGTTGTACCCATTCCTGCATACTGTTCTTCTTTACAGGACAGTTCGTATACTGCTTCATTTACTTCATTTAAAAGTCGTTCCATAACGAGGAAGGGAAGTTCTTTCTTCTCTTTCTTCGCCAGCTCTACAAAGCGGTTTACCGCATAAGAGGATGCCTTATCGCCAGCCTTATGTCCACCCATTCCGTCTGCTACAATGTAGAGATTGGGGAAACAGCCAATCGGCTCATCAGAAAAAAACAGATAGTCCTGATTTACTTTTCGCTTTCTTCCAATGTCCGTCATGCCGAAAGATTTCATTCATTCCCACTCCTTTCTTTATAGCTTTTCCTTAACTGTCCGCACGCAGCTTGAATATCTCTTCCCATCTCCCTGCGGACCGTCACCTGAATATGCTGTCGTTCCAGTATATGTTTAAATGCCGTTACATTATTCTGTGTAGATTGTTCAAAATCTCTTTCTTTGATTGGATTTACCGGAATAAGATTAATGTGGCAGTTCATGCCTTTCACTCTTGAAATAAGTTCTTCGGCATGTTCCTTTTTATCGTTAACTCCTTTTACAAGGCTGTATTCAAATGTAATTCTCCGGCCGGTTGTCTTCGTATAATACTTCGCAGCCTTCATCAGTTCATCCATAGAATATTTATTTGCAATCGGCATCAGTTCTTTTCGCATCGTATCATTTGGCGAATGTAAAGAAATCGCCAGGGTAACCTGCGGATTTCTATCTGCAAATTCATAAATCTTTGGTACGATTCCGCAGGTGGATACTGTAATATTTCTATGACTGATATTCAATCCTTCCGGTGAACAGAGCAGTTCGATCATACGGCATAATGATTCAAAATTATCAAATGGTTCTCCAGTTCCCATTACTACAAGATGCGATACTCTCTCCCCTGTAGCTTTCTGAATCGCATAGATCTGATCGAGCATTTCGGATGGATATAAGTTTCTTGACAATCCAAGTAACGTAGATGCACAGAAACGGCAGCCCATACGGCAGCCTGCCTGTGAAGAAATACAAACGGAGTTTCCATGTTTATACTTCATCAATACACTCTCTACCATATTTCCATCATGCAGAGAAAATAAAAACTTCTGTGTACCATCTATCTTTGATACATAATGTTCTACTTCTTCTACTCCATAAAAAGGATGTTCTTTTAAAAGCTTCTCCAGACACTTTGCCGGAACATTGCTCATCTCCTCCGGACTTCTTACCAGCTTCTGATGCAGCCATCCATAAATCTGCTTTGCCCGAAACTTCTTCTCTCCAAGTTCTACTATACAATCTGTCAGTTCTTCCATTGTCATGGATTTTAAATCCATCTATCTCGCCTCCGGTCTTTCAAATTTTGAAATGAAGAAGCCATCACAGCTATCCTTACCCGGTATCAGCTGTAAATATCCCTGACTTCCTGTTCTGCCTTTAAGGTTCTCTGGCAGATAGTCTTCTATCGATACCAGACGCATTGGTGTATTCTCTTCTATCCAGCGGATATTCTCTACATTCTCTCCCCGGTTCAGTGTACAGGTAGAGAATATCATCTCTCCGCCTGGTTTTACATACTTCCAGATAATGGAAAGTATATTTCTTTGCAGCTGTGCAAGCTCGGAAAGCTGCTGCTGTGTCATCTGATATTTGATATCATTCTTCCTTCCCATAATGCCCAGTCCACTACAGGGAAGATCTGCAAGAAGAACATCAACACTTTCTAAAAGACTTTCATCTTCTACAAGTGCATCCCATTGCTGTACTTCTACATTCTCATAACACATCCGGTCTTTATTCTCCTCGATCAGATCTGTCTTATATTCTGTTAAATCTCTCGAAAGAACCTTTCCGGTTCCATGAAGCCGGTCTGCCGCATGGAATGTCTTCCCACCTGGTGCCGCACAGACATCAAGAACAAAATCGCCTTCGTTGATATCCGCGACTTCTACAGCAAGCTGTGAACTCTCATCTTGTACCGCAAACTTTCCCTGACGGAAAGCTGCAAGCTTCCCAAGATAATTCAAATGAGAAATCGTAAGGGCATAAGGAAGGTAGGTTCCTCTTTCCACACTGACCCCTTCTTTTTTCAGTTCTTCTTCTAATGCCTCTGGTGTGATCACAGAAAGATTGGTACGGATTGTCAATGGTCTTGCCTCTAAAAAAGAAGCAAACATCGTCTCCGCAGTTTGAGCATCATACTGGTCGATCATGAGACGACTAAGCCATTCCGGTACAGAATATGTGATGCTCAGATACTTATCAAATTCTTTTTTGTCAGGAACAGGCAGACGGTCTTTCTCTCTTACGATGGTTCGTAAAACTCCGTTTACAAAACCACTGAGTCTTCCAAATCCTCTTTTTTTTGCAAGAGATACTGCCTCCGAACAGGCAGCCGCATCTCTTACATCCATAAACAAGATCTGGTATGCTCCCATTCGCAGAAGAGAGCGTATGAGCGGCTTACACTTTTTCATTGGCGTTTTTGAATACGTATCAAGGATATAATCTAGATAAATCTTTCTCTCTGTTACTCCCTCACAAAGTCTGGTATAAAAAGCCCTGTCAGACTTTTTTTCAAACTGGTGGCGCATCAGTGTCTCTCCGATTGCAATATGAGAAAGCTTTTTATTTCTTTCAATATCAATCAGCGTATCGAGAGCTTCCGCTCTCATGTCTGTCCGCTTCTCCATCTGCTTTTCCTTTCTTTTTCTCTGACCTGTTAACGGTTGTTTTCATTATCTTGTCCAAGCAAAGTTCCGATTTCTACTTTATGTCCAAGTAAAAATGCCTTTACCGGCATTCTCTTCTTGCCCTGAATCTGTACTTCGTTCAGTTTAAGCAGGTTCTTTCCTGTCTGCACATAAAGGGCATCCGGTGTAACTTTTACAACGGTTCCTGGCTGTGCATCACTGCTTTCTTCTTCCACATCAGCATCCCAGATCTTAAGTGTCTTATCATGAAATGCGGTATACGCACTTGGCCAGGAATTCAAGCCTCTGATCAGACGTTCAATCGCTGCCGCATCTTTATTCCAGTCAATCTTACCTAAATCCTTTGTAAGCATTTTTGCATAGCAGCTATCTGCATCATTCTGCGGAGTCCGTACGGCTGTTCCATTCTCTAACTTTGCAAGAACATCTAGTAACAGCGGACCTCCTGCCACTGCAAGCTTATCATGAAGAGATTCTCCGGTTTCTTTCGCATCAATCGGTACAACAACGTGTTCTATCATATCTCCGGTATCTAAGCCCTTTTCCATATACATGATCGTAACACCGGTTTCCTTTTCTCCGTCAATAACGGACCACTGAATCGGTGCTGCGCCACGATACTTTGGAAGTAAGGAAGCATGTACATTAATACATCCATACTTCGGCATATTTAAAATGCTTTCCGGAAGAATCTGTCCAAAGGCAGCAACAACAATCACCTCTGGATCTAGTTCACGAAGGACCTGAACAAATGCTTCTTCTCTTACCTTTACCGGCTGATAAACCGGAATCTCATGTTCTAATGCCTTCTCCTTCACCGGTGAAAATGCCATCGCTTTACCGCGGCCTTTTCTCTTATCCGGCTGTGTCACGACACCGACAACTTCATGCTTCTCTATAAGAGCTTCTAATGTAGGAACCGCAAAATCCGGTGTTCCCATAAATACTACTCGCATTCTTCTTCCTCCACATCGTGATACGGCTCATTAGCTCTCTCTCCATAAAGAATACCGTCAAGATGATCCATCTCATGTAAAAGAGCTCTTGCACGAAGTCCCTCTCCTTCAATAATTACAGGATTCAGATCCATATCAAGTGACTTAACCTTAACATAATCTGCTCGTGTCACACTGGCACACTTTCCTGGGATACTTAAGCATCCTTCTTCATCGGTCTGTTCTCCGGATGTTTCAATAATCTCCGGATTAATTAAAATAATCGGATCACCATCCATAACATCAATGACGCAGATTCTTCTTAAAATTCCTATCTGTGGTGCTGCTAAACCAACCCCTCTTGCCTCATACATTGTATCGAACATATCCTCGATCAGTGTCTCGATTGAAGGGGTGATCTTCTGTACCGGTTTACATACTTTATTTAAACATGGATCGCCAATAAAGCGAATTTTACGAATTGCCATTTCTTTTCCTCCTCGTGTTTTTAATGCACTCTCGATTATAACATCGTAAGCGCCTGTCGTAAAGTGAATTAGTAATGTGAGAGCGGGTCAAAATCAAACTGTATGGATATTCCCGCAAACATCGGATGCTTCTCTAAAACTGGCTCTAACCGTCTCTTTAAATCCAATAATCTTTCTTCTTCTTTATGTTTTAAGTAAAGAACCTGTCTATATACATCTTTAAGTTTTGAAAGACTCGCCTGTCCGGGATTTAAAATCTGTATCGGATTACTCTCTCCTGACTGACTTTGCTCTATTATCTTTTCAATACGGAGCATTGCGATAATCGACTGCGATTCATCACCGGATTGTATTAGGATGACTAACATATGTGCGCATGGCGGATAAGCCATTAATTTCCGGTATGTATATTCTTCCTTAAAGAAATTCTCATAAGAATGTCTGGCTGCAGCAACAATCGCATAATGTTCCGGAGAGTATGTCTGGATAATAACATTGCCTGCCTTCTCTCCTCTTCCGGCTCTCCCGGCTGCCTGACATAAAAGCTGGAATGTTTTCTCACCGCTTCGAAAATCCTGCTCGTGAAGAGACAGATCCGCTGCAAGGATTCCTACTAAAGTGACATTGGCATAATCATGCCCTTTTACGATCATCTGGGTTCCCAGAAGAATATCTGCTTTCCCAGCTGCAAAAGCAGCAAGCATCTCTTCGTGGGCATGCTTTCTTTTTGTCGTATCCATATCCATTCGAAGTACTCTGGCAGCTGGGAATTCCTGATGAAGCGCCGCTTCTACCTTTTCTGTTCCAAGGCCAAATGCCGCCACATGTGGACTTTTACAAATCGGACACTGTTTTGTGAACACTTCTTCATGCCCACAATAATGACAACGTAGCTTTCCATTCCGATGATAGGTCAGTGTAACATCACAATGCGGACACTTGATCACCTGACCACAGGCCCGGCAGGAAACAAAACCTGCAAAACCCCGTCGATTTAAAAACAGCATAATCTGTTCTTTTCTTTCCAGACATTCCGTTATCTTTTTATGAAGTTCCTCGCTAAAAATCGAACGGTTGCCCTTTTTAAACTCTTCTCTAAGATCAACAATCTGTGTCTTCGGTAAGATGGCATTCCCGGCTCGCTTTTTTAAGGTCCATAACTGATATTCTCCGTTTAATGCATGTGCATATGCCTCTACAGAGGGAGTAGCAGAACCCAGAACAACACTGGCTCCACAAAGCTTAGCCCGATAAATAGCGGTTTCCCTTGCATGATACTTTGGGGAAGTATCACTTTTGTAGGCTCCATCATGTTCCTCATCTATCACGATCAGCCCCAGCCGTTCTGTTGGAGCAAACAGAGCCGAACGTGCCCCAATGATAACATCTGCCTCACCTGCCCGGATTCTCTCACAGGCATCTGACTTCTCTCCCTTTGACATTCTGGAATTAATGACAGCAATTCGTTCTCCAAAGCGCTCATAAAAACGTCGTACTGTCTGATAAGTAAGCGAGATTTCCGGAATCAGCACAATAACCTGTCTGCCTGCCGCAAGAACTTCATTAATCAAAGAAAGATAGACCTCCGTCTTACCACTTCCTGTAATACCGTATAGCAGATAGGTTCTTCGCTCTCCCTTCCTGTATTCTTCTATAAAATTATCTACGATTGCTCTTTGCTCATCATTTAAAGGCCAGCCCTGCTTTCTTGTTACAAGTTCCGGAAATGGGTTTCTATACTTAATCCTTGACTCTAACTTTATAATCCCCTGTTCTGAAAGCTTTCTAAGCTCTTTCAAAGGAAAATTACATGTCTTCACCGCTTCTTCTTTTCGCATTCTTTCTTTTTTGAGCAGTGTTGATAAAAATCTTGCTCTGGCTGCAAAATGCTTACGTTCCCATTCACAAAGTAATTGCTGCGCCGTATCTTTTTCTATGGAAAGTGTGATAAAAACTTCTTCTTTCGGTTTCATTTTTGTCTTTACCGGCAACACTGTCCTAAGTGCCTGTATCATTGTCGAGCCATACTTTTCTTTTAAAAAAGACGCAACCTGGATCAATTCAGACTCTACAGAAATCCCCTCTGTATTTACCCGGAGAATTTCCTTAATCTTACTTTCCTCATAGTCTGCCTCTTGGCAAATCGCAATGACATATCCTTCCGTTTCCCGGTTTCCTCTTCCAAACGGAACGAAAACCCGACTGCCTGGCCGCACTTCTTCCCATAAGGAAAGAGGCACTCTGTACTGGAATACCTTATCGAGTGCCTCATGGGAAATGTCTATAATTATGTCAGCATATCTTATATTACTGTCTCCCATACTATTTCCCTTGCTTTAATATTTACCGTCAAGAACATCCTGAACGATTTCTTCTTCGCTCATATGATACTTCTTGCCTTTAATCTCCTGATATGTTTCATGACCTTTTCCGGCAAGAACTACGATATCGCCCGGCTGTGCGTGATGCATCGCATAGGAAATCGCTTCCCGGCGGTCAATAATAGAAATATATTCCCCGTCTGTCTTTTTCATTCCTGTTAAAATATCATCGATAATTGCCTGTGGCTCCTCAAATCTTGGATTATCCGATGTGATAATCGTAAAATCTGCAAGCTTGCCGGATACTTCTCCCATCTCATAACGGCGAAGTTTGGAACGGTTTCCGCCACATCCAAATAAACTGATCAGTCTTGGAGGATCATATGCTCTTAATGTATTCAAAATACTCTCTAACGCTACTGCATTATGTGCATAATCGATAATCAATGTATAATCATATCCTGTAGGTACAATCTGTACTCTTCCCTTCACACTGAAATGACGAAGCGCTTTATTCATCTGTTCTACTGTTACACCCATATGTCCGGCAATGCAGATTGCTCCTAATGCATTATGCACATTAAATGTTCCCGGTACCCCGCAAGAAATTCTGCCTTCATATGTTCCCTTTAAATCAAAATCCACACCTAAGAAATCTCTGTCTCTCGTAAGTGCTACATCATATGCCACTAAATCTGCCTTTTCATTCAAGCCAAATGTCTCGATCTGGCAAGTGGCATTCTTCGTAATCTCTGCAAAATGCTCATCATCAAGATTCGCATATCCATATTTACACTGTTGAAACAGCTTTGCCTTGCAAGAAAGATATTCCGCAAAATCCTTATGTTCATTCGGTCCGATATGATCTGGAGAAAGGTTCGTAAATAAGCCGTAATCAAACAAAATTCCGGCAGTTCTGTCTAACTTAAAGCCCTGTGAAGATGCTTCCATAACAACTACATCACAGTCCTCTTCTGCCATCTGTCTGAAATAGCTGTGAATATCATAAGATTCCGGTGTCGTATTATTGACAGGGATATGTTTCTCTCCAATAACAACCTCAATCGTTCCGATGACACCAACTTTATGTCCGGCTTCTTCTAATAACGCCTTTACCATATAGGTTGTTGTCGTCTTTCCCTTCGTTCCGGTAACAGCGATTGTTGTAAGTTCATTCGCCGGATAACCAAACCATGCTGCTGAAATCAATGCCATAGCATAACGAGTGTTATCTACTTTGATCACTGTTACGTTTTCCGGTACTTCTACTGCGTCTTCTACAACTAAAACTGCTGCTCCCTTTTTGACTGCCTCTGCTGCAAACGTATGTCCATCAAAAGAAGCTCCCTTAATACACAAGAAAAGACAGCCTTCTTCTATCTTTCTTGAATCATTCACTACCGCACTGACCTTTACATCTGTGCTTCCCTGTAAACATGTATACTCTATATGTTCTAATAACTGACTGCACTTCATTTCAAACGCTCCCTTCAAATCCGGAAAATCCGCTTTTCTTCTTTCTTTTATCTTTAAATCGACATACATCGATTCTATCATCCATTATTTCATACGTATTTTTATTGTAGCTGTTTTATAAAAAAGCGTCAACATCCATCCACTCTAAAAATTTCCTGTCTTTTTCGTTTGCTCAAACAAGAATACATTCCCCAGAATAACAATGCTCCGAAAAATGCACCTGTACTGTCCACACAGACATCAAAAAAACGGCAACTTCTTCCCGGCACAAAATACTGATGAAATTCATCACTGCAGGCATACAAGGCACAAAAAACTTCTGCTCTTAAAAAGATCTTCCATTTCTTTTCTTCTAGCAATCGTTCCATGCGAAAGCAAACCCATAAATATAAATTGATGGTAATACTCAACACTGCATATTCTGAAAAATGTGCACATTTCCGAATCGGTAACTCTATGATCGCTGCGATTTTAAGCATCCTCTCTTTTGGAAACTGTTCCGGGAAAACGGAACTGACTTCACGAACAAGCCGAATGCATACTCCTTCACTTAAATGCGAGGAATGCGTGGCATCTGCTGCTGAAAAACAAAAAATCATGCATAACATAGCAATTACCAGGAATGCTGATAAAATATAGGCTGCTTTCCACTTGCCATCTGCTTTTAAAAACGTATCTTTTTTGATATAAAAAGGCAGACCCTGGATACTGGTGTCTGCCTTTTTCTTACTACTCCACATTTGTAAATGCCGGATCAACTTCTCCTAATTCTTCAAACTCTTCGTTAGAAAGATTCTCTTCATCTTCAACAACATCATCTCCCGGAAGAATCTTAAGTTTAGAATCATATAATTCCTTAACAGCAATGGATAAAGGTTTCTCTCCTTCCATTCCACTTACTAAAGGTTCATCACCTGCAATAATCTCTCTTGCTCTTTTAGAAGTTGCAATAACAATAGAATAACGGCTGTTGATAACCGGTTCTTCTCCCTGTTCGCCTTCTTTATTAATCTTTTCCATTAACTCTGTATAAGATGGGTGTAACATAAAATAAGTCTCCTTTCTCTTTGTCTTATTTGTCTTTATCGATGTTTTCTTTATATTCTTCCAAGCCCTCTCGAAGGCTTGCCACAAATTCCTGTCTCTTTGTAATACGACAGGACTCGCTTTCAATAATAGAATGAATCGTATTCATACAATCTTCAAGCTTACCTTCTTCGTTGCTGACGATAAACTCATACTGTTCAATACTTTCTGCTTCTTCCGCTGCTCTTCGCATTCTCTTCTCTACGACTTCTGCTGTCTCCGTACCTCGTCCGATCAGACGGTTCTTAAGTACTTCGATTGATGGTGCTGTAATAAATAAAAGAATTGCATCCGGATACTGCTCCTTTATCTTCATCGCACCCTGTACTTCAATCTCAAGGATCACAACATGTCCTGCTTCAAGCTCGTCTTCTACAAACTTTCTTGGAGTTCCGTAATAATGATCTACATACTGTGCGTATTCAATAAATCCATTATAATCGATCAAACGTAAGAAATCATCTTCTGATTTAAAGTAGTATTCTCTTCCGTCCTGTTCTCCTTCTCTCGGCTGACGGGTTGTTGCCGAAACCGAAAGACTGTATCCAAACTTTTCAACGAGAGCTTTGGATACTGTTCCTTTGCCTGCACCGGAAAATCCGGAAATTACAACTAATGTTCCCTTATCTTTCATTTTCCTCATCCTCATCACTGCGTTTATTATGGCATCTGGAAGATAACGTATCTGTCGTAAGGGCAGATAAAATAAGATGGTCACTTTCCATAACAAGCACTGTCCTTGTACGCCGTCCACAGGTGGCATCAACTGCCTTTCCTTCGTCTCTTGCATTCTGTATCATTCTTTTGACTGGCGCGGCATCTGTACTGACCATGGAAATAATCTTATCTCCATTCACCATATTTCCAAAACCTACATTAATAAAATCTGCCATTCTCTCTCCGTCTACTCTATATTCTGCACCTGTTCACGAATTTTTTCAATCTCTGTTTTTAAATCAATTGCATGATCTGACACTTCGATATCATTCGCCTTTGATAAAATGGTGTTCGCCTCTCGGTTCATCTCCTGTGCAATAAAGTCGAGCTTACGTCCGACATTACCGCCCTTTAAGAGTTCATCACGCATTCCATCAATATGGCTCTTTAAGCGGACAGTCTCTTCATCTACACAGATCTTATCTGAATAGATAACAACTTCTGCTGCAATACGGCTCTCATCTATATTAGAGTCTTCTAGAAGTTCTGCAACTTTATCTTCCAGCTTTTTACGGTATTCACTGACAATCGCCGGATACCTTTCTTCGATAAAGGTAACATTCTCTTTCATTTCATCAAGCTTTATAAGAATATCGCTTCTGAGATTCTCGCCTTCTTTTTCTCTGCTGGCAGAAAAGTGATTCGTAGCTTCTTTTAAAACTTCCATGATCTGTTCTTTGATCGAATCCTGATTCACAGGCACATCTTCTAACGTAAGTACATCAGCAAATCTTCCAATCTGTAATGCGGTCACTTCGCTTGAAATCCCAAGCGTTTCGCCTAATCTTGTCAGTGCGGCATAATACTCCCTGCCCAACTCTTCATTCAGGCGGACATTCACATCTTTTGCCGATAAATCTTCGTAATTTATAAAAACATCTACTTTACCACGCTGAATAGATTGTTTTAAAAAGTTCCGGATATCCACTTCTAAATAATTAAGCTTTCTTGGAAGCTTCATATTCAGATCGCAATATCTATGGTTCACCGCTTTAATTTCCACAGTTACCTTACAGTCCTCTGACACACTCTCCCCGCGTCCGAATCCTGTCATGCTCTTAATCACTTTTCTCTCACCTCATATCTAAAAACATTATAATCCTCAAAATTTTACAAAGTCTTATTATATATGAAAAATGAAGGTTCGTCAATCTACCGAATACTTCTTTCTTTTAAATCTTCCTGCATTGCCACAAGGTAATGTAATGCAATCCCACCGGCTGCCGGCACAAAAAAAGCTGGAGATAATTCTTCATATTTAAAATTTTTAGGGCCTCCCTGTTCCATTCGCTCCCAATACTTCATCATTTCTGAGAATCTCAGATAATAACATTTTTGCCGATGTGTATAGTAGATTAACAAAAAACTGATTCCATTTTGTTTTTCAAAATTTTTCATAAACTCTACCTGGTGAGGATGTAAATTCTGTAAAGAAAACGTATCGGCAGCACATTCCTTTGCATCAAAGCAAACAGGAATTCCCTGCACTGCCCCAATATAATCCACTGTACTTTTCTTTTCAAAATAGGCAAGCGTGATATGTCTGGATTCTTTATCAAAACGAACTGGTGTAATGGGGGTAGGAATCTTCTGAATAAGAGCCAGGTCTTTGTCTTTGTACTTTTGATTTGCATAATTAATCAGTTCCTCTAAGACGGAACCCCGAAGTCCTCTTGAATTCCAGGTTGCCATTACTTCCGTCCCTCTCTGTCATTTTTTCTCTTATCCAAACGAGAAGCAGTTTGGTGGGAAGTTTTTGTATAAGAAAGTCCTGAAAATTCTAAATTCCAATTTTTCTGAACTTGATGAAAAGCTTCCGGCACTGGATCAATAATGTGTAATCCTGAAAGTTCTCCTGTTCCTTCCGGCACGATCAATTCATAACTGTGCAAAAGCTGATAGTTAATTCCTTCTTTCCATTTAATCTGGTTATTAAACTCTCTATTACCATATTTGTAATCACCAAACACCGGATGTCCCGTAGAAGCTAGATGTCCTCTAATCTGATGACTCTTTCCTGTAATAAGACGAATTTTTAAAAGACTCGCCTTTTCCGTACTTTTAAGAACCGTATACTCTGTCTCGATATACGATGCTCCTTCTACCTTTTCTTTATGAAGTGATACTTTATTATTCTTTTCTTCCTTTGTCAGATAACCTGAGATACGAGCATCTTCTTTTACTCTTCCCTCTACAAGGCAAAGGTAATACTTTCCAAGAGTACGCTCTCTTAACATGGTAGATAAGTTCTGAAGTCCCCTAATTGAAATTCCTGCAAGAACAATCCCGCTTGTATTCCGGTCAAGACGATTTGCAACAGACGGACGAAAGGCTGACAGCTCCTCTCGTGAAATAATTCCATTCTTTACACAATAATCGATCAGATAATCATTTAAAGAATCATCATCTGCTTTGGCTCTTTGTGAAAGCATTCCTGCCGGTTTGTGAAATACAAGAGTATCTTCGGAAGAATAGAGAACTTTTACCTGTTCTCGAAGATTCATCTCTTCTTTTGTCAGTCTTTTCTTTTGTTTTGTTCTTTCTAGCTGTTTTCCCTGCGTCCTCTGTACTATGCTCTTGCCGTCTGTAAATGTGTCCTGTTTTCCACCTTCCTGCGGTTTTTGAAACTTCTCAAATGTCTCATCTGAAAAGAAAATCTGAATCAAATCTCCGGCACTGAGTTTCTCCCGTCCTTCTGCCTTTTTCCCATTAAGCTTAATATTCTTCTTTCTGAGCATCTTATGAAGAAAACCGGAGGAAGCTCCCGGAAGATACTTTCCAAGAAATCGGTCAAAACGCTGTCCTTCTTCTCTTTTTGTAATTGTTATTTCTTTCATTTGTTTTATTTCCTTCCAATAAATTGCAAAAAAAGACTGTGTGGAAGTAATTTTGTTACCAGATGTGTAAGCTTCATCACTGTTCCGTATACGGAAACTTCTTTATTCTTCTCATTATCCTGCCAGGCCTTTTTTACCACTTTCTTCGGGTCTGCCATGACTAGCTTTTTATATGCTGGCAAATGTTTTTTCGTAAGTGCACGATTAAAAAATTCTGTTTTTACCGCTCCCGGACATACTGCCGTCACACGAAGCTGTTTTTCTCTGCTTTCTGCACGTAAAGCCCGCACATAACTTAAAACAAATGCTTTACTTGCCGCATATACCGCAAAGCCCGGCTGAGGGAGAAAGGCTGCTGCTGATGCCATATAAATCATTCTTCCTCTGTATTTCATATAAGGAAGCACAAGTGAGGACACTTCAACAACACTTCGGCAGTTCACATCTACCATCTCAGCCTGCTCTTCCATAGAAATCTCCTGAATCCTTCCCATAATACCAAATCCCGCGCAGTGAATAAATAATTCGATATGTGGTTGTACTTCTTCCAATGTCTTTCCAAGATAATCCATATCTTCTTTCTTTTGAAGATCAAGGGGAAGAATACGAAACTTCTGTTCTTTATAAAGATCTGACCAGGCTTCCAGACGTTCCTTTCTTCTGGCAATCACCCATATCTCATCTAATTCCAGGTGATTTTGCATCGTCAGTTTCACAAACTCTTTCCCCATTCCCGATGAAGCACCGGTAATGATTCCTATATTCATCTGGTAACCTCCTATCCACGTTTCTTCTTTTTATGAACGTTACGGATCGTCTTCTTCTTTGCCTTTCCTCTGCCTTCTTCCTTCCCAGAAACTCTATCTGTTTTAAATCTGTCTGCTTTAGCTCTTTCTATTTTAGGTTTTTCTGTTTTAAACCTGTCTGTTTTAAATTTGTCTGTCTTAATTGCATTCTTTTTCTCCACAGAATGTTTCTGTGCCGGATGATAGTTCTTTCCCATCTTTCTTGGTGGAATCAGACAGTGTTCATCAAAGCCGATCAGATCTTCTCTGCCGCCTTGAATCAATGCTGCTTTTACAATATCATAATTTTCCGGATTCCGATACTGAATTAATGCCCTCTGCATCTGTTTTTCTTTTAAACTTACCGGAACATAGACTTTCTCCATCGTTCGTGGATCGAAACCTGTATAATACATACATGTAGAAATTGTTCCCGGTGTCGGATAAAAATCCTGTACCTGTTCCGGCATATATCCAAGATCACGAATATATTCTGCTAAAGCAATCGCTTCTTTTAAATGAGATCCCGGATGGGAAGACATTAAATACGGAACCATATACTGCTTCTTTCCCAGCTTTTTATTCATATTTCGATATTCTTTTGCGAACTGCTCATACACGTGATTTGAAGGCTTGCCCATAAGTCGTAAAACACTGTCACAAATATGCTCCGGAGCAACTTTTAGCTGCCCGCTGACATGATATTTACAAAGTTCTTCTAAAAAATGATCCTTTTTATCTGCCAGCACATAATCAAAACGGATTCCTGAACGAATAAATACCTTCTTTACTCCTGGCAGTGCCCGCAAACGACGAAGAAGTGTAATATAGTCTCCATGATCTGCGTTCATGTTCGCACATGGCTTTGGAAACAGACATTGTTTATTCGTACAGACTCCATATTTCAACTGTTTTTCACAAGCTGTATGACGAAAATCTGCCGTTGGTCCTCCTACATCATGAATATAACCTTTAAATTCCGGATCTTTAATCAAAATCTCTGCTTCTTTTAAAATAGATTCCTGGCTTCTTATCTGAATTCTTCTTCCCTGATGGAAAGTTAATGCACAAAAACTGCAGCCTCCAAAGCAGCCTCTGTTACTTGTAAGAGAAAACTTAATCTCCTTCAATGCGGGAACCCCGCCAAGCTTATCATACGAAGGATGCCACTTTCTCATATACGGCAGTTCGTATACATGATCCATCTCCTCTACCGTAAGAGGCAATGACGGCGGATTCTGCACAAGATATTCTTTTTTCTTGTAAGGTTCTACTAATGTCTTTGCAGTAATCGCATCTGTATTAATATATTGCTGATAATAACTTCTGGCAAATGTTTCTTTTGATTCTGTGATTTCCTCATAAGATGGCAGCAGTTCATATTCGCAGGAAAGTTCTCCCAAGTCTTTACATTTAAAAACGGTTCCTCTGACATAAGTAATATCATGCACGTCTATTCCTGAATCCAACGCCTCCGCTATTTCAAGAATCGAATGTTCTCCCATTCCGTACATAAGCAGATCTGCACCAGAATCCAATAAAACAGAACGCTTTACCTTATCACTCCAATAATCGTAATGCGCCATTCTTCTTAAGGACGCTTCAATTCCTCCCAGCAAAATCGGTGTCTTTTTATACGTCTTTCGAATCAGATTACTGTATACAATGGTTGGTCGGTTCGGTCTTCCGGAAAAACCGCCTCCCGGTGTATATGCATCCTGATGCCTTCTCTTTTTAAACGAAGTATAATGATTCACCATGGAATCCATATTGCCTGCTGACACGATAAATGCCAGTCTTGGTTCTCCACAAACCGCAATACTGTTCTCATCGTTCCAATCCGGCTGTGCGATAAATGCGACCTTATATCCTGCATCTTCTAAAAGCCTCGTAATGATTGCTGCTCCAAACGAAGGATGATCTACATAAGCATCTCCACAAACATAAACAAAATCTGCCTGCTTCCAGCCTCGTTCTCTCATTTCTTTTTTATTGATGGGCAAAAAGCCGTTTTCTTTTGCCATAAAGTAATTCCTTTCCGTTTATCTTTCCGTTTATTTTTTCTTTAAACTGGTAAGTTCTTTCTCGGTCAGTGATCTGTATTCCCCTTTTTTCAGGTTCGGATCAAGAACCAGGTTTCCCATAGAAATCCTTTTTAAGTACGTGACATTCCTTCCTACTGCCTGCGCCATTCTCTTGACCTGATGAAAACGTCCTTCCTGTACAGTAATAAAAACCTCATTCTCATTCTCTGTCAATTCTAACTTCGCCGGAAGTGCCAGCTTCTCATCTCCGATATCAAGCCCCTGTAAAAATAGTTCCTGTTCCTTTGTTCCCACCGGACCATCAAGAATTGCAAAATATGTTTTATCTATATGCTTTTTTGGTGACAAAAGATTATGTGCCAGCACACCATCATTCGTAAGCAGTAACAGTCCCTCTGTATCTTTATCCAACCTTCCAACCGGAAAAAGTCCCTTCTTTCCTTCTGCTATCAGGTCAAGAACCGTTCTGTCTCCGGCATCCTCTGTGGCACTGATCACTCCTGCTGGTTTATGCAGCATAATATAACGGTACTGTTCATATAGGACCTCTTCTCCATCAATGCATACACGATCCTGCAAAGAGATCTTTACTTCCGGTTTCTTAATAAGTTCTTCGTTAACTGTCACACTGCCCTTTTTAATCTTTTGCTTTGCCTCGCTTCTGGTAAGCTCCGCAGCCTGTGTCAAAAACTTATCCAGTCTGACTTTCTTTGCATTTTCCGGCATATTCTTATTCCTTTCCTGTTATAGTCTCTGGCGGAGTACTTTATCTCTGCTTATATATAACTGTTCTTCTGTATTTATAATTTACGCCAGCCCGGATTATATTTATTCTTCAATCTTCCTCTGTTACACTTTCCCCATCCAAGTGGAAACTCATCTACACAAAAAAGTGTCCAACCAGAAAGTTCGATATCATCCATATCCACTGTCTCGCCACGAAGATACTTTTCCATACGAATATCTTCCGCCGGGAATGAAATACTTCTTTTATATCCAGATGGATGTAATGCCATTGCCAATGCCTGACTTGGTTCAAAACGCTTCTTTAGACAATCTCCAAGATAGAGTCCGGAACGCACGATACGTAACCCTCTAAGGTCCGGACAATGTTCTGGCAGGAGAAACGCTCTTTCTTTTATAAAAAATAACCGCTTCTTCCACTGCTTCCATTCCGGAATATCACGCATAAATTCTTCCATCGCATCCGGAATCTTTTCTTTCGATATCGCCTGTTCCTTTACTATCTGCTTTCTATCTGCCTTTTCAAAAACCTCGTCTAAACAATCGGCTTTTTCACGCTTCTTAAATAATGCTGCAAAATGCCCTTCTCCTCTTACTTTATACGGTAAAAATCGCCGGCAGTTCTTTACATCTTCTCTTCCGCTTACCGTCCATTCTGGCCTGCCTTCTTCAATACCATCACAGATTGGAAGCTCCTGCAGAGAAAAATCAGCATTCTGTTCTAAAAAATACTCTACGGTTTGTTCATCCTCTTCCCTGGCAAAAGTGCAAGTCGAATACAACAGATATCCTCCTGGTTTTACCATCTGCGCTGCATGAGAAAGAATCTCTCTTTGTAATTCTGCATACCGGTCCACTTCTTCAAGTGACCAGCTCTTTACCATCGATGGTTCCCGTCGAAACATTCCTTCTCCGGAACATGGGGCATCCACAAGCACTTTGTCAAAGTATCCGAAGAACCGGTCTGCAAGCTTTTCCGGTGATTCACAGGTTATCACCGCATTCGAAACGCCTGCCATCTCCATATTTTTAAGGAGCGGCTTACACCGGGAAGCACTGATATCATTCGATAGCAAAATTCCTTCTCCCTGAAGCTTTGCCGCAAGTGCCGTAGACTTTCCCCCCGGTGCCGCACAAAGATCAAGCACCCTGTCTCCCGGTTCTACTGGTAAAAACGCTGCTGGTGCCATCGCACTCGGCTCCTGCAAATAATAGACTCCTGCATAATAATACGGGTGTGCGGATAATTTTTGTTCTCCCTCATAATAAAATCCTGTATTACACCAGGAAACCTGTCCGCTTAAAAGGAACCGGCGGATAAAATCCGCCGGTTCCATCTTTAACTGATTCACCCGAAGCGTCTGTCCATAACTATGATTAAAACTATCTAGATACTGTAAATACTCCTCTCCAAGCATCTCCTGCATCTTACTTTGATAATCCTTTGGTAAATTCATCCACTTCCTCCTGTACTGAATCCATAATGTATACACCAAACCTCTTTACAAGCTCTGTGCACGATATCCTTCTGAAATGATATCAAGCTGTCTTGCAAAATGCTTTAGTTGCAACATATCATCAAGCACATATACTTTATAAAACTCATCCTGAATCTTGGTTACTTCTCTCTGATTAGCAACCTTATATAAATTCTGAATATTATTCAAAATATCCTTAACTAATGTCTCTTTCTTTCTGTGAGAATTCTGCGCATCCATAATCTCATCTCTTACATCAGACATCTCATGATCTACCTCAATGATCGCCTCTGATGCATCTAAAAGCTTCTGCTGAATATATTCCGGAATATTCTCCTTATACTTATACTGCAAAGAATGCTCGATCGTTGCCCAAAAGTTCATCGCCATCGTCCGGATCTGAATCTCTGCACTCAGCTCCTTTGGACCATGAATCGTATTCACTGTATATAAAATAATCATATGGTAACTACGATATCCACTGGTCTTCATATGACTTACATAATCTTTCTCACACTTCACCTTCATATCTGTGCGATTCTTTATAAGATTCACAACCCGGTCTATATCCTCCACGAACTGACAGATAATACGAATTCCTGCCAGGTCTTCTATCTTCTTCTCAATATCATTCATCGATACATTCTTACGCTGCATCTTATCTAAAATACTGACAATACTCTTCACTCGTCCATCGACAGACTCTATCGGTGAATATAAGCCCTGATTACGATGTTCTTCTATAATATGATGAAACTTAACAGTCAGTTCATCGACTGCCAGCTGGTATGGGTCAAGCAGTTCTCTCCAAAGCTGTATCTCCATGTGATCACCCCCAAATTATTATACCATATTTTTCCATTTTATGCAAGTAAAATGTATGCTTTATTCCACCTTTTCAGGCTCGCGGCGGCTCGACTTGAATATCTATGATGATGTCAGGGTCAAAAGTATTTTGACCCTATTATTATATAATAATACAGATTAATCCGCCACTGCTTTCATTTACGATTTTTTCCATGGCATTTTGCAGTTTTTCCTGGCTGTCATCATTGATTTTTGTGACTTTTCCGGATATACCGTCATCCACTAATTGTTCTAATGTTTTTCCAAAAATATTTACATTCCAGATTTCGTCAGGTTCCTCACCGGCCTGCTCTTTTATATACGTAATCAGATCTTCTGCCTGAAGCTGTGTTCCAACAATCGGTGCTACTTCAGTTGTAAGATTTGCCCGGATCAGATGAATTGACGGTGCTTCTGCCCGGATTTTAACCCCGTATTTGTTTCCATGTTTCACAACTTCTGGCTCAGAAAGTGTAATTTCTGAAAGAACAGGTTTCATAACACCGTATCCTCGTTCTCTTGCATCTTTTAGTGCCTGCGATACTTCTTCAAATTCCTTCTTCTTTCCCGATAATTCCTTCATCAGACGGATCAAATGATATTCACTTTTTATCGGAAGTCCTGTCAAATCAGATAAAATATCATAATAATAAGAATCTCTAATCTGTATTTTAACATCGACTGTTCCGGTATCCATATGGATTTTTTCTATTTTACCAGACTCTATGTAATCGTTCGATGGAAAAACTTTCTGATAAAGATCTTTCATCTTCCCCTTATCTGCCATAAATTCTTTCACAAGATCAAGAATAGACTTCTTCATCCAATGGTCATCTCTTAATGTTTCTACCCATTTCGGCAAATAAAATCCCACAGACGATAACGGAAACTCCAGCAATACATTTTTCAGTATTTCTAAAATATCTTCCTGTCTGAGCTGATCACAATTCACTGCCATAACACTTGTGCCGTATTCTTTGGCAAGCTTTTCTGTCAATGCCTGCGTTGCTTTTGAATACGGCCGCTCACTATTTACAAGCACTAAAAACGGTTTACCGATCTCATTTAATTCTGCTACTGTCTTTTTCTCTGCTTCTACATAGGAATCTCTCGGAATCTCCCCAAAGGAACCATCCGCCGTTACAAGAATTCCTATTGTTGAATGATCTCTGATTACTTTTCTCGTACCGTATTCTGCTGCTTTTGTAAATGGAACTTCATAATCAAACCAAGGGGTTTTTACAAGGCGTTCCTGTCCGTTCTCCAGATTTCCTCCGGCTCCGGGAATCATAAATCCCACACAATCAATCAAACGGATTTTTATTTTCATATCTTCCATCGGCAGTTCCGCTGCTTCTTTTGGAATGAATTTTGGTTCCGTTGTCATAACAATCTTTCCGGTCCCACTTTGTGGAAGCTCATCCATCGTTCTTTTTCGTTCATTTTCATCTTTTATTGCAGGAAGTACGAGCAGTTCCATAAATCGCTTAATAAAAGTTGATTTGCCGCTTCGGACCGGTCCAACCACACCAAGGTAAATCTCTCCGCCTGTTCTGGCAGAAATATCCTGATATATATTTTGTTTTTCCATGAAAATCCCTCCCCAATACTATTCCAGTATATGCGAAGGATTAGAAAAATAGACTAATTTACTCTGTAAAAAAAGCCGTCACTAATCGACATAGGCTGATATAATCTTCCATTGCCATTGTCTCTCTCGCAGAATGCATCGCAAGCATCGGGATTCCGAGATCACATCCCATCATTGGCAAATGAGAACCAATCATCGGTCCTAATGTTGTCCCACCACGAATCGTATTCCTGTCATTGATCTCCTGTAATAAAATATCGTATTTTTCAGCAAGCCCAAGAAGTATCGCATACATACGACAATCGGATGCATACTTTTGCGTACCACTTACTTTTATCGTTGCTCCCTGACCGATATATGCCCTCGTTGTTGTATCACAACAATCCGTATAATTTGGATGTGCTGCATGCGCGCCGTCCACAGAAAGATAATAACTTTGTGCAAGAGAAATCTCTATCTGTTCTTTCGAGCATCCCATTCCCGATAAAATCCGATTCAAGATGGATTCCAGCAAGGTCGAATCTGCACCTGACTTCGTGAAACTTCCCACTTCCTCATGGTTAAAAAGTCCGATCAGATTGATTCCACTTTCTCTTTCTCCATCAGTAATCGACTCCAATAATGCACTGACGGATGCCAGATTATCAATTCGAGGGCTGCATAAGATTTCTTCTTTTACTCCACAAAGCTGTGGCTGATCATAATTATATAAATTAAGATCATAACTTAAAATCTCACTTTCATCTACGGAAAGTTCCTCTGAAAGGAAATGTAAAAATGCACCTTCTGTCCAACGCCCATTCGCAATCCCCATCAACGGCATCAGTTCTTTTTGGCGATCAATCTTCCATCCATTATTTGCCTCACGCTGCATGTGAATCGCAAGTCCTGGAATAACAGCAATCGGTCTCTTACTGTCATAGAGCACTTCTTCCGGCTTAAAAACATCCTCTCCCCTTAACATGATTGTTCCTGCTATACCAAGAGGACGGTCAAACCACGTATGATCCATCATTCCTCCGTATACTTCCACATTAAGCATCGCACATCCCATACTTTTAAAATCTGGTTTTCCCTTTACTTTAAAGCAAGGCTGGTCTACATGGGCAAATGCCATCCGAAGAGACTGAATCTTTGCCTTTGCGTTTCCTGTCGTAAAGGCGAATAATACATCTGGAAATGGTGTAATAAAAAACTTTCCATTCTCCTTCGGTGAAAGCATCTTATCATAATATAATTCTTCAAAACCTTCCTGTTTTAAATATTCTTTTGCAAAAGAAATGACACTTGCCGGTGATGTTCCCTGGCTTAAACATTCTGTTAAAACATTCATTTTTATACTCCTTTTCAAAAAAAATAATCTATGCTATTATCTATTGCAAGACATGAAAAATCATCTTTTACTAAGTCAAGAATACCAAGGCATTTTATATTTTTATATTCTAAATCAAAATTCTATTTGGAGGGAGTCATTTATGCTATCAATACAAGTTTCCGATACCAAAAACTTTATGTCCCATCTCTTATCTGGAAATACATTCGATCACTTTTATTTTATCGAAGCTTCCATCAAGATGGGGGTCAGTTACCAGATTCAGGGACGAATCAATGAAGGGTTCTATGATACAAGCGTAGAACAGACACTAAACCGCGACTTTTGTTACTGGAAAGAAGTTCGTAACCGTATTTTTGATATTATCAAAGGAAAACGTCTTCCTCTTTCCTGTAAAATAGTTCTCGGTCTCCCAAAACAATCGGTTTCTTACCTGATCTCACATAGTAACAGCACATTTCGTGAAGATGATATTGAAGGCATTTATGTGAATATTTTATATGACCCAAAAACATTGCTCATAACCACCGGTATTTCCTATAAGAACTTTTCTCTCGACAAATCGTTAGAATATGCCTTTGATGAATATCTGGCAAAGTTTCTAAAAGAGAAGGCTGCGCTTTAGCATCGCTGACTTTTCACTATACATCTAACGACAGGAACTTCTGGATCCTTACCCAAAAGTTCCTGTTTTTATTTTTCTGTTTTTTATTTTTCAAGCAGTTCTATTGCCTTTTTCAGTTGTTTGTCTGCCTTTTCATCTGTCTGTGCTTTCTTCCACTGTGCATCACTCATTTTTACTTTAACATCCGGTTTAATTCCCTTTTTATGAATATCCGTACCGTTTGGCGTATAATACTTTGCGATTGTAAACTTAATCGCTGAGCCATCCGTAAGCGGCATAATATTCTGGACGATTCCTTTTCCGTATGTTGTCGTTCCTACAACGGTTGCCTTGCCATAATCCTTCAGACATCCTGTCATAATCTCTGAAGCGCTGGCTGTATTTCCATTGACTAAAATAATAATCGGAATCTCTAAAGTTTTACCAGAATCACTCTTAAATTCTTCTTTATTTCCTTCTTTGTCTTTCGTATACACAATCAATTTATCTTTATCTATCACGCGTGATACCATCTGTGTACAAGTATTTAACAGTCCTCCACCGTTGTCTCGAAGATCAATGATCAGACTCCTCATTCCTTTTTTCTCAAGAGCAGTAACTGCTTTATCAAACTGATCACCAGTATTTTCAAGGAATTGGCTTACTGCAATATAACCAATCTTTTTCTCCTTCATTTTATAAGAGACGGTATCTAACTGTACAGAAGACTTCTTTACTGTATAATCTTTTGACTTTTTATCTCTGTAGATCGTAAGAACAACCTTTTTATTTTCTTTCTTTTTGATTTCTGAAACGACTTCCTGTAATTCCATATTCATTGTACTTTTTTTATTGACAGCAATAATCAGATCTCCCGTTTTAAGCCCTGCTTTATACGCTGGCTGATCTTTAAATACTGATACGATTTCTGCATATCCAGTATCGGTATCTTTTGCTACAGAAATACCGATTCCTTCATATTCTCCGGAATCTTCTTCGGTCAGCTGTTTGAATTCTTCCTTTGTATAGTATTCTGCATAAGGATCCTGTAACCCTTTTGCAAATCCCTTATAAATATTTTGCTCCACATTATCTGCATCTATTTTATTAAGATAATATTTGCCTGTATAAGCTTCTAATAAACTTAGCTTTCTAAGAATCGTTCCATTATTAAGTCCAGTCCCAAATCCGGAAGATGTCATCACACTCTGTCTTCCTGCAAAAAAGCTGACTCCAACCACGATAACCATCGCAAACGCCAGCATTACCGTTTTAAAACAGCCGCCCTTTCGCTTATGATGCTGTTTTTTATCAGAACTCTCCTCCGCCTGCTCTGTAGCTCCTTCTTCTGAAACATTTTCTAATTCGATAGTCATTTCTTTGTCTTTTACGTCCATTTCATCTGCCTTTCTCTTCACCGCAACAATGTAGTGTACTGTATCAGTGTCTTGCATTCAACTTGCATTCCATTCTACAGTACACTATTAATAACAAAGCCTCCTGACGATACCGACAGGAGGCTTTATTATTAATATTCGATACTTTCCATGTACTTCATGTACTTTACTACCATAAGAGCAATCTTAAAAGTAATTGCATCTTCAAATACTCTAAGATCAAGCCCTGTGCTCTTCTGCAGCTTATCCAGACGATATACTAATGTATTTCGATGAATATAAAGCTGTCTGGATGTTTCTGATACATTCAGATTATTCTCAAAGAACTTGTTGATCGTCTGCAATGTCTCTTCGTCAAACTCATCCGGTGAACGTCCATCAAAAATCTCTTTGATAAACATCTTACAGAGTGGTAACGGAAGCTGATAGATCAAACGTCCGATACCAAGACGGCTGTATGCGATAACATTCTTATCCGGATAGAAAATCTTTCCGACATCCATCGCCATCTTCGCTTCTTTATAAGAGCGGGATACTTCTTTAATCTCATTCACAATCGTACCAAAGGCAACATGAACCTTTGTCATCGCTTCTGTGTTAAGCATATCTACAATAACCTGTGCGGTCTTCGTAAGCTCATCGTATCCTTCTCCGTTCTTCACTTCTTTTACGAGAATAATGTTCTTCTCATCAACCTCAGTGATAAAGTCTCTTGTCTTAGCAGAAAAAATATTACGGACAGTTTCAAACGCATTATTATCTCTGTCATTCTTTGTCTCAACAATAAATACACATCTTCTTACATCGGTCTCAATATGAAGCTTCTTAGCCCGGTTATAAATATCAACCAACAGTAAGTTATCTAATAACAAATTCTTGATAAAATTATCTTTATCAAAACGTTCCTTATAGGCAATTAACAGATTCTGTACCTGGAAAGCAGCCATCTTTCCAACCATATACACATCATCAGTCTCACCTTTGACGAGAATGATGTACTCTAACTGGTTCTCATCAAAAACTTTAAAAAACTGGTATCCCTGTAACGCCTGACTCTCTGCTAAAGACTCTGCAAATACCAGAACCGCCTCTTTATATTCTTCAACTGCATCTAATGTGGAGGCAAGCGGTTTTCCTTCCGTATCCATGACGCACAAGTCAATTCTTGTAATTGCCTTAATACCATCAATGGTGTCCTGTAAAATCTGATTTGAAATCATCGTATCACTCCTGTCTTTCCCTCTCATCGCATCTTTTCTGTTGTACGCAACAATCTTTCTTTATTTTAATACAAAATTGACAAAAAAAAAAGAGGAAATATACGAAAAATATATTTCCTCTTGTGAAAATTTATTATTTTTTATGTTCATTCATGTATAAAAGCTACAAAAGCCCGGTGTCTATGTAAAAATCGCCTATGATTTATTAACATACTTCTTCAGCAGGAACTCCTAAAAACTCCGAAACATATGGCGTTGCCGGCTTATCATAAAGTTCTCCGATCGTTCCAATTTGCTGTACACTTCCATCATTCATAACAGCGACTCTTGTATCTGTGTGTCGAATATCTTCACTATTATGTGTCACATAAACGACTGTAATCTGCATCTTCTCATAAAGACTCCACAACAGCTCCTGCATCTCCTTTTTCAGCTCCTTACTCAGACTTGAAAACGGTTCATCTAAAAGAAATACTTTTGGTTTCTTTACAATAGCACGCCCAAGAACAACTAACGCACGTTCTTTTTCATCTAAATCTTCCGTCATCTTATCAAGAAGATGTCCAATATTAAGTACCTGTGTAACTTCTGCGATTCTCGCATCAATCTCTCCAATTGGTAATTCCTTTAACTTAAGCCCAAATGCAAGATTATCATAAATATTCATCTGCGGATATAACTTTCCATTCTTAAAAATCATTGCCATATCCCGATCAATAGAAGGAGTCTCATTCATTCGTTCTCCATCAACAAGAAGTTCTCCGTCCGTAATATCTTCTACTCCTGCGATCATTCTTAATACCGTAGAAATGCCGCATCCCACCGGACCGGCAAGTACCATAAATTCTTTATCATCAACTTCAAGGGTAACGTCCTTGATTGCATTGACTCCGTTATCATATGTTTTGCTAAGATGTCTAAGTGATAAACTAGCCATAAATAACCTCCTAAAAATATGATGTACTCACAAAATCAAGTACAAGAAAGACTCCGAGAGTACATTATGCTATAAACATTTTGTCCCTATCTATCATACCTAAAATTTGTAAATAATTCTAGGAGAAAACTCACGAAAATATGCCTGCTATTTCATCTAAATTGTTAAGCATATTTTATTTATTAGACATTTTTACCATTTTTCCTACGCTCTGGGCAAAAAACAACTGAGATATTGTACATTTCTTAAAGCAATTTTAAAAAAAAGACACCTTTCTATTTTATTTTTGTGAAAAGTGTCCTTATTTCTTTCTTATTTTGTTATTCTTATGACAAATTCATTGTACGTTTTTATTATTTTTGCTCTCATCCGCTTTGTCATTACATAATTCTTCCTGTTTTTCCAAAATACTTTCCTGAGAATTTTCTTCCGGCTCCGTTAAGGAAATGTCTTCCGGCACTTCTCTCATTACCTTCTTTTTAAAAACAGAACCAACAATCGTATTCCGAATCTTCTGTTCCTTTTTAAACCAGGAATAAATTCCCTCCAGGTGGAGCTTCTGTACCCACAATGGAATCTCTTCGGTTTCCTTCCGAATCAATGGCTGTACAGATTCTATAAGAATACAAAGACGGGTATTCATCATCGCTGCATACTTTTCCATGAATTTAATCTGTCTTTCTGCCGGAAGGCAGACAAATACGATGTCTGGGATACAGGCATTGATCTCATTCACAATACGGTCTGCCTCACCTTTCACATTCTTTCCAATAATGCCTCCATGGACTTCTATACTGCGATAAGATTCCTCCATATATTCTTCTAAGGAAGTAAGATGTTCCTCCTGATCCATAATCGTATAAATACTTCGTCCCTCTCTGTTTAGCTTTGCAAATAATCTCTTAAGATAATTATCTGCAAATTCCCCTATACCTTGCGGAACTTCCCCATCCTCTTGCTGATGGCGTACTGCAAGCTCCATATGACGATCTCCTGAAAGCACCAGATTACAGGAAGCAACATATTCTGCTGCTCCTGCATTATTCTGGCACAATAATGAACTGACTGCTGATAAAAAATAGATAACAGGAAGCCCCTTTCCACGCATCAGTTCCATTGATACATTGACCGCCTTGTCCACCCGCATCATTGATACATCTATACCGAGTACATTCGCTTTTTTGTGGTAACGATCTTTCATGTTAAGGTTCCTTTCTTTTATCCTATAAATATCTTTCTATTAAATATCCTTTAAATATCTTTCCAGTCTATAATTCAAGCAACGTTTCTATTTACTATTCTCCGGAGCTGAAATCATATCCGTTAGATGTATCTGTGTCTTCTGTATTGTCTACAGATTGAGATTCCTCTGTATCATCATCAGAGGTACTGTCATCACTCTCATCATCAACATCTTCCTCTGCTGTTGTGGACTCTCCGCTTCCTTCCGGTACCTTTGTACTATCTGTTCCGACATAAATCTGAATATCTCCGCCTGTTGAAATGGAATCTACTACATTAATCTCTGCATCCGGGAAGTAATTCAGTAAATCTTCTCCCATTCCTTCTTCAGTAACATTAATTCTTGTCTGGGAAATCGGTCCCTCTTCCTGATAAGAATCGATAAGACTGATCGTGTATCCTTCGCCTTCAAGATACGTCTCCCATTCTTTTGCCAGACCGGAAACATACGCTGCATTATAAACTTCAATCGAATACTTCTTAGAACTTTCTGTGCTGCTAGAAGAAGCGGTACTTGAAGCAGCCTTTGATGAACCATTCTTTGTGTAAGATTCTGCTTTCTTTGTAAGCGCAGCAACCTGAAGTTTTACTTTCTGAGAATCTAAAGAAAATACTCCTTTTGTCTCGCTTCCCTGCATAATACGAAGAGTGAATCCATCCTCTGTCAGCCCTTTAAGAATATCTTCTGTTGATGTCAGATCATCTGTATTCTCCGCTTTTACAAGGCTGTCATACTTTTTAGCAAGCGTTGAATTATTATTCTTTGTAAAGATTTCTTCCATGTACTTTGTAAGATAATCATTCGCTCTTTCTAATCTTCTGGTCTCCTCATCATCTGTTCCATCCATATAAGTCATAAGAGCATAAGCGGTATCGCCATCAAGTTCTACATCTCCCGCCTCAATACTCTGTAATACATTATCTGCATCACGATAAGAAACTGCATAATCAAGATGATATGTTACTGTATTACCTGCATTCAAAAGCTTCTTAAAATCATTAGAAGACATTACAGCATAGCCTGAAATCTTCACGCCACTGATATCTTCCATAATCTTTACATATGTCTCATACTTCTTATCACCAAAAGCACGTGCCACATCTGACATGCTTACTGTACTGCTTATATCTGATATCGTCTCACGAAGTTCCTTCACAAGACTCTCACTTACAGACACCTGTGCATCACATGGCATCAATAATACATCAAATGCCTTCGTCTTCTTATCATACATATTCAGGCTTGTATAATCCTTATTGGTATTCTCATCATGAACAAATACCAATGTATTCTCCATATTCTTATTATACTTAGCAATGTCTGTAGTGTCTTCCTGCACTTCCTGCTGATCTGTCTCTTCTTTTACGGCCTTCTTTACACTCGTAAAACTTCCTGTCAGATAATATGTTACTCCCTCAAAAGAACCAACGGCAATCACAGCCATCAAGGCGAGCACAACACATACTCTTAAAAGGAAGGAGAAAAATCTTTTTATAAAACTTGGCTTTTTCATCTTGCCCTCCTGTTTTACCTCATGTACTCCCAGAATCTTTTGTGCTTAATCTTGTGAAAAAATCTTACTCCGAAAGTACATCCTGTTTTACTCCATATTGTCGTGATCTGACGGATTACTCCGCATTTCATCTGTTAAGTATATCAAAGTTCTTTTTCTATTGCAAGTTTTCGTTTCTGTCTTATTGTCTGAATGTAAATAATTTCTAAATATTGAAATAAATTTTATCTTGTAGTTCTGATTATCAGACTATATAATATTGCTACAAAATCATACAAGGAGTTTTATATATGAAATCAATACTTATTACGGGTGCCACCAGGGGAATTGGCCTTGCTCTTGCCCGTTTTTATGCAGATAAGGGCTGTTGTCTTACATTAAACGGTGGTCACGATAAAGATGCCTTAGCAGCTGTAGAAAAAGAACTTTCCAAAAAAACAAGAGTCATTTCCTGCTTTGGCTCTGTCGCTGAAAAGAAAACAGCCATCACAATGACACAAAAAGCGATGGATACTTTTGGACAGATCGACCTTTTAATTAATAATGCCGGTATTTCCCATATCGGTCTTTTGTCAGATATGACTTCTGAGGAATGGCATACCCTTATGGGGACGAATCTTGACTCTGTATTTTATATGTCAAAAGCCGTAATCCCTCATATGCTTCACCGGCACAGCGGAAAAATTTTAAATATATCCTCTGTATGGGGAGAAGTCGGTGCTTCTTGTGAAGCTGCCTATTCTGCTTCAAAAGGTGCCATAAATGCCCTTACAAAAGCCCTTGCAAAAGAACTGGCTCCTTCTCATATTTCTGTTAACGGAATAAGCTTTGGTGTCATTGATACTGACATGAACCGCTGTTTTGACGAGGAGGAACGAGCTGCTCTTTCTGAAGAAATCCCTTACGGACGTTTTGCATCCCCGGAAGAAGCTGCTGCTTTCTGCTACCAGATTACTGAATCTCCTGAATATCTAACCGGACAGATCATACGATTCGATGGCGGCTGGATTTAAAAAATGAAACGAAAAACAGCATAGCAGCGTATATATAACGTCAGAGTAAATAAAAATACAACGAAGTATTTTCTACCTGCGACTGTCTTTACAAATGCACTGTTATGCTGTTTTTTATTATTTTTCCAAATAAAGCAAAGTCTAAATTAAAGTTTCTTTTAACCACTCTGTTTCTTCTTCTGTCAGATAGGGAGAAATTGTTTCAAATACTTTCTTATGATATTGTTCAAGCCATCTTCTTTCTTTTGTACTAAGTTCTTCAAGAATAATCGCAGAAAGATCAAATGGTACAAGGGTAAGAGAATCAAAACACAGAAAACTGCCATATTCGTTTTCTACATCTTTTTGGCATACGATCATGTTTTCCAGACGGATTCCAAACTTTCCTTCTAAATAAATTCCCGGTTCATCTGATGTTAGCATTCCTTCTTCTAAAATACAGTCATTTCGTCCATTGACAGATGGACGGTAGCGGAAGCTGTTCGGTCCTTCATGAACACTTAAAAGATAACCTACTCCATGACCGGTTCCATGATTATAATCAAGTCCTTTTTCCCACAATGGTGTTCTTGCAAGTATATCCAGACTCTGACCGCTGCAACCCTGTAAAAAGCGGGCGGTTTCCAACTGAATATGTCCTTTTAATACAGTTGTGTACATTTCTTTTTCTTCCTGAGTCAATGTACCCAGTGCGATTGTTCTTGTAATATCGGTCGTACCTTCCAGGTAATGTCCACCGGTATCTGCTAACACGAAGCTTTCCGGCTGTATCTCGACATCAGATTCTTTTGTTGCGCTGTAGTGTACGATAGCTCCATGTTCTTTATATGCAATGATCGGTGCAAAGCTTGGTTCTATATAATTCTCCTGTGCCATTCTGAACTCTTCTAACTTTGCAGCCGCAGTGCGCTCTGTTACTTTCTGTTTTCCTACATTTTTCTTTAACCAGTAAATAAACTTTGTAACTGCGACACCGTCTTTTATATGAGCTTTTCGTTCATTTTCCACTTCTACAGGATTCTTTTTTGCTTTGAACAAAAGAGTCGGATTGACACCTTCTATCTTCTTCACCTTGTCTGGCAATGCAGAAACTAATGCGGTATTTACTGCCGCTTTATCATAATATACCGATGCTTCTTCCGGAAGCTTCTTCACATCCTCATAAATCTGTGCATACGAAGCATTTTTTATTCCCTGCATCTCTAGAAGGATCTTGATCTTTTCGGAAAGACATTCCTCCTGTACATACCAGATTATTTCCTGCTGTCCTAATAAAAGATAACTTAAAATAACCGGTGTCGATTCCACATCGTTACCACGCATATTTAAAAGCCATGCAATATCTTCTAAAGAAGTTAACAACAAGTACTGTGCCTTCTTTTCAGAAAGGAATTCCCGAACACGTTTGATCTTACTTTCACTGCTTTCCCCGGCATACTCTACAGGAAGCGGCCATACTGCCTGCGCTGATAACGGCGGACGCTTCTCCCACACAGCACCAGGAAGATCAATGTCTGTACGAACCGCCACTCCCAGTGCATTCAGCTGTGTGATCAAGGTATCTGCATATTCTGCCATAATGCATCTGCCGTCAAAACCTAAAGTCTCGCCTTTCTTTAATGTTGTCTTTAAATATTCCTCTATTGAAGGAACTCCTGGCTGACGTTCTCTCATCAAAGTGATACCAGAACCAGATAACTGTTTTGCTGCCTGCAAAAAATATCTTCCATCTGTCCAAAGTCCCGCTTCATCCAAAGTAACAACTAGGGTGCCCGCAGAACCGGTAAATCCGGATATATATTCTCTGCATTTAAAATAATCTCCTACATATTCTGAACCATGAAAATCACTTGTAGGGATCAGGCAGGCATCTACACCTGTTTCTTTCATTTTCACTCTTAATAATTCCAGTTCCCGTTTCATTCTCAAATTACTCCCATACTATTTTTCTGTAATTTTTTGTAATCTGTGATCGAATCTCATAGATGTAACGTCTTTAATCTCATTCTCCTAATGCAGCTTCTACGATAAGTTGTGCACATTTCTCAACACCTAGGCTTCCTCTGTTAAGAGCCATATCGTAATTCTGTGCCTTACCCCAATCCTGACCTGTAAAATACTTATAATTCAGGCTTCTTCGAATATCCATATCTTTTACCCGGTTTTTAAGCTTTAACCCAACTTCACCATAGATTTCCTGGATACGCTTTTCCTTCGTATCTGAATCCGCATATAAAAATACTTTCAGACAATCTTCCCTGTCTCTTAAAATGTAGTCTGCACAACTACCGACAATAACACATGGCTTCGCCGTTGCGAAATCTGTAATTACCTTTTCTCTTGTCTTCCATAGCTGAACAAGCGGTGAATTGGAATCTTCATCAAGACCTACAAAAGAATACGCAAAACGCTGATCAGAAGATGGAGCAAACTCTCCGTAATGCTCTACATACTTTCTTGTAAGACCTGACTCTTCTGCTACTTTTTTAATAATATCCTTATCATAAAATTCAATACCGAGTTTCTCTGCAACAAGCTTTCCAATCGTTCTTCCTCCACTACCAAACTCTCGGCTGATTGCGATAATATTCTTCTTCATTTTCATCCTCCTCATGCTCTAAATATTTCGAAATTCATCTCTCCCTAGTATATAATATTTTAAAGCTTTTTCCAAGTGATGATTTACTATTTAATTCATTAGGGAACAGACGAAAATAAAAAGAATAGACCATTGCAACTGTAAAGATATCACTGCGTAGAAAATGCCTGTTCGGCATTTTTACTTGCTCTCACATTACAGTTGCAATGGTCTATTCTTTTTATTTTCTGTTTGTTGGCTCCACGTGAATGAATTCAATAGTCTTTGGGGAGATAAGGGGAAGAAGTCAGAAGACTACTACTTGCTCGGAAGATATCTCTGTCATGGAATTTTATTTACCCGCTCTCACATTACAGTTGCGATGCTCTCTCCACTATGCTGACTTTTTTCAAGTTTCACTGATGATAAGCCCTTTTTCTTTTCTACTCGTTAAAGAAAGAACATAATCGTCTGGACGATACATCTTCCGAGCAAGTAGAAGACTTCTGACTTCTCCCCCTTATCCTGCCAAAAAACAGAAAAAAGAAATATTGCCATATCCCAGATGCGGCTTCGGAGCGTGTCTAAGATGCGGACAAGCATCTTAAACACAGCGACTACAGAGCAGATGGGATATGGCAATATTTCTTTTTTCGTCTGTTTCTCTCAATGAATAAAATCACAAACTTCTTTTCTGTAGATTCTTCCTGAGTATGCTTCGTGTGGCATTGCCACAAAATTCACTTTTTCGGAACAGATTGTTTTATAGATTGGGTCGGCAATTACGGTATCGGCATCCATTATTGCTTTTTTGATGTCTTCCTCGGAAGAAAGGAGCAAGACATCTTTCTCTGTATATTCTGGTTCTGTCTCAAGCGGACAGATTACAGTGGCTTCTATTCCGTATCGTAATGCCAGCGCTGCTTTTAATGACTGGGATATAACAGATTCACCGATAATATAAACGTTACCGCTGACTTTATTTTTTTCTATTGTTTCTGTTAGACTTCTTATTTTTTTTAAATTAGAAACAGCTTCTGTATTTTGTATTGTTGTAAAATTAGCTGTATCTTTTTTGTGTGCTTTTTGTAAAACACTAAAATAGGCTGTCTGTGACTTTTTTGTCCAGGCTGATTCTATTAATTTTTCAGCTAATACATTTTCAAATCCAATGATTGGTGTACCAATAACATATGGGGTATGAAAACGTTCTTCTAATACTTTTGCCGCTAAAACTCCAACAGATGAGATGACAAGATTTACGTCTGCTTCTCCTGCTCTTTGTATGTCTTCTATAGAGCTTCCCATAGCAAAAATACTGATAATCTCAAAATGCTGGCTTAGAAATTCTTTTATAGAATCTAAGGTAGAATTTATGGAAAAATCAAGCGGAGTCGCTCCTAGAATATTGATTTTCAGTGGATTTTCCTGCTTGTTTTTTCTTTCTTTCACAGATTCCCCACCTGCTGGCACAAGTTCTCTTGCGATTGTTTCCATTGCCATTCCTGCTCCCTTTACATAGGTATGCATTCCACTTGTCGGAAAGTAGAATACAGGAATTCCTGTTTGTTTTTCTATGACACGTGATATCCCCTCAAAATCTGTTCCTGTCATCAGAGGAATCGGTGTTCGCACTAAGGCAATAAAGCGAGGCTGAAGTTCTTTTGCCGCCCGCACGATATCGTGAATAAATTTATCATCATTCCCCATAATGGCATCCATCTGTGAAAGACCGGAGATAAATACAAGGCTGTCCATCTCATACCATCGTGGCTCATCGTGAGTATTATAAGTAGAATTACAGCCGGACGGATCATGGATCACTACCATGCCCCCAAGCTCATAGAGGGCAGAACATACTCCGGAGACGTCTGCCGTATAAGTTGATAATGTTACTGATACTTGTTTCATAACTACATCCTTTCCGGCAAAAATGTTTTGTTTATCTCAGTCGAGAAGACTCCCATCTCTTTCAGGTGGTGAGTAACAGGAACTGCTCGACTTGAAATGTCTTTTGTTATATAGGTGTTAGTTAATATACAATAGGACAGTTTAGACACAGCTTTCACATCCTAATCCTTTACGGACAATCAGATCTCTTGTATCTTTTTTTGTCTGATAGGCCTCCTGTATTTTTAAACAAAGCTCGCAGATTCCATCATAACCATGCAAACCTCCGCCTTCTACCATATTTACGAAATGCTCTGTCCCGGAAAAATAAGCGGCTTTTTGTCCGATTGCAAGTACTTTTTCCTGTGAATTTCTTGGATACACTCTCATGTTCGGATGTATTGTTGCACCTATTTTAAGATCAGGAGCATTTTTCTTTAACCACAAGTAATCTGCTTTTTCCTCTGCCAAAAATCCATCCGCAAATACTTTTACGACAGAAAACCCATGTGTGATCAGCAGCTTCGTCAGCCCTAAAAACCGGGGAACTGCTGTAGCATCTATTGTAATCGGCATATTACCGACAAGTTTTTTCGTTTCTTTTAACATACGCTCACATCTTTTCTGAAGTAAACTGGTATCTGGCATCTCACATCCCTGCATTTCTTTTACCAGACTTTTTAGCTGGGTATCTATCTCATTGTAATCAAAGGAAAACGGAAGATAGAGAAACTTCATTCCAAGTCGTTTGGATAACTGCTCTGCTCCATACTTTGCCGGTGGATAACAGGCAATATTTAAATAACTTTCTGCCATGGATAAATATTCATCATAGGTTTTACATTCTGTAATGTCTTTTACTGTATAACCTGCCTCTTTTACAATCTGTTTTAATTCTGTTTCCTCTCTTGTCGGAAAATCATTGCCAATAATATTTATCTGTTTTAAATTCTTTTCACGCATTGGAAGCGGCTTATATAAACCGGCTCTTAACTTCTGATCCGGGGTCAGCCCTTCTTTTTGCATAATCGGATCCATGTAACAATCTACAAAACACTGCTCGGGGAATCGTCCTCTTAATGTATCATAAATATACGTGAGATCACATCCCATAAAATGATGAACACAAACAGTGAATAAAAGAACTACCGATGGTTTTTCTGGTAATTTATGAAGAATATCACTTACTCCTTCGATAACAAGTTCTTCCATTTGTCCGTTAAATAAATCTTCTTCTTTTATTTCTACAAAGGAAAATCTATCTCCAGCATTCATTTCTGCCGCAGTAAGGATTACACCTCTGTTACAGTTTGCACCACATACATAAATCTGATGGGCACCTGGTAAAAGCATTCCCATATGTACGATATTCCATGGTCCATGTGCCGGACTGTTATATTCTAATCCCGGAACAAAGGGCGATGGCCAGGCTGCATCTTTAAAAGAAACTTCTTCCTGCAATGCTGGAGATAATTTTTCTTTTACCTGATTATTCCATGCTTCATCCTTTGCTTTTCCATGTAACATTTCAAGCAAAATCCGCACCTCCTCTGTAAAATGTTCTACAGCTTGTATCACTTTTTCAAAAAATTCCAAAAAATTTATTTTAGCTTACTCTTATCTTCTCATCAGATTCCACACAGCTTCCTGATCTGTTTTGCAAGTACCCGGTATTCTTCTGCCATCGGCGAATTCGGATATGCTTCCATTACTGTCTTCTGCTGTTCTTCTGCATCTGTAACAAGTTCACTTCTTGATAATGTTCCAATTACCTTACTGTGAATATCTTCTGCAAGTTCCGCAACTTTTTCCTCTTCATTTTTTACATTTCTGCGATTTAAAATAAGGCCTCCCAGCTGTGCGTATCCTCTATCCTTAAAGTTTTCTACTGCCATGGCGATATTCGCCGCTGCATGAATTGCCATATTCTCACCAGAAGTAATGACAAATACTTTATCGGCATATCCACGACGCATCGGCATGGAAAATCCGCCACAGACAACATCGCCAAGAACATCGTAAATTACAACATCCGGACAGTATTTCTCGTAAGCTCCCTTTTTTTCTAATGTTTCTAACGCCGCAATAATTCCTCTTCCGGCACAGCCCAGTCCGGGAGATGGTCCGCCGGCTTCTACACAACAGACACCGGCAAAGCCTTCTTTAACGATATCTTCTAATGTAAAATTATCTTTTTTCGTTCGTACAAGGTCAAGAACCGTCTCTACTTTCTCACCATGACGCAGTAACACCGTTGAATCTGCCTTTGGATCACAGCCAATCTGCATCACTCGAAGTCCCTCGCTGGCAAATACTGCTGCTATATTAGAAACTGTTGTAGACTTTCCGATTCCACCCTTTCCATATACCGCTATCTTAATCATATCTTCTTTTCCTTTTATCCGTACACTGATTACACTTTTGCGTAAGCAGCTTTTGCTGTCACACCGGAAAGGCGCCCTATTTTCCCAGACAGCTCACTGATCTTTGTCTGCGGAGCATCGATTACCAAACTGATAATACTGATATTTTTCTCTCGATAAGGAATACCCATCCTGCCTACAACATACTCTGCATAATCGTGAATCATCTCATTTAACTTTGCCGTACTTTCACTGTCCTCTACGATAATGGAGAGAACAGCGATTCTTGTATTCTCCATGTTTTTCCTTTCTCTAACTTAACAGATTCTTGGTAAAAGTTCTCCCCCCGGCGGTGGCAGTAATGTTTCTGCTCCGATTTCCGTTGTTACTACAACTCTTCCCGGCATTTCTTCGGTAACTTCACCGATAATCGCTGCCTCTGTTGAATATTTTCCTTCACGTAACTTTGCAACGATCGCTTCTGCATTTTCCTTTGGAGCAAAAATGACAAGACGACCTTCACAGGCAAGATAAAGTGGCTCTAATCCAAGCATTCCGCACACACCTTTTACGCTTTCTTGTACTGGAATTGCCTCTGCATTCAGCCGTATTCCTGTATGACTCTGCTCTGCGATCTCGTATAAAACGGTTCCTACACCACCTCGTGTTGCGTCACGAATTACATGTACATCCTTTGTCACTGATAAAATATCCTGCACGGTTCCCCAAAGTGGTGCGCAGTCACTTGTCACATCGGCATCAATTCCAAAATCCTCTCTTGCAAGAAGAATAGTACAACCATGTCTTCCGATATCTCCACTGACAATAACCGCATCACCTGGTTTTGCCATAAATCCAGAGGTCTCTACACCTTCCTGAATCTCACCGATACCTGTTGTTGTAATAAATACGCCATCAACCTGTCCCTTACCGGCAACCTTTGTATCACCTGCAACAATCTTTACTCCGGCTTCCTTTGCTGTTTTTTCCATTGCAGCTGCGATTGCTTCGAGTTTCTCCATCGGAAATCCCTCTTCAATAACAAAGGCACAGGAAAGATACAGTGGTTTTGCTCCCATACAGGACAAATCATTCACCGTACCGCAAATACTTAATTTTCCAATATTTCCTCCCGGAAATTCTGACGGAGATACGATAAATCCATCCGTTGTAAATGCAATCTTTCCTTCTTTCATTTTTAATACTGCCGCATCATCACTTGTCAGTTCTGGATTGGCAAAATGTGCTTTAAATACCTGGTCAATTAATTCGCTTGTCTGCTTTCCTCCTGCACCATGGGCAAGAGAAACTGTTTTTCCTTTTAAGTTATCCATTGTTTTTCCTCTTTCTTTTCAAGAATGCCCCGGCATTCTTGCTGCTCGCCACCTACAGAGGTGGGAGTCATCTCACATCTGATATATTTATTCTCCTCGACTATTATACTGGTAATATGCGGAACAGGCCCCTTCGTTCGACACCATACATGCCCCGATCGGATGAAGTGGTGTGCATCCTTTTCCAAATACTTTACAATCTGTTGGAAGACATTTGCCCTGTAACACATCTCCACAGCGACAGGCCGGACTTGTTCTCCCTTCCATCTTCGGAATCGAAAACTTCACTCTTGCATCAAAATCCTGCGCTTCTTTTCTTAAACGAAGTCCGGAATTTTTAATCATACCAAGTCCTCTCCACTGAGAATCACATGGTTCCATCCATTCTTTGATCAGTTTCTGCGCCGGAATACTTCCCTCTTCTGTAACAACTCTTGGATAAGCATTAACAAAAAACGGCTTGCCTTCCGGGAACTTCTTTAATAATACAGCAAATGCAGTTAAAATCTCACTGGCAGTAAATCCAGTTACTATACCGCTGATTCCTTCTTCCTCACAAAGCTTTTTGTTTAATGCATTTCCGGTAATCGCATTGACGTGTCCCGGATACAGGAAAACATCCGCACTGTTTTTTAACATTTCATAGGCTCCTGGCATTGTTTTATTCGCAGTAAGAAGTGCATAATTCGTAAGTCCTGCTTCTTTTGCCATCTTTACGGAAAGACAGCTTGCCGGAGTCGTTGTCTCAAATCCAACAGAAAGAAATACAACCTGCTCCTCTTTATGCTCTCTGGCATATTCAAAGGCATCCATTGGCGAATAAACCATCTGAATCTTTCCGCCAAGACTTCTGGCATCTGCAAGACTCTTTGTACTTCCCGGCACACGAACCAGATCCCCAAATGTACAGATTGTCACATTTTTTTCTAAAGCAAGCCACACCGCCTCATCAATGAAGTCTGCTGGTGTGACACAAACCGGACAGCCTGGACCGGAAATAAGTTCTACTTGCTGTGGCAGAATCTTTCGCACACCAAGATGAAAGATCTCATGCGTGTGAGTTCCGCACACTTCCATAACGCGGACCGGAGGTCCATCGTATCCCTCAATGATAGCTTTTGCTTTTTTTAACTGTTCTTTCATAGTAATTCCTCCAGAAGATCTTCTGCTTCATCCTCATCTTCTTCTGTAATCTTTGCAATCGCAATACCGGCATGGACCATTACATAATCGCCCGGCTCAAGATTCTCAATAAGTTCTGCTGAAACTTCTCTCTTTGCTCCGGATGCATCTACAACTGCCATTCCGTCTTTCATTGTCATAACCTTTGCTGGTAATCCTACGCACATAATTTATTCCCCTTTTTGTACACACATACTTCTCATTGCTGCCACCGCCTGTCCAAGACTGATTCCTCCGTCATTTGGCGGAAGTAAATGGTGATGCAGCACATGAAATCCTCTTTTTTCTAACATGGTTACGCTATAATCAAGCAGTAATCTATTCTGGTAAACACCGCCGCTTAGAGCAACGGTATCAATCCCGGTTTCTTCCCTTGCTTTTTCGCAGGCAGAAACAATCATACAGGCTAACCCTTTGTGAAAATGTAAGGCAAGCTGATTGCTGTTTTCTCCTGACAGTTTTCTCTCTACTACTTCTTTGACAAGAGCCAGGGTCGGTAAATAATATAACTCATCTTTTACAAGTGTTTCTTTTTGTTCTTCTCTATATTCTGTAATTACTCCAGATTCTACAAAGTCCTCATATTCTGCTATCTTTTCTTCCTGACTATCCAGCCATTTTTCTGCTGCAAATTGTAAGGAAGTCGAAGCCTCACCTTCAAATGTCGATGACTTTCTAATCCCCAGAATCGCACTGACCGCATCAAACAGCCGCCCGGCACTTGTGGACTTTACGGTATTGATTCCACGCCCTTCCATAGTAAACTGAAGCTTTGCCAGCTTCGACTCACAAAGTCCTAATGTTTCAATAATCGAAAGAGCGATTTCCTTTCCGTAAATCTTTCCAAGAAGAGAAACTGCAATTCTCCATCCTTCTTTAGCAGAAGCATCTCCACCGGTCTGAGCAAATGGCTCAATACAGCCCCAGCGTTTAAAAGAATCATAATCCGCCAGAAGGATTTCTCCTCCCCAGATTGTTCCATCCGTTCCGTACCCGGTCCCGTCAAAAGAAACACCAATAACCTTTTTCTTTGTTGTCCACTCATTCTCTGCCATACAAGAAAGGATATGGGCGTAATGATGCTGTACCGGAAATACCGGCAGTCCCATCTCTTCTGCTGCCGCCCTTGTATTATAAGACGGATGCATATCGCAGGCGACAATCTCTGGCTTTACCTCTAACAATTCTTCCATTCGCTTCACAGATTCTTTTAACGCCTTTACCGTTCGCACATCTCCCATATCTCCAATATACGGAGATGGATAAAATAACTGATTCTTTCCGATACAAAAGGCATTCTTCAGTTCACCGCCAACGGCAAGCACCTGCCCTTTAAATTCATTGCCCATCATAAATGGAAGCGGAGCATAGCCTCTGGAACGACGAATCATATACGGCTCTCCCTTGTAAAAATCCATGACTGTATCATCTGCCCGAATCCGTATTTTCCGATCATGGGAAAGAATTACGTCACAAAGCCCGGTAAGTTCACGCAGTGCATCTTCATCGTCCCGGCAGATCGGTGCACCTGATGTATTCGCACTTGTCATTACGAGACAATCAGAAACTTCTACATCATCCTGATAATCAAATAGCAGAAGCTGTATCGGTGCATACGGAAGCATCACACCAATCTTTGGATTATCCGGTGCAACACTCTCACAAAGACGTCCTCCTGCCTTTTTCGGAAGCAAAATAATCGGCTTTTGGTGTCCATCAAGAATCTCTTCTACATACGGTGCCACTTCACATTCCCTATTTACTACTGACAAATCTTTCATCATCACCGCAAATGGCTTCATCGGTCTCTTTTTCCTGGCACGAAGTGCCACAACTACTTCTTCTTTTAACGCATCGCAGCAAAGATGAAATCCTCCGATGCCTTTTACCGCTACAATTCCGCCTTCGCTAATCACCTTTCTTGTGTAACGAATCGCATCTGCTCCCCGTTCCGGTCTGCCAAGCAAATACACCTCCGGTCCACATTCATTACAGCAAACCGGCTGGGCATCAAATCTTCTTGTCTTTGCATGCGTATATTCCCATTCACACTTTTCACACATTGGAAACTCTCCCATGCTCGTTCGTACTCTGTCATACGGCATGGAATCTAAAATAGTAAGACGCGGTCCACAGCAGGTACAGTTAATAAATGGATGGAGATACCTTCTGTCCTTCTTATCATAAAGTTCCTTCTTACATTCCGGACAAATCGCAATATCTGGAGAAACAAAAATCTCTCCCTCTTCTTTTTCACTCTCTATGATACGGAATCGTTCTTTACTATCTGATTCAGCATTTGCTTCCGATTTCACTTCAAATTCTGTGTCAGACTCTATTGCAGATTCCAGACTTTCCACATCCATCTTTAAGATAACTGCTCGTTTCGGCGGCTGCTCCTGAATCCTCTTTATAAAGTGATTCACACATTCTTCACTGCCCTGTGCAAAGATTTCCACATAAGGTCCTTTGTTACTCACACTGCCTTCAATCCGGCAGACATCTGCATGGCGCTTTACAGTCGGTCGAAATCCAACGCCCTGAACAATCCCGAATACCCTGATACAGACTCTCATACAGTCTGCCTCTTCTTCCCTGAGATTGCAAAGTGCGACAGGTCATACCATTCTCCCTTATAAAATGGCACTGCTTTTTTCAGTAGTGGGTCGGCAATAATGATGTCATATTCATTTTCTTTGATATAAGAAATCCAGTCATCTTCTTCCTTAAAAAGAAGATCCCCTTCCTTCTTTAGTGCATCGTCTAACATAAACCAGGAAGCAACCGTAATCTTTGCAAAATCCGTTTCTATCTTCTGTTCCATAGCAAGAGTAAGCAATTCTTCTCTTAATGTGTTCGCCAATACCTGCTGATGTACGATCAAAACTTTCTTATCTGAGCGTTCTTTCCTGTTTGGCATTGCTATATTTTGTTCTATTTGCTCACTATGTTCAAGTTGCTCTTTTCGTTCTTTCCATTCCGGAATAATCTCTGGTGGGCAAAATACTTCATACGGCGTTCCAAACTTCTGTTTTAAATACTTCGCTGACGCAATTCCAGACGGTGATATAACGATATTCTTCTCTGCCGCTGCTGCCCCTTTCACTGCTTCTAAACCATCACCCATACCGTAACAAAGCACTTTGGAAAAACCTTTTTCGCTAAAATACTCTTTTAAAAAGTTCTCTTCATAAATGCCGCCAAACGAAAGCGGTGTCGCTCCGATAATACCTACACGCCCCGGTTCTACTTCCTGTTTTACAGCAAACTTTTTAAATAGCTCCTTCCATGTCTTTTTCTCTCCGATATCATAAAGCTTCGTTCCATCTGTATCAATTGTCAATGCAGGAATTCCTGTTTTCTTTTCAATCATTCGAGAAAGTGCTTTATAGTCTGTTCCAATAACTGCCGGAACCGGAGTCCCGATCACTGCAATAAAATCTGCGGAAAGCTTCTCACAAGCCTTGCCGATCTTCTCCACCAGACGATCATCTCTTCCAAGAATCGCGTCCATATCACGAAGTCCCGCACTAAAAATCGCACTACGGCTGTCAAACCATCTCGGCTCATCAAATCCACAGATATTTCCGGCACAGCCACCAGCATCTAAAATAATAATCAATCCATGAAATTCACAAAGTACCGCTGCTGCACCGGACTGATCCGGAGCAAACGGTGAGAGATACTTTCTAAGTCCCTTCATTTAAATCTGCCCCCTTTCCAATTCCAGTACACGTTCACATTCTTCAAAGAAATGCTTTACTCCCCGATAACCAAATGGCTGTATATCATCACTCCACTCAAGCTTTGCAGCTTCCGGATGATAATAAGAAGCATCCTTTCCAATTACGATATCTACCGGATTCTCCCCCGGTTCATAATAAATCATCGTTGGCTCTAAATTCGAATAAATCTTTGTCTTTGGACTTACCTTCGCCATCTTCTCAATATAAACAAAATCCTCTTTTGAAAGATTACCAAATACTTCCGCAACCTCAAATCCATAGCGAATCAGCGCCAATGCAAGTTCAAATGCATTGGCATTGCAGCCTTCTCCAATCGCAAACACTACATGCGGATACTTTTTCTTAAAAGCCTCTTTCGCCGCAAACGCTTCTTTAAAATATACCTCATCATCAAACTTACTTCCAAGCGCCGCTGCAAACAACGCATATTGGTTCTTAATTTTATCAAGCTGATATAACCTTGTCAGTTCAATATACGGAATTCCTAAACGCTTCTGCATATCTGCTGCTGCAAAACGTGCTTCTGCATCTAATACAAGATTAAAATTAGCTTCTGCCATATCAAGATATTCTTCATAATTCTCACAGCGTGAAATCTCTCGAATCGTCTTAACTCCAAGCTGCTTTAACAGATCATAAAGCTCGCAGTCATCCTCTAACGGAGCAAAATGCCCTAATAGATTCACAGAAGTACTCTTCTTCTTTCTTGGTTCTAACAAAGAATAGATCGACTGTCTGACATGTACCATCGGAGGCTTTCTTCCCTCTCTTGTAAGTGCATACATATAGCATGGTAAAACAGGAATACCTACACTCTTCTGCGCCTTCTTACAAATACGTTCCATATCCGTTCCCAACAAAGCATCCACACAGGTAAGGCAGATCATAACAACCGATGGCTTCGTCTCCAGACAATCATAAATCTCTTCTACTGCCTGCGGCACCTTCTTTAAATGTCTCCCTGTTACGATATCTGTCTCATCCATCATCAGATAAAAAAATCGTTCACTGTACCCGCCAAGCTCACTTAAAATAGTCGTATTCCTTCCACAGCATCCCGGAGCTAAAAGAAGCATGACCGAACCCGGAATCGCCAGTCCCGCTCTCTTTACACCAAACCCCTGCGCTCCCGGTGAATTATACGCAAGTGTCGCCGGCGAACTATAGATCAGGTGCTTTGAAGAAATCAGCTCATCAGGAATATTGTCTCTCCCTGCTTCTGCAAGTTCTTTTGTTGTAATGAAATAGGCTTTTTCCGCTCTTTCTGTCTCTGTTATTGTACTCTTTACATTCTCTACCATACTTCTTCCTCCGCAGTATCCTGTGCATTTTCAAGAAGTTCCTTTGCAAGCTTCAAAAATGCCTGTGCTGCCGGAGAATCCGGCTCTCCCTCAATAACAGTCATTCCCTTATCTTCACATCGGGTAATCTCATCACTTCTCGGAATCTTTCCCACAATCGGAAGACCGACTAAATCCGCAAATTCAGCAACTTTCTCTGTCTCCTTCTCAACATTCCTGTGATTCAACACAATACCATACACCTTCGCATAACTTCTATCCTCAAAATTCTTCACTGCATTATTAATATTATTCGCTGCATAAAGAGCCATCTTCTCCCCGGAAGTCACGATTAGTACCTTGCTCGCATATCCCTCACGAATCGGTGCTGCAAATCCACCACATACTACATCACCAAGCACATCATATAACACCACATCCGGCTCATATGTTTCAAACAACTCCAAATCCTCCAGCAAGCTAAACGTCGCTATAATACCTCTTCCGGCACAGCCAAGACCCGGTGTCGGTCCCCCTGTCTCAATACATAAAACCCCGCCATAACCAATCTTTGAAATATCCTCGATCTGTTCTGGGTCCTCATCATACTCACGCATATAATTCATCACTGGAATCGGCGTTGTTCCCCCAAGAAGATTAATCGTAGAATCCGCCTTAGGATCACATCCAATCTGGATAACCTTCTTTCCCATACTGGCAAACGCCGCCGCTAAATTACTGGTCACTGTGGACTTTCCGATACCACCCTTCCCATAAACCGCTATCTTTAACATAAAAAACTCCTCTACTCTACCCTTACCGACCAGCTGACAGAAAGATAGAATAGAAGAGCTTTTTCTCCTGCTATTTCCATTATCATCATAACTATTCCAGTGCGGAAAACCTTACTGTCAGAGTCGAATTTAATTTTATTATTTTAAAACAATATAACTTGGCATACCATCCTCATAGATACTGGAAACTTCGCCCTGAACCAATGGGGTTAAGTAAGTAATCAACTCTTCTTTCACACCATTGCCAGCCTCATTAATCCACTCTACAGGAATCTTCTTCTCTTTATTCGCAACCTCACGAATATCAACACCACTGTACTCTACCGTATATGGAGCATCAGACACTCTTGTAAGAGAAGACATTAATCCACTCTCTCCTGCTACTGCAAGCTTAACTGCATTCGCACCAAGATTACCGGACTCCTCAATATCCGTCTTACTTAAAATATGCCCTGCACAGCGCTGTAACAGATTCAATTCTATCGAACGAACCTTACAGCCAATCTTTGCTCGAACCGCTTCCTCTAAAATCTTTCCAGTACCAGATAACTTCGTATGTCCAAATACATCTAACTCTCTAGATCCTTCCTGTTCACATAAGAAACGACCCTCTGTATCATGTACACCTTCACTAACCGCAACAAGCACAGCATTCGTTGAGGCCAGCTTTTCCTTCACATCATCAATAAAGCGATCCAATGAAAATGGTTTTTCTTCTAAATAAACAAGATATGGTACATTACCATTCTTACCTTCCGCTAATGCAGCAGCCGCAGTAAGCCATCCGGCATGACGTCCCATCATCTCAACAATAATTACATTCTTCGGTTCATATACAGTAATCTCCCGTTCAAGCTCGCAGAAAACTGTAGAAATATACTTAGCTGCTGAACCAAATCCCGGACAATGGTCTATTCCGCAAAGGTCATTATCAATCGTCTTTGGTCCACCAATAACCTTAATATCTTCTACACCCTTCTCCTTACAGTATGCAGAAAGCTTCGCTACCGTATCCATAGAATCATTCCCACCGATATAAACAAAATATCCAATGTTCATCTTATGAAGAATATCAACAATCTCCTGATACTGACTGTCATCTTCCTTGATATTATTAAGCTTAAAACGACAAGAACCAAGCGCTGCCGCCGGAGTTCTCTTTAACTTCTCCAACTTTTCCTCTGTGTCAACCTTCTCTGTAAGATTCACAAACTTCTGTTCCAACACACCCTGAATTCCATAACAGGCACCATAAACCTGATCAATCTGCTCTTCCTTCATTGCCTGTCCGATCACACCTGCTAACGTTGCATTAATCGCTGCTGTTGGTCCTCCTGACTGTGCTACTAACAAATTCTTCTTCATCTTTAAAATCCTCCTGTAAATCTTTGAAAAGGTTCCGGCGCTTCATCATGCGGCGCAATTATCTTCTGCATCCACACAATATCCCACCACTGCCCCATCTTATATCCACATTTCTCAAAATGTGCTTTCCTCTCATATCCACGTGCTGCATGGAACGCTTCACTCTCTGCATTCGGATGGGTAATGCATGCAAACAAATTCACGATATGCTGCTTTTTCAACAACTCTTCCATCTTCTCATAAAGAGCCGTACCAACACCTTTCCCGTGAATCCCCTTCTGCACATAAACCGACATCTCCGCTGACCAGTCATATGCCCTTCTGTCATAAAAAATTCCTGCATACGCATATCCAATAATCACACGATCCTCTTCAGCCACCAAATAAGGATACCGCTCCAAGGTCTTCTTAATTCTTCCCTGAAACTCCTCCACCGATGGAACTTCCAATTCAAAAGTTATCGCTGTATGTTCTACATAATACCGATAAATACTCTGAATAGCAGAAGCATCCTCCGGCGTAGCGATTCGTATCTTCATCTTAGCGCCTCCAAAAATTTTATCAATGATTATTATACAATAAGAGAAAGCATGCGACAAGACGGTAATTATAGAAATAATGTAATCATCTGGCTTCCTTCTTCTTTTAGCCACTTCCTTACTTCTTTATAATTAGGAAGCACCTTCTCTACCTCTAACCAAAACGCCTTAGAATGATTCATTTGTTTTCTGTGACACAGTTCATGAACTACAACATAATCTAACACTTCCGGAGGCGCCAGCATTAAAAGACAGTTAAAATTCAAATTTCCTTTACTACTACAGCTTCCCCATCTTGTCTTCTGATTTCTAACAGTTATCTTTCCATAAGTAACTCCGATTACTTTTGCAAAATATTCTACTCTCTCCGGAATCACCTTAAGCGCCTCCTCCGCAAGCGCTATAACTTTCTCACGCGTCAACTTTTCTGTAGGTTCCGCCTCAACCCTTTCCTTGGTTTCCTTAATTTTTTCAATATGTTTACTTATCCAGGCTTCCTTCTTTTTAAGAATCTCTTCAATGTCTTTCTCTGAAGCACTACGCGGAGCCCTTACAGTGACACTTAGATTGGAATTTACCTGAATAGCCACCGTTTTCCTGTTTGATCTGATTACTGTAACTTTCATACTAAGTCCTTTATTCTATTATTTCATACACTTATTTCATACACTTTCTAATTTGGTCTATCAACAGAATATCTGCCGGAAGCCAGGTAACACTATCTAATTGATCTTTCGTAAGCCACTTTGCCGCTTCTGCTTCTTTCAGCTCCAAATGTCCTGCTTTAACTTCAGCCCAAAAACAATCCATAGAAAGATGGAAAGTTGGATAATCATATTCTACCGTATCAATCAGTTCTCCGACCTTGATTTCCGTATCCAGTTCTTCTATGATTTCTCTTATAAGTGCCTGCTGAGATGTTTCTCCCGGCTCCACTTTTCCTCCTGGAAATTCCCAGCCACCTTTCAGTTCGCCATAGCCTCTCGCTGTTGCAAATATCTTATTTTTTTCTTTCATATTATCGCAGATAATTGCTGCAACTACTTTTACCGTTTTCATCTGTTTCTCCTCTATCATCCCTCTATCTTTTTATGCTGTAATATTAGACTGTAAATATCTTAATAAATCCTCTCTTACTGCATGGTGCATTCTCATAGTGACTTTCGTAATCGGCTGCATGCGTCCACGATTATCTTCTTTCTGTGCATTTTTAGCTTCCATTACATCAAATTCTCCCATATAATAAAAATTCGTTTCTGCATCTGATTTTTTTACAAGCAAATGCTTTCTTGTAGCTCCCAGTACATCTTGCATATAAGAGCTTTCCAATCCTTTACCAATCTGAGAATCCCACTTAAAAATCAAGTTATCTTCAAATGCATCCGCATAGTCCGGTTTTCCAGCCACATAATTTTTTTCATCCTGGCTCTCTTCCTTGTGATAAGTAATAAAAATAAATACATCATCATCAATTCGTTTCATACCATACATAACAGAAGATAAATCCTTGCCACAATTCATAAGCAAACTAACATCTCTTCTGGAATATTTTTCATACAACACAAATGGACTATCTATATTTTTCCATGGAAGATATTTTTCCTGATATCTAGTAAGTCCAACTTTTATAATATCTTCCACCTGTTTGTAGAATTGTATATGCTTAAGTCTGTCCGCATAACTTTGTACTCTTCGAATCATTCCTGACCGATCATTTTCTAAAATGTCAATCTGACAGAACTTCTTATACTCAGCCTCTTTACTTACAAAATGTCCCTGTAATACCTGAATTGCTTCCTTTACCTGTGCTACACTGATTTCAAATCCAAATGTCTTTTGATATTCCGTTTTAAACTCTGTAATACCGATATAATCTTTATGAAGCAATTGACTTAAAATTGCAAGTTCATCGGGTCGTACACCTGAAAGAACAGTTTTAGATAAATACTCCAGTGTTAACTTTTCCTGTTCACTTAAATTATTTGTGTATTTATCCTTTTCCATTACCTGCATAAAAGCATAGTACGTTTTATATTCTCGAATAATTACTAATGGATCAATTTCTTGATTCTCATAAAAATCATATAAAAACGGAATTCTCCCCAAACGATTCTTCAGTGAAATATAACTTTCTTTAATCAGAGCTTTCATTCCCTTAATCTTATCAATAGATTTGAAAATTTTGTCCTTAGAGATTTCATCAAAATGTACAGTTGATGCACCTGGTATCGTACTATTTCCACTGATCACATACTTACGAATCACATCAGCATTGTAAGAACGGTCTCCAGATAACGCCACCGGAATCATAAAATTATTATTATAATTCCCAATAAAATCCAGAATAACAACATATTCTTTTCCCGGCGCTTTTCTTAATCCTCGTCCTAACTGCTGAATGAATACAATCGGAGACTGTGTCGGTCTAAGCATGATAACCTGATTCACTTCAACAATATCAACACCTTCGTTCAATATATCGCGGGAAAAAATATAATCTAAAGGTTGACGATCTTCCGTAGCATCTTCTTCATCCATTGCCAGTCTTTCAAAGGCTTCCTGGCGTTTGTCTTCATTATCATTTCCACTAAGAGCAACTGTGCGATATCCCAGTTCATTGAATTTTTTCGATAACTCCTCGCATTCCTTTACACGACTGCAAAAAATGAGTCCTTTTACACGATTACCACTATATCCGTAATACTCCGATTGCTCAATGATATGTCTTACACGCTCATCGCTGGTAAGCTGATTGAACGCTGCATCTGTCAATTTTGTAGCCTGTAACATTTTGTCATCCAAAGAAATAATCTCACTAATGCCAAAATAATGAAATGGACAAAGAAGATCCTCTTCCATAGCTTGCTGCAAACGGATTTCATAAGCAATCTGATAATGAAAAATCTCATAAATATTTTTTCCTTGCTGATTATCATCCCTTTTGTCCGGAGTTGCCGTCATTCCTAAGAACAGCTTTGGTTTGAAATAATTAATGACTTTGGTGTAAATGTTGTTGGAACTATGATGCGCTTCATCTAGAATAATGCAGTCAAACGCATCCGGTTGATATTGAAATAAATGAGTATCTCGATTTAAGGTTTCTACTGTAGCAAACACATACTCTTTCTCATATTCATAGAAACCAGCACCAACCACTCCCATCGTCACTTTCTTACCGAAGACTTTTTCAAAAGATTTCTTAGCCTGTTTCGCCAAAGTTACACGATGTACTAAAAACAACACTCTTTTGAAACCAAGTTCTCGCATAGCAAATGCAGAGGCGAATGTTTTACCGGTACCAGTGGCTGATATCAAAAGTGCCCTCTCTTCTCCCTGCTCCAGAATCTTCCTAAGATTCGCAATAAATCTCTCCTGCATAGAATTCGGTTTTAATCGGTATTTTTCGAGTGACGGAATCTCTTCGCATTTCGCTATCTCACGCTGATGTTTTATGATATTGTAACGTTCTCTGTAAATTTCATAAAAATCATCATAAGGCAATGCATACTCACTGTTCCAGAGATTATGAAATTCTTCCACAATCTCTTCTGCTACCTCACCATTTTCTGTAGAAATCAGTTTCGTATTCCACTCCTTATTAACCGTCAGCGCCGCACTTGTCATATTAGAACTTCCGATGATGATTCGATAAATCTCTTCTTTCTTGAAAATATATCCCTTCGTATGGAAACCATTTCCGGCAGCTTCCACGTCATACATTTTCAACGTAATATTTTTCAATCCATTGAGTTTCTCAAGTGCTCTCGGCTCGCTGAAATTCAGATAATTGGTCGTAAGAACCTGTCCTTTAACGCCCTTTTTCTCAAGCTCTTTTAAAGTCTGCAGAAGCGGGGTCACACCACCCATCGTGATAAACGCAACACTGATCTGGAACTGATCACAGCGCAACAATTCGTCCTCTACAGATGAAATAACTTTCTTCCCCTCTTCCGGATTATTCGACACAAATGCTGGCTTGTACGCCAGATTTACCGCCACAGAACCATTTATATAAGCGGCATTTAAGCCATTTTGCAATTCCTTGATCACATTCGCATCCATTGAAAAATCTCCCTCTCATTTCGTAATGAGTAAAACAAAATACTCTGATTAGTATTATACCTTATGGGAGAGAGTTTGTCATTGAAATCCCCAGGAAGCAAACATAGCAAAGGCAACTGAACGAAACGATAGCAACAAAAAACAGATCCGGACGCACTGAATTTAATGAGTGTATCTGAACCTGCCTTTTCATTGATCTTTCCGATAAATAGCTGGACCAATTTTTTATTGGAGTGGCTTATTTAATTGGGAAATCATTTCCAAAATATGTTCTTATGCTTTTTTCGTTGACATTTAATACTGTTCAATGTATCATATAATCAAGAAATAGGTTTGTTACCGTACAGCTATTGCTCAAGCGGGGTGCTCGTTTCTTTTCATTGACTTTTTGCTACTACGGGGGTATAATTATAGCCAAGAAATGGGTTTTTTACTGAGTAATGTCTTCAGACTGGAAAAGGGTGCTCGTTTCTTTTTTTATGTTCATTATATCATATAGATACATTTTACCATCTTTTGCATGTCGAATAACCATTATTACATTAAAAACATTATATCTTTCAATTTCCCCAACTTCATTAAACACTGGCAAAGCAAATCTTGACTCATAACGATACCAGCCATACATTGCATCTATAGTATGTTTTTCTTTATAATTTTCAGTAAATTTCTTTCCAGCTGCAATTTCAATCAATTCAGGTAATCCCTGTGCTGCATTAGCTTTTGTCTTCGCATTTGCTCCTTTTAAAATATGTGTATAATTTGAATGAGTATACTCATCCGGTAAATCTGTTCCAATATAAACTGCATCATTGCTATGATCAATTATGTATATATCTCCTACATATTGTTTTAGATATTTTTCAACCTTCTCCCATTTTACAGATCTTTTCCCTTTGAATATGATGTCATGAATAAATACCGTTTTCTTTCCATCTATATCCTCGATTACATTTACTTTTCTTTCCACGTCTACCTCCTTCTGCTTTACTTAAATATACGCATTGCGTTAATTAAGCGGTAAAAAAATAAGTCTTACGACTTATCTTTTTTCACCATTCCCTCCATCTTTGCTCGATATTTAATCAAACGTAACAGATAGTCTGGCAATTGGCGTTTTTCTGCTTCCCAGTCCTGAACCGTACGATATGGTATTCCATAGTAATCACTGAATTCTCTGCGGTTCATTCCCATTTTTTCTCGCAGTTCTTTTATTTCTCTTCCTCTACCCACAACCTCTCTCCATTCAATCACAAAACGCATTGCGTTAATTAATGATACTGTATATATTCCAATCTGTCAACTAAGCTATGTCATTTTCTATACTACTTCACCCCCATCTCCCGAAACTTTTCTGCCGCTCTCTCATACGCTGGCACTTCTACCCCATACTTTTTGGCCATCCGTACAACCTCATATACCAGCCCATCAATCTCCGACTGTTTTCCTTCCATAACATCTCTTTGCATAGATGTCGTTGCTTCTTCCGGCAAATTAGAAAGGATCTTTAAGTTACGTTCTACAAGGTCTTCTTCGAAAGTAATTCCCATTGCGTTAGCTAGTGTAACAATTTCTCGAATTAATGTCTTAAAAAGTTCCCTGGCTTCTCCCTCTCGTTGGAAATCTCCTGCAACAGCATGCAAGTAAAGTCCTGCGGTTCCGATTGGAGACACATAGGAAAACTTAGTCAATGCATCTCGTTTTATATTATCTGACAAAATTCCATCAATTCCACTATCTTTAAAATCTTGTGCAATCTTTTTCAATAATCTTTCTGCTTTATATTCACCATCTGACTGTCCATTTAATTTCTTCAAATCTTCCTTTTCCCTTACACCGAAAAATACTCTTAATATTTCTCCATGCTGCAATAATACTCCTGCCTGTTTAATATTAGCAGAAACGTAGATACATCCATCCGTCACAAGAACCTTTGGAAGTTTCTCTTGAAGATACGCACCTGTTCCATAAACATTTAATACCGGAACAACTATCGTATTTTCATGGGAAATGCTTTGAATAAATGGAATGCAGGAATCGAGAGAATATTTTTTAACACAGACGAGAATTACATCTGCTTTTTCTCCTTTTGCCTCATAAGATTCCATACTTTCTGCACCGACAGGTATGGTTTCTGTTTCGTTTGTCCACATTTTTTGGACAGAAAGTCCCTGCTTTTGCATAGCTTCTAAATGTGCATTTCTTGCGATAAGTGTCACGTCTTTTCCTGCCTTTGTCATGTAGAATCCAAGTATTCCTCCTGTTCCACCTGCTCCGATGATTATGTATTTCATAACTCGTCCTTCTTTCTTAAAATAAAATATACTATCCTCTATAATACACTATTTTACTATTTGATTCATTAGGGAAACAGACGAAAATAAAAAGAATAGACTATCGAAACTGTAAAGATATCACTGCGTAGAAAATGCCTGTTCGGCATTTTTACTTGCTCTCACATTACATTTGCGATAGTCTATTCTTTTTATTTTCTGCTTGTTGGCTCCAGAAGGAATGAATACAATAGTTTTTGGCGGAGAGAAGGGGGAGTGGTCAGAAATCTACTGCTTGTTCGGAAGATATCTCTGTCATGGAATTTTATTTACCTGTTCTCACATTTCATTTACTATGGTCTATTATTTTTATTTTCTGTGTGTTGGTATCACATGGAATGAATGTAATAGTCTTTGAAAAAGAGATGGGGAAGGGGTCAGAAGGTTATGACTTATTCTGATACTATCTCCGCGATGCTGTCAATGCTGATAAGATAATATTGTCAGCTATCATTGTATACGATAAATTCACTACTATATTGTGGCAATATATCATTTTTCTCTTCTGGATGGTATACCTTTCGAGCAAGCAGTAGTCTTCTGACCTCTCTCCTTATCCCTTACAAAAACCATTACATTCATTCCTTCTGGAGCCAACACACAGAAAAAAGAAATAATACCATATCCCAGATGCGGCTTCGGAGCGTGTTTATGATGCAGATGAGCATTTTAAACACAGCGACTACAGAGCAGATGGGATATGGTATTATTTCTTTTTTCGTCTGTTTCCCCTAAGAAATCAAATAGTAAATTAATATTTTTTTATTGCTTTTTTTCTAAAAGTATAGTAAAATGATTAGGTCAGTTTTTGACAAGCTTCCTTGGCTCAGTTGGTAGAGCGACGCATTCGTAATGCGTAGGTCGCCGGTTCAAGTCCGGCAGGGAGCTTTTTTTATTTTCCAGAAACTTTTCCTGGAATTTTTTTACAAACTATAATTAAAATAAGAATTATAATCAAAATAAGAAAACCAGAAGCTTTAATTAAAATTCATAAAAAAAGCAATCTATGCGTTATAAAGCACATGAATATGAGTTTTTTAATTCGCCCAAAAACAGAAAAACAGAAAAGCAGAAATTTACTATAAAAGAAAATGTGATGTCGGAGCCAGTAAAAATGCCGATCAGGCATTTTCTGCGCCGCGACTATCTTCACATTTTCTTTTATAGTAAATTTCTGCTTTTTGTATGTTTTTGTTTGTTTATAAATCATACATAAATTATACGATTACGCCGTTAAGATTAAGCTGTTGATCGCTTTCTCCTTTTCCATAGCCAAGATGGTCGTACTGTGCCTTGACTTCTTCCCATGGAAGCTTATCATGTTCCTCTTTCAGATAGGAAATTATATCTGCGATACCTTCGCCTGTAAATGAGCTTGTCATAAAGATTTTCTTACAACCGGCAAGTCTTAGCCAGTCAGCGGCCTGCTCTGGGTTCGCTGCCCAATGGTCACACTTCGTTACGATTCCAACTACTTCTCTATTAGATTGCGCTGTTACGTTTGGCGGATATAGGGAAAACGGTTCTGTTGCGCTGATCAAAAGACCTACTACGTCTGCTTCTGCACTATATACAGCGAGGGAACCGGCAAGTTCCTTTGTTTCGGCATATTCACCCGGTGTGTCTATAATCACATCATAGTGATTAATATACTGTGTTTTATGATAAACAATCTTCTTGCCTTTCATCGCCTGTGTGAGTGTTGTTTTCCCCGCCTCACTTCTTCCAATAAATATTATCTTTCGCATGTCTACACTTCCTCATCTGCAACATTTTGTTATATCTATTCTATCACATCAACCAATGCAGGAAAAGGTCAAAATTTGGAGAATTCTTTGCGTTTTCTGCGAAATTTTAGTTCTTCTAATCCTTCTTTTATCTTTTCTGTTCTTTCATTATAAATAATATCATAACTTACATAAGATAAAATCAATGCAGTAAGTACATCCACAACGGAATGCTGTTTTAAAAACATGGTGGACAGGATAATAGAAGTAGTCATAAAAAAGGCCGCTCCTCTTATCACTTTCTTTTCTTTCAGATACGGACTGTTTTTTACGGCAAAATACACCGCCATCGAGTTAAACACATGAATGCTCGGAAGTACATTTGTCGGCGTATCCATCGAGTAGATCTTTCTGGTAAGCTGTATAAAGATATTGTCTCTTGTAAATGTGTCTGGCCGAAGTTCTAAGCCATTCGGATATACATAAGAAACAATAATAAATATCGTCATTCCAATCATGCCAAAATACATTAACTTACAAAAGGATTCCTTTTCCTGGAAGAAAAAGTAAATACCTGCTATTGCAATATACGCAAACCATAAAAGATACGGTATGATAAATACTTCTATAAAGGGAATATACCGATCAATCGCACAGTCAATAATATGTAATTGATCCGGCACTCTTTTTTCTAAATAGGAAAATGCCGCTAAATAAAACGGAAAGTATAGCAGGAGTAAACCATGCTTATAATTCTTTAATTTTTCTGTCATAATATCACCTTTTTGCCCGATTGCTATATATTCAGGAATGTCCTGACATTTTTGCTGCGAGATGCGCGTCATGATGTATAAACTGTATAAATAATACAGATGCCTGCACAATTTATTATCTTAAAAATGTAACGCAACTTTCTTAATAAGTCAATGTATTTTCCCACTCTTCACAATATCTTAAAAAAATTGTTATTTTTTCCCTTTTCTTTTTTCTTCAAAATCCGCTAAGTATCCTTTTAACTGATTAAAGGCATCCGTATACTTTGGAGAGACCATAGTAGGATTTCCTTTAATAAGCATTCGGACATTGCCGGTTCCCTTTCTTTTCAGGCGGAAATTACGTTCTTTTAACTTTCCGATTCTTTCTTTCATATCAAGCATTTCGAGTTTCTGATGTTCTGGAAGCCTTGGAAGCTCTGCCATTTCTCTCATCTTAGCCAGACGCAGTTCTATTTCTTTTCCTATTTCATCCATACGCTCTACTGCCGGATGGTTCTTAACATATTCTCTCCACTCCTGATCAAGAACAGCGATAACAACATCTGCTCTCTTTCTTAATATAACCACTTCTTTTCGTACATTTTCCATTCCAACAAGAATATTTCTAAGATCAATTGCATCACGTACAGAAATACACAGATCGACCGCAAGACCTGCACTTACTACCCACACAAAGATTTCATCTGTCATCTTTGGCACGACGGCAAGCACGTGTAAGATTGCCGGATGGAATACTTCGTTCATCAATATCGTCAAAAATCCCCAGGCAACCGAAGAGGACAGACAGATATATCCTTTGTAATTAAACTTTTGGTTGGAATAATCCCAGTATCTTACTTTAAGCAATGCTTCCATTGCTGCTCCGGTTACCAGCTCCAGCAGCGTTGCACCCACCACACCTGCAAAATAGGTGAGTATCAGATTATCTTTAAATGGTTCTGACACAAAGAGCATCATCACTGCTCCACTTCCGTAAATAGGTAAAAACGGTCCATGGAGAAATCCTCTGTTTACCCACTGTTTTTTTCTAAATGATACATAGCAGGATTCAAAAATCCACCCAAGAAAACAATACACATAAAAATATAAAAGCCACTGTTGTGTTGTATACTGTCCTATCATTTTATCCTTCCCTTCCAAAATACAAAAATGTCAATTTCAAGAACACCTCGATATTCTTCGTCAGATTCCTGCTTACTTTCCTGTTTTGTAAAAACTCATTCTGTTCTTCTTTATAGAAAAAAGCTTCTGAAATCATACTCTTCTATAATTCCAGAAGCTTTTTTTAAATCACATAATCATTTCCATTCTTCGCATAATGCCATTCAATCAAATCAGCTAATGTCGTATGGTCGAGCACCCCGCTGATTGCCTCGTTCAGCTTTCTCCAGAGAGGAATCGTTATGCATTCTTCCATTCTCTCGCAAACTTCGCTTCCTTCTTCCAGACAAGGAACCGGCTCCATACTGCCTTCTGTGACTCGCAGAATCATACCTACCGTATACTCATCCGGATGCTTTGTGAGTAGATATCCACCTTGAGGACCACGAATACTTCTCAAATATCCTGCCTTGGTCAGCACCGAAACAATCTGTTCCAGATACTTCCCGGACACTTCCTGCCGTTTGGCAATATCCTTCACTCTCACCGGTTTCCCTTCTGCATCATTCATAGCAATATCAAGCATTAAACGAAGAGCATATCTGCCTTTTGTTGAAATCCTCATAATGCTCTCCTATTTCTTTTTTACTATATTATCCACTTATCAGCTTAAATACTTTACTCTAAAGAATGAAAAGGCGGTCATTACTCCAACCATGAGAAGTAACCACGCTATCATAGTAACCATACCGGCGTTTCGATTTCTCTTTGCCTGCATACTCAAGCCTACACGCCACATAATAAAGCCGATGATTGCAACAACAATTCCAAGCCCCATCCACATCTCAACTGTCATTATTCTTCCTCCTGATTCTAATATGTATTCTCGAAGTACAAAAATATTCCGAGAGTACATTAACTGTTTCATTCACTTAAACAGCTTACTTTATTTTTATATGATAAGCCATTTTCCGTATTCTTGTCAAGTTATAATAAGCGTGTTATAATTCTAATAATTTAAAAAAAGAGGTGGTTCTATATGACAACGATTAAATGCCGTAAATGTGGTAAAGTTTATCCATTTGATGAAAAAATATGCCCCGTATGTGGGTACGATATTCGAAAAGATGAAACATTATCTTCGAGAGACCGGGCTGCGCTTGGATTAAAAAGCGATTCTGCTCTCTTTGAAGAAACAAGCAAAGAAAATATGGAACGCTGGAAGAACCAGACAAAGGAAGAGCGTTTAGAAGAAGCATGGGAAAACCGAAACAATTTTGAAATACGTCCGGATCAGGGTGGACTCCCACGTCTCAATGTTCCAATGAACACTATGTTTTTTCTAACGGTTATTTTAATCGTTGTTGTATTTTTAGCCAAATACTTAGGATAAACCGAAAACGAAATAAAAACTTCAGACTATAGCTAAGATTCAAGAAACGATACTAACCAGGAGGTACGGATAAACCGAAAACGAAATAAAAACTTCAGACTATAGCTGCTGTAAAGATATCGCTGTTATAGTCTGAAGTTTTTATTTTTGTCTGTTTCTAATGAATTAAGAATGACTAAAACACTATATAAAAAGGGGACTGTCGGTTAATACTAATTTTTAGGCTCAAAATCTCAAAATACGAATCTCCCATAGAAATCCGTATTTTTTATACTTGAACTTCTTCGGGAGATCCGTATTTTTTCTTTTCTGTATGTATTTTAGGGCATAAAAACCCCTTATCTGTATTTTTGAAAGTGCTCTTTTTCTAAGCTGTCTTTTCTTCGGTTTTCCTTCAAATTTCTTGATCTCACTATGAAGAAAACGATGATATTTATTTGCATTTCTTCCAATCGCATACAGCATGAATTCCTTATATACTTTTTCTGTTGTCCGGTAATTAAACCGTCGGAAACTATTATTTTCTTTGATGTCTCCAAAATATCCTTCCGTCTGTATAGAACGGATCTGCCGATTCAAAATTCCTTTCTCACTCTGTATATCTGCATGAGTTTCCTCTTTTAAAGCTCCCATTGTTCATTGATCTTCATGACCTTATTTTTCTCTGCATCTTTTTCAGTATCATATTTATAGAGACATTTTGCTTTGTATCTGCAGCCGTTGCAATCGGAACATCCATACACCTCAAACGTTTGTGTATAACCAGCCTGTTCTTTTTTCTCTGTCCTGATATGGTGAAGTTCTCTTCCATCATGGCAGACATAATAAAGTTCATCCTCAAACATCTGCGTTTTCATGTTGTAATATTTCCCGATCTCTTCTGTGTACCCACGTGTTTTCTGTTTTTCATGATCCTGCAGCTTGATGTAACTGGAGATTTTAGGTTCCTTTAAATACAGAAGATTCTTTTCACTGCAATAACTTGTATTCATGTGACATCTTCCAATATTTTTTCTTTATTAATTAATGTGAATTTTCAAAAGCAAAAAAGATGTACGGACAGCTTGTTACTTTCCTTGCCTTTCGTACATCTTTTTAATCTGTTACTTTATAGATATTGCTTTATAAACTGATAACCATTCACTGCCGCTGTAACCGGATCAGGATCCGCATTATATTCATGACCTAATACTCCATTATATCCTATATCATATAATACTTCTATACATTTTTTAAAATCAAAATGTCCATGTCCGGGATGTGCCCTGTCAGAATCAGATACATGAAAATACCCAAGTCTGTCTTTACATATCCTGATTGCTCTCTCCATATCTTTATCCTCTATATTGATATGGAAGGTATCCAAATGAATGGTTGCTCTCTTACTGTCAAATCGATTTACAAATTCTAATGTTTCGTCTGCGGACCATAAATAATCTGCCTGAAAACGATTGATTGCTTCTATAGTCAGATCGTTTCCAAACTTTTCGGCAGCTTCTATTATCGGTTGAAGAGATTCAAATAAAATATCTTTATATTTTTCTCTTTCTCTTGGATCTGGCAGTGGACCTTTCATAAGACCAAATAATACAACTGTATCGCCAAGTATATGTGCCACCTCTAAAAAATCAATCAATACTTGTTGTGCTTCTTTTCGTGCGAGTTTATCTAAGTTTGTCAAATAATGTCCATCGGCATAGCAAGCCATTCCTGTTCCGATTCCAGTTACTTTCATATCCAGTCTGTCTGCATATTCCTTAATCCGGTGATAATCATTCAATTTTGCATTTCTCATATGCATCTCCACGCCTTCATATCCCAGACGCTTCGCATGGTCAATACACTGTAAAATATCTCCTTTTAAAACGCATTGAGAATATGGTCCTACGCAATCAGATATTGTAATACTTTGAAGCATCCTTCCACCTCCATTGAATTCCTTATTTAAAATTCTGGAATTAATTCCAATACTTCTCACAAACCGTATTTAAACGATTATAAATGTCTTTATCTCTATATGCTAAAAAAGCATCCCGGAAGATTTCGTACATTTCTGTATACATTTTGTAGTTATTCATATTTGGTGTAATCATTTCAGTTGGATGTACCATCGTATCTACTGCATCCTGAAGACTTTCAAAAATGCCCGCTCCACTTGCTCCAAGAATTGCTGCTCCTAAAACACCACAATCTGCCATTTTCAGACACTGTACTGGTCTTCCAAATATATCGGCAAGAATCTGTCTCCATAATGGAGATTTGGAACCACCGCCAGAAAGCCTTATAACGTCAAATGGTCTGCCGAGAACTCTTTCCATTGCTTCCACGATCATTCGAAGTTCATAGCCGCCGCCTTCTAACACTCCTCTTGCCATATCTGCACGATTATGTGCGAGTGATATTCCAAGTGAACCACCTCTTGCATTATCGTGATAATATGGAGTTACCTGACTGGAGAAAAATGGGAAGAAAATGTATCCTCTTGAACCTGCCGGAGATTTGGCTGCCTCCATACATATAATGTCATAAGGATCAACATCTGTCGCCTTTGCTACGGTAACTTCCGGTGAGCCATAAACATCTCGCCACCAGCGAAGTGCCACACCTGTCGCATAGGCAAGTCCTTCCATATCCATATGTCCCGGTACAGCATGACCGCTGAAAATCACTTCATGTGCAGGGTCTTCTTTTACACCATCTACCGCTGCAACCATTACAGAGGCAGTTCCGATTGTAATTTCTGCGGTTCCTTCTTTAGTTACACCACAGCCTATTGCTGCACACTGTTGGTCACCACCTCCGACACAAATTGCCATTCCTTCTGCAAATCCGGTAAGTTCTGCTGCTTTCTTTGATATGGTTCCTACTTGTCTTGCCGGTTCTTTTACTGGTGGAAGCTTATCAATATCAAAGTCAATCGCATCTAACAATTCCTTAGACCAGTCTAGTGTGGCTACATCCATCATTCCATTTAATGCCAGAGATGCCGGATCAGTAAATAATTCTTCTGAGCCAAGTTTATGTAACAGCCATTCCTGTGCATTGACAAATTTCCATGCTTTTTCATAAAGTTCTGGCTGATGATCTCTGACCCATTTATACTTTGCATAAGACCATGCACCGCTCACCGGTGCACCACTAATCTTATGATAACGCTCTACACCGATATTTTCTTTAATCCACTCTACTTCTTCTACGGCACGTCCATCACTCCATACAATCGAATTATGCAATGGCTCCCAGTTCTCATCAATCGCAAAAAATGTTCCTCTCTGACTGGAGATTCCTACAGAACCTATTTCTTTGGGATCAATTCCTGCCTTTGCAATCGCACCTTTTACCGTGTGGCATAAAGCATCCCAAAGACAGTAAACATCCTGCTCTACCCAGCCTACTCTTGGTGTAATACATGGGTATTCTTCATAGTCTTTTCCAATTTCCTGTCCCTGTAAATCAAAAATAATTGTCTTTAATCCCGTTGTTCCTGCATCAATTCCTGCTACATATTTTATCATGGTACTCCCCCATTCATACATTGATAAAAAGGTTGCCAATTCCCTTCTCCATTAATCGGCAACCTTTTTACAGTTTAAGTCCGACAGCAATAACACAACTACACTAAAGCATATTTAAAACACCATCTAACTCATGCGTGCTCCTGTAACATCTAAAATCTCTCCGCTGATATAACTACCCATATCAGAAGCAAGGAACAGTACAGCCTTTCCGACTTCTTCTGGCTCTCCCATTCGTTTCATAGGTATTGCTGCCATTTTCTTTTCATATTGTTCCGGTGTCAATGTGCTGTAATTTCGTCTGATCATATCGGTAGCTATCGTTCCCGGTGCGATCGCATTCACTCTGATATTATACTGACCAAGCTTCTTCGCCGCAAATTTTGTAAGAGCGATAATTCCGGCTTTGGATGCACCGTAATCCGGTCCTGTGTTTCCACCAGTAATTCCGGCAATTGAAGATGTATTGACAATGCTTCCATAGCCTTGTTTTTTCATAATCTCACTACAATATTTCATTGTAAGGAATGTAGATCTTAAATTGATTGCCATTACCTTATCCCATTGCTCTACTGTTGTATCCTCCAGATTCCTCATGTAAGAAACACCTGCAATGTTTGCCAGAATATCAATCTTACCCCAGTTGTCCATGCAAACTTTAACGGCTTCTTTGATTACTTCTTCCGAAGACGCATCTCCTATCACAAGCTTTACGTCTACCCCCATAGACTGTAATTCTTTTTGTGTTTCTTCTGTAACGGCATCTTTTTGAATATCCACTATGACAATTCCCATCAAATCAGCTTTTGCCATCGTTAATGCTACTGCTTTGCCGATTCCACGAGTTGCCCCTGTAATCAGACAAACCTGTCCTTTCAGTGATATTTCAAACATACTTAGCCCCCCTTCTTTGCTACAATAATGCAACGATTATTTATATTCTCTTATTTTCTCCAGCATATCAAAGGTTGGCTTCATATCTTCACGAACCAGCTTATTCTGCATATTGTATATGCTTCGATAATACTCTGTATTTTCCGGATTCGGTGTATATACTTTCTTTACTTCCAGCCAGGAGTTAAAGGAATCTTTCAAATTATCAATATCACCCACCGCATAAGCAGCAACAACAACATTCGTCATAACTGCTCCACCTGCTTTTTTCAGAGTGGTAACTGTACTATTCAACATATCTGCTTTAATCTGATTCCATAAATCACTGCGGCTTCCACCTTCTGTTACTGTGATCTTATCCAAAGATACTCCACCTGCTCTATATACATCTGTCACACTAATATAATCATAACCGATTGCTTCAAGAACAGCTCTCCACAGCACTTCCTGATTTGTATCCATTGTCATATTTAAAAATGCTCCGCTGGCATTTGCAAAATCACCATATCCTCCTGTCAGATATGGAAGGAATAATACTCCATTAGAGCCAGCCGGCACTTCTTTTGCTTTTTCGGAAAGAATATCGTAATATTCTCCATCACCTTCTTTATCACAGATATTATCTCTGTACCATCTTAAAGATAATCCTCCGGTTCGGATATAACCCCAATAAAAATATGTATTTTCCATTGTTCCACTGTTGAAAATAAGACCAGATTCCGGAGTAGATAACTCTGGCTTAATTCCGTCTGTAGATACACAGAACATCGCACAAGTTCCTGCTACATCCGCTGCCTGATTCACTTCCGTAAGACCACATCCGATCATGGACTGCATCGTATCACCAGCTCCACCACAGATAGGTGTTCCAGGCATAAGTCCTGTAAATGCTGCATTTTCTTCTGTAAGTCCGCCAATAATATCCCACGGTTTTACAATCTTTGGCATATAGGAAATGTCAATACCTAAAATATCAAGCTGTTCCTGTGACCATTCTTTTTTATATACATTGTAACCCAGGCCCCAGCCACTCATAGCACCCCAGTCGATGAATGCATCTTCCGCTTTTAAACCGGCCAATCTGGAAAGAACATATGGTGCGTTATGCATGAACTTCTTTCCTTTTGCTTTAAATTCTTCATTATTTTTCAGGAACCATCTTGCAAACATTGCCGGGAACATACAGTTTGGTACAGCATTTCCTGTTTCACGAGCCCATATATCTAAATTCTTTGCTGTCAATTCTTCTGTATCCTTCTGTGTTCTTGAATCAAGATAATTAATATATGGTGTTATAGCTGCTCCGCTCTCATCTACACCTACAATACCACAAATAATTCCATCTCCAAAAATAGCACGTATCTCTGATGGATCGATTCCTTTCTCTTTTGCTACATTAACAACATCTCTGATTCCTTTTTTAACTGCATCAAGATATTCATCCACATTCATCTGCACCCATCCAGGATGTGGATATTCAAAAAAAGTAGGATAATTTGCTTCGGCAATACATTCCATTTCCAGACTGTACATTACAACTTTTACACTCTGTGTCCCCGCATCAAAGCCAATATAGTATTTACCCATGTATACTCCTTTCTACTATATCAATAGTTGCATAAATATATTGTTGACAAGTTACCTTCTCCCTGTGTTATTACACTGATAACACGTTAATACCTCTTTCTATTTATAATACTATTTTATTGATACAGTAGCAATATTGAAAAAATTTTCAATCCTTCTTTCTATTCTTCTGTCTTTTTGTCTATATTTTTATTATTTTCTGTCTTTTTATTTATTACTCCTTTTTCGAGCAAAATTTCTATTTTTTTCATAATTATGCAATCTACTTAATCAACTACTCTCAGGCAAAAAAGAAGAAGCTGCCGCTGGCAGCTTCTTCTTTGGGTTTTACTTAGGCTTTGTCATTATCCTGGCATATTTAATATGTATTAATTATTGTATAACTTAATTAATAAGCGGGGAATTAAATTGCATATAATCCTTTACTGTGATCTTCTCCATAAATACCCCATTTCTGAATGGACCATGTAAGCTCCGGACTGTTCTTTGCAGCTTCTCTTAATGGAACATCATTCATGCAGGCATCAATCGCTTCTCTAAATGCTTTTGCTCCGGCTCTAGGTCCCATTCCATGACCGTGGATACCAGCACCTACACCTAAGAGAATATCATTTCCTGCGTCCTTCATAAATCTTGGCACAAGTCCAGGTACAACTCCGCCTCCTACGAATGGGAGCATTGGCTTAAGATCATAGAATTTAGCTTTTGTAGTAATCATATTAATAATATAATTATCAAATGTATTATCAAATTTACCGTATGGAGGCTGTGTAAGGTAAACATCACATCCTGCCATTCTACAAAGCTTAGTAACAACTTTGGAACTTATACCCTGATAAGGTGAACAGGTAAATGCTCCATTAAAGCAACTATGTCCAAGAATCGGAACGGTGATATCCGGATCTTCTGCGAGCATTCTTACTGCGGAATATCCAACACCATGTACATCTAACATAATACAGTTACCGCCATTTTCAATAACTGTCATCGCATTGTCTTTTAATCTTGAGATTTCGTCTGTAATGTTACAAGCATAAAGAGTTTTCTCTCCCTTAATTTCTTCTGCTCTGTGAGCAGCATCCATATTTGCTTTTACTCTATCTGCTAATTTATTGAAAGAACGATCTCCACCGATTAACTCATCGTCTTTAATAACATCTACACCACCTGCTGCTGCTTCAAAGAATAACTTAGCACCTACATCTGGTGTATATCCTGTACAAGGCTTAATCATATTATTTAATAATGGACGATCATATGCTCCTAAAATATCTCTGATTCCCTGAATACCAAACTTTGGACCCTGGAATTTATCAACAAATTTCTTAGGGAAATCAATATCTAATAATTTAAGGTATGGCATTGACATAATATTTCCCATAATAGAACCAATCAATAATGGAATATTATCTTCGATGTTTGCTACTGGATATCCGATGCGGATCACATAAAAACGAAGTCCGTCAGGAGCAACCTGTCTATCTACATTTGTCTGATTTTCGAATGCCGGAACTTCATAAATTCCAATGATTTTTGAACAATATTTTGCTCTCATTTCATCTGTTTCTTCCGGAACATCGATCCAGGAACCTGTTGTCTGTTCAATACCGATACTGGCAGCTTTAACAATTGCTTCTTCTTCTTTTGTTGCACCGATCAGATATGTTCCTACACATAAATCGTTCATGTCACATCCTTCATATAAAGGATTTAATAATGGGCTATACATTCTGTCCTGTTGAATCATTTTGCTACCTCCTAATACTTTAAAATTAATAATTATTGTTTTCTCTTTTCTATGACTTTATTATAAATTCTTCTCTGATTGAAAACAAGAAGGAAAATATTTTCTGCCTCCTGATAATATTTTCATAGGAATGTTTTCAGCACCTGCAAAACACCATCCTCCTCCATCGGTGGTGCGATAAAGCGAGCTGCCTTGCATACCTCTTGTCTGGCATCACCTACAGCATAACTGTAGGCTGCATTTGCAAGCATTTCCAAATCATTAATATTATCTCCAAAAGCCACAGTCTCTTCTTTGCCAATATTCAAATACTTCTGTACTCTTGCAAGTCCATTTCCTTTATTTGCTTCTAAATTCATTATATCCATAAAATTATGACCGGCACAGACAAGCTGATGATCACTTCCCCATTTTTCAGAGAACTCTCCTTTTGTTGCCTTCTCTGCATCTTGCGGATGATATACGGTATATTTTAATGCAGGGATTGTTACCTCCATTAAATTTTCCACTAATTCTCCATTGTAATGCATAGATTCTGTCATAATCTTATAAATCTCTTCTCCTCCTTTTTCAAAATATGTCTTTCCGGAACTCTGCCACACGCACTGACACCCTTTTAATTTTCTCGTATCTTCTACCAGAGCAAAGCAATCTGTCAAAGACATGGCATCCGTATATAATTCTTTTCCCTTATATACTCCTCTGGCTCCATTGTCCGACAAAAAAAGCATTCTATCTTTTACGGGAGCAAAGAGTTTCTCCAGGGCATCACAGGGTCTGCCGCTTGCCGCACCAAAAATGATTCCATTATCCTGTAATTTTGCAATAACTTCATAATATTCTTCATTAATGCTGGCTGTACTCACAGGTCCCAGCGTCCCATCAACATCTGTTACTATTAGCTTTATTGTTTTTTTATCTACTGACATAATACATCCCTTGTTGCTACCAGCTTTATACCGGTTCCACAAAAGTCTTCACAAATAACATCGCCAACATTAACCGGTGCTTTTACTGTAATTCGGCAACTTTCCTTTGCACACTCCATTAACATATTTTTCGGTACAGATCCGGCTGTTTTTACGGGAACTAATGCGAATTCTCCATTATCTACTTTGACCGTAGAAGTAAATACACGAACTGGTGATGTAAACTCATTCCTTGCATAGCTCTCACCGTTTTTACATCCAAATCCTTCTATATTTGTAATTGTCTTATCTTCATATGTTACCGTAATCGGACACCCTTTTGGACAGCCGATACAGATGATTTTCGTCTGACCCATAATCATTCCTCCTGTTTTTCAACAGACACGGTAAGTTCATGCACTGTGTCCGTAAGTTTCATTAACGGTATACTAAGTGATACCATTGAACCGGGTGCAATCGTATCTTTTTTAAACTTGGCAATCAAATTATCTTCATTATCTTTTACTACCATGAGAACCTTCTCATCCGGCTTTCTCACACGCATGTATAATTTAACAACCTTTTCGTCTGGATTAGCATAATCAATTCTTTGTGGAACAACATAACCGATGTTCTCTCCAGGCTGTACTGTTATTGAGTTTGCCCGTTTAACTAATTCTCCGTGAATATATTCTGCTGCGGCTTTTCCGGCAATTTCTGCTTCTTCTGTTACATTATCAACCAGATCGTGTACCTGTAATACATTTCCACATGCAAAAATCCACGAAATGTTTGTAAGTCGTTTTTCATTTACAGTTGCGCCTTTTGTAACTTTATCAAGTGTAACACCTACACTCTTTGACAATTCATTTTCAGGGATCAATCCTACGGAAAGAAGAAGCGTGTCGCAAGGTACATAAACTTCTGTCTCCGGAATTGGATTCTTTCTCTCGTCAACCTTTGCGATAGAAACACCTTCTAATCGTTCTCTTCCATGAATCTTTGTTACAGTATGGCTTAAGTAAAGCGGTATTCCAAAATCATCAAGACATTGTACTTTGTTACGAACAAGGCCAGATGAAAATGGCTCTACTTCACAGACACATTTTACATTGGCTCCTTCAAAAGTCATACGTCTTGCCATAATAAGACCAATATCACCAGAACCAAGAATTACTATTTCCTTGCCCGGAAGATAGCCATTCACATTGACATATCTCTGAGCCGCTCCCGCTGTCATTACACCAGATGGTCTGTCACCAGGAATCGTAATTGCCTCTCTTGTTCTTTCACGGCATCCCATCGCAAGAATACACGCTTTTGTTTCTACTTCAAACAGTCCGTCTACACCATTTTGTGCAATAATTTTTTTATCCTCTGTGATGTCTAAAACCATAGTATCCGTTTTTACATCAATATCACTTGCCAAAACCTTTTTGGCAAACCGGGTTGCATATTCCGGACCGGTCAGTTCTTCTTTAAAATACTGTAATCCAAATCCATTATGGATACACTGTTCGAGTATACCTCCAAGCTTGGAACCCCTTTCACAGACCAGAATCTTTTCTACATTATTTCTTCTGGCTTCTAACGCTGCTGCTAATCCCGCAGGTCCGCCACCTATGACTACAAGATCATAAGATAACTTTTTCATCGCTGCTTCCTCCTTCCTGTAAAGCAAGCTCTTTCGCCTGCATAGAAAGTATGTAAGAAGATTTACCCTTCTTTGTAACTTCTAATGGAGAGATTCCTAATTCCTTTTCAAGAATTCCTACAACTCTTGGTCCACAGAATCCACCCTGACACCGTCCCATTCCTGCACGAACTCTTCTCTTTATTGCATCAAGATTCGTTGCCGGGATCGGTCTTCTTATTGCATCAAGGATTTCACCTTTACTTACAGTTTCACAACGACAGATAATCGTTCCATAGTCTGGATTTTCCTCAATATATCTTGCTCTTTCTTCATACGGAAGCTCTCTTAAAAGAACCGGCTTTGGTCTCTTTGGATTATAATTATCCTTAATATTAAAGTTAAGATCTTCTCCTACTTCTCTTACGAGATCCTCTACCATATCCGCAATCGCAGGAACAGAAGATAATCCCGGAGATTGAATACCAATAAGATTGATCATTCCACGAATGGTTTTAGAATGTCCGATAATAAAATCTTCTGTATTCGATACCGCTCTGTTTCCTGCAAATATTGTTGTAACATCACCCATACGTGGAAGCTCTGGATAATATTTGTGAATTGCTTCTGCATAAATGTGATTCAATGATTCAAGATCAGTTGAAAGGTCATCCTTGTCCTCATGTAAAATCGCATTAGAACCACAAAGAATATTTCCTTCTGTTGTCGGCAGCATGATCAAGCCTTTCGAAACTGCCGTAGGGGCTGTGTAGATCGGTCGTCTGATAAAATCCCCATACTGTTTATCATACAGGAAATAAACACCTTTTCTTGGTTTTACCGTATAATCTACATGCTCCACCATACCGGCAACTTTATCTGAATAAAGACCTGCCGCATTGATTACAATCTTTGCTTCAATCGTTCCCTGTGTTGTGTCAACCGAAACAACTCTTCCGTCTTCAGAGTTGATTCCTGTTACCTCGGTATTTAATAATACCTTTGTTCCATTAAGTACCGCATGTTCACCAAGTGCGATCGTCAGCTCAAAAGGATTTAACACACCGGTATTTGGATTAAATAATGCAAACTTCGCAGCAGGATTCATATGCGGTTCTAATTCATGTAATTCTTCCTGGCCTACAATTCTGACTCCTCGAATTCCATTATCCGCACTCATCTCAAATTGATGATGAATAGCCGCCCAGTCCTGTTCCTCAAATCCCGGAAGAAGAGAGCCACATATATTCAAGTCAAAATGCAGATCCTTTGCCAGCTCCTGATAGAGTTCCTTCGTTGCCTTTAAAACCATCTGTCCTTTTAGTTTCGTTTTGTCGACATTGTAACCATCGTGTAACATAGAGGAATTTGCTTTACTTGTTCCCATACACACATCTGCTTCTTTTTCCACCAGTGTAACATCAAAATTATACTTACATAACTGATGGGCAATTCCACATCCTATTACTCCGCCGCCAATAATCAACACATCTGTTTTCATATTTGCGCCCCTTTCTGTTACGTTATAAGTTCTTTTTTACCTAAATTTATTATACTTTTTTGCATTTCCATGTGCAATAATGAAAAAATTTTCCATCCCTATGTAATATTTTCAGAAAAAAAGAACTACTGTACAACACATTTTATGAATTGTACAGCAATTCTTTTTTTACTGCTTCCTTATCCTGCGATCATATTGTTTTGAAAATTTGGAAATAACGATGTAATGATTCAAGGATTTCTCATTAATAAATCTGTTTTATCCAGACTGCTTTTATCTTATTACTGTTTTGCCTTCTTACTCCAAACCATAAGAGACTCTACACAGTTAACCCAGCCGGCATAAAGTTCTTCTCTTTCTTCTTCCGGCATTTCTGGATGGAAAAGACGATCAATCTTACGACACGCAAGAATCTCTTCTTTGTCTTTCCAGAATCCAACTGCAAGACCTGCCAGATATGCTGCTCCGGCTGCTGTTGTCTCTACACTTACCGGACGTTCTGCATCTGCACCTAAAATATCTGCTACAAACTGTGCTACGATATTATTGTTTGCTGCACCACCATCGATACGAAGTAACTTAATAGGGGCACCTGCATCTTTTGCCATTGCGTTTGCAATATCTCTTGTCTGATATCCAAGAGAATCCAACATTGCTTTAATTACATCATATTTATTAGCACCACGATGCATACCGAAAATAGTTGCTCTCGCATAGGAATCATACCACGGTGCTCCTAATCCTGAGAATGCCGGAACGACATATACATAACCTCTTGGAAGCTTTGATTTTGCTGCATAATATTCAGAATCCGGTGTGGAATCAATCATATCCATCTCATCTCTTAACCACTGAATAGAAGAACCTGCATTATATACCGTTCCTTCATAGATGTACTCTACCTTTCCATCTAATCCCCAGCCGATTGTTAAGAGCAGATTATTCTTGGAAGGGATTGGTTTTTCACCAATGTTCATTAACATACATCCTGCTGTTCCGTAAGTCATCTTACACATACCCGGTTCGAAACAACACTGTCCAAACGTTGCAGACTGCTGGTCACCAATACAACCTGTAATCGGAACAGCTACTCCTCCAAAGAAATCCTTTCTTTCTATTGTGCAGAAATGTCCACTACTCGGAAGTACCGTCGGGCACATTGACTTTGGAATATTAAAAAGCTCCAGCATATCATCATCCCACTCAAGCGTATGGATATTAAATAACTGTGTTCTTGATGCATTGGAGTAATCTGTAAGATGGCACTTGCCTTCCGTCAATTTGTACATAATCCATCCATCGATATTTGAGAAATAAAGCTCTCCCGCTTCCGCTTTCTCTCTTGCTCCCGGAACATTATCAAGAATCCATTTAATTTCCGTTCCTGAAAAATATCCATCAATAAGCAAGCCGGTCTTGTCAATAAACATCTGCTCTTTTCCTGCTGCTTTTAATTCATCACAGTATGGAGCTGTTCTTCTGTCTGCCCAGCCAATCGCATTATATACCGGTTCACCGGTATTCTTATCATAAACTACTACTGTCTCTCGCTGATTTGTAATACCCGCTGCTTTAATCTGCTTTGGATCAATTCCTGAATCAGCAACAACTTTGTTGATAACTTCCTTTGTGGTCAGCCAGATTTCTTTTGGATCTTGCTCTACCCAGCCTGGCTGCGGATAATACTGTGCAAACTCTTTAGAACACATTGCTATGATTTCACTATCCTTATTAAAAAGAACCGCACGTGCACTAGTAGTACCTTCATCGATCGTCATGATATATTCTTCCATTTTACCCCTCCCAATACATATAAATTATTCCGTAGTCTCAGCCCTGTACAGTTCCATAATTCTCTGTCCAAGCTGATAGTCAATAATTAACACATCAATTAACTTCCCCTTGAGAGCACTTAAAACCGTATGCGCCTTATATCCCCCTGACGCAATGGTAATCTTCGTATCAATCTTTTTAAATTGCTCGAAATCAATAGCTATCATTCTGTCTGCAATCTCTGTCTTGCATTCTTTTCCTTCTTTATCAAAAAAACGTAAGGCAATATCTCCTACCACGGATTGTTCCTGCAGCCAGCCTAACTCTTCCTTACTCATAAATTCCTGCTTCGCCAGAACGGAATTTAATTCAGGATAAAATGAACCGGTTCCGCTAATTGAAATATTTATATTTTCAAACATCTGAAAAACTTTTTTATTGTTTTTCTCCTGCTTGATAATATCTGCTGCCTTCTTACTGCTCATTAGAGCTTCGGTAAGTAAATAATAATGCGTTCCTGAAAAAGCCTTTGCCATTCTCAATACTAAAGTCCGCACATCTAACTCATTCCTGCAGCATGCAATACTCCCATGCAATGTCACAAAAGCCGCATCTACTTTTTGTGCAGGATTTAAGTAATTAATAAGACGGTAAATCGTACTTCCCCAGGTAACACCTAAAACATCATTCTTTTTTATAATTCTTTGTAAATATCTAGCTCCTTCCAGTGCCACTAGCTTTTTGGCACTTTCTTCATCGCTTAAATAGTTTCCATCCTCTGCCTCTACCGCCAATCCCGGTGCAATAATAACATCCTTAAGTCCGAATGTATCTTTTAACTTCTTCTCCAGTGAAATACATTCTACATAAGGATCTCTTATTACAAACTCTACAATCTTTTCCTGTTTTGCTTTTTTTAACATTCTTGAAACTGTAGTAACAGATATTTGTAAAGCTTTTGCGATCTCATTCTGAGAATAATTCTCCATATAATACATATAGGCAATTTTTATTACCAAAAAAGCAGATTGATTATACATATCTACAGTCACAGCTAAGTCTCCTCTTCATGTCAAGTAATAATCACTAATCATATTTCTATAGTATCCCTATTTTTTGTCAATAACAATAATGAAAATTTTTTCCCTCCTATATATCATGTCATATTATATAAATGCCCACAAATTTTCTAAAAAATTTGTGGGCATTTTAAATATAACATTATAAATTTACTCTGTCAAATATTTGTCCCCATCTGCAAATGGTGCACAAGCTATAATATACTCATTATAGTCATCGGTCGGATTAGATACCTTATGAAACTCTCCCGGTTCAATATGAAACATCTGTCCCTCTTCCACAATCGTTATAACTCCATTGATTTCTACTTTGAGCTTCCCTTTAAGAACATAGAAATTCTCTTCCATTATCCGGTGTACATGAGGTGTTGCCACCTCTCCCGGACGCAACTGACACAATCCAAAGTTTGATCTTGGTCCTTTCATTAAATATTTGGGACCATGATCTCCATGACGATATTCTTTGTCTTTAGAATCTACCAAATACATATAATATTCCCTCCTCTCATAGAGTAACTACGTATACATTTTTATTTTAATACACCTCTTTGTTATTTTACAAGATTGAAAAAATTATTCCTCTTTTCATTTCCTTGCTGTTACCGCAGATGCGGAACATCCTTTTGGACATGGAAGAATTGAATATATTGCAGCTTTGATCGTGTCTTTTCTTGTTATTGAAGTGGGATTTACTTTTTTTAAAAGTTCGATTTCAAAGATATTACATCCAGAAGAGATCACTTTTAATCCTGTACCATTTATTATTCTTATTTTATCAATTCTAGTCAAGCTGTGGATGGTATTTTTTAATAATAAGCTTGGCAAAAGAATCGATTCTAAAGTTATGCTTGCAACTGCGACAGATTCTCTCGGCGATGTTATTACAACGAGTGCTACTGTAATTTCTATCATTATCTGCCACTTTACATCCATTAATGTCGATGCGATTGCCAGTCTTATTGTTTCTGCTATTGTTATCTAGTCCGGTATATCTATCGCAAAGGATACTTTAGAGCCTTTAATCGGTGAACGTGTCCCTGCTGAACTTTACCAGAAAATTACAGATATTGTAGAATCCTATGCTGGTATTGTCGGCACACATAATCTGATCATCCACAATTATGGACCGAACCATAACCACTGTCTACAGTTACTTCTTCCAAAATCTCTCCAAATGCGTTTTTGTGCTTTTCTAACACAGGAATCAATGTATTATAATCAGTCCGGTCATTACTTACATAAGTCTAGACAATGAAATAATTCTCTACGGCAATCTGGAGCAAATTTTTCCAGAGTTTCAGGATCTCCAGCGAAGAACAGTTGTCAATCTCAATGATTGTATTATTTGACAGCTTTTTATGTTTCGTCAGTTTCCGTTTCCGGCTTTTTCTAATGACATCCCTTACTTTTTCCATCCCTTCAATCACAAACATATGGGCATGGGGAATGTCATATCTTATGCTATACTCATTTTCATCAATCAGAACATTATATTTCTGATACAGCAAATCAACTGTATCCAGAAGTCCTGCAAGAGTTAATTTTCTGTTGCCCTATTTCAAAAAATTCGTTATAATAATCTTGTCTTAGCATAGTTCCATTATAACATGGAACGGAGAGAAGATGGTTGTCGTTGGCCATCTTTTTTCTTTTTATGGAAAAATTCTAGGGGCAGATTTGACTTACATGAATCAAATCTGCCCCTGTTTGGAACTATCTATTTCCCGACAGCCCCGTTTTTATTATTCATTATGTAGTAAACTAAATTACTATTATATTCTATAATGGTAATGCGGCATAAAGAGCTACAGCTACTAATGCACCGATTACAGGTCCGATTAATGGAGCTGTTAAACCATAAGCCCAGTCAGCATCTCCTTTACCCTTAATAGGTAAGATAGCGAATGCTAAACGAGGAGCTGTATCTCTGGCTGCGTTCATAGCGTATCCTGTAAGACCACCAAAAGATGTACCACAAGAAACGATTACTAAGAATACACCAAATGTTCCAAGATCAAATGCGCCACAAGCTGCTTTAATAGCGAATACTAACCAGAATGTTGCAATTGCTTCCTGAAGAATGTTGTAAGGGATATTTCTTACGCCAGGAGCTGTACAGAATATACCTCTAAGGCTATCACCTAAATCTGAAGATGCATCAAACTGAGGTTTAAATGCTACCCATACTAATACTGCACCGATGAAACCACCAGCCATCTCAGCGATAATCATTTCGATAATAACTGCGATTGTGTAGCCATCTGCTGCTGCTAATGTTCCGTCTGCGAACAGAGCGATTGTCAATGCAGGGTTATAAGATGCTGGACAGATGCCGCTGAATGCTGCTGCTGGGAGACAAACTGCAAGACCCCAGCCAAGTGCTATAAACAGAGCGCCTGCTGCTTTAAATCCAGAATTGTTCAGTGTAACGTTGGCACAAACACCATCACCTAATAATACAAGTAAAATGGTTCCGACAAATTCACCAATAATTACGTTAGTCATATTAATTCCTCCTATTCAATTAATGTTTCCAATTAAGTACACTAGTGCTGATTTAAATATAACACTTATAGGGGTATTTGTCTTTTTACATTGTAAGAATTATGTGAGAATCTGTCATATTTCTTACGATATTTTTTCGTTTTTTTACCTTACAATTCCATTTTCATGGGCTATTTTGCACTATTTCAGTAATTATTCCTATCTTTCTTTTAGATATTTTATCTAATTATTATGTTTCTTGCTCGGTTACTTACTCTTTCGTAATTCTTACGGTTGAAAGAAATTTATCAAAGAGAAACTTTATTTCCATTTGGAGTAACTGAAGATTGATTTCCTCATGCTCCCTGATGTAATTGATATAAAATCCAAGAAAAGCCTCCGTAAAAAATGTTACTGTAAAATCTTCCTTCTCCTTACGTAGATTCCAGACGGAATCGTCCAGACACTCTTCGATCATAAGACGTACTCTGTGTTCAAATAGTTTGTATAAGTCACTGCGTACTTCCTCTACACTCAGATTCTTTATCAACTTTCTGTAATATTTGTAATCCTCACATGTGTTTATAAATAATGTATGAAACCATATTTCAAACGATTCCTCTTCTGACGGAAGTTTTTCTACGATCTCCTGTTCAAAAATCCAGTGCATGATGTCATATTTATCCCGGAAATGATAATAAAAGTTTTCTCTGGTCATGGCGCTCTCTTTTGCGATATCGCTTATCGTAATCTTCTGAAATGACTTCTTACACACAAGCTCCTTAAATGCCTCTGCCATTTTTCCTTTCGTTCCGTTCATTTTGTCTCCCTCCACTAGCAATCTGTTTATCTCAGTCGAGAAGACTCCCACCTCTTTCAGGTGGTGAGTGACAGCAAATTTGTCTCAGTGGGAGTCCAATCTCCGACTGAGATAAACGCTCCGCGAGGATGCGCAGTGATTCTGTAAAGAATATGTCAGCTTACGCTGACCAGAATCACGCGCCAAGTCTCGCGGCTGCTCGACTTGAATCTTTTATCAATGCAGCTATCACTGCAAACTTATATTCCTGCAGATCTATAATCAAAAACTTACCATAAACTTGGCTTTACCGCAGTAATCAGTCTTTCTTCCGCCTTCAGATACGCTTCATCTACCATTCGCTTTTCTTCTGTGCTTAAATTATGACTTTGTGCATAGCTCTGCCAGGAAGACATCGCTACCAGTAAATCTGTCATTGTCGTACAAGACTTCATCTTCGTTTCATATCTTTTGATTTCTTCGTCTGTTCTGCTCATATTAACACCTCACATTTTCTCATCTGATTCGGATATTTCCCAGCCTGATCTTATCCGCTTATAAAATTCCGAAAATATATTCTTATATTATAAGTTGATTTTATTTTTGTAGCAATAAAAATATCCATCCTGTAGCTATTTTGTTTTGCACTTTTTATAACAAAAAAGGACATAAAATTCTAAAAAAATTCTATGTCCTCTTTATTTCATTGATTCATCCGTTTTATAATCTTGAAAAATATTCTACAGCCTTTGCAAAATCTGCGATCGTTTTCTCTGCATCGCCATGTGCAATTCCGTCTTTTACACAATGATTTAAATGCCCTTCTAATACTACCTGCCCAATCTTATGCAGGGCAGTTTTCGCTGCATTAATCTGTATAATAATATCCTCGCATGGAACATCCTGCTCGATCATACGGTCAATTGCCTTGATCTGCCCCTCTACTCTTTTTAATCTTTTATGTAAATTATCCATATCCATACATTGTCTCATAAAAAGTCCCCCTTAGTATTCTTATATAGTCTCAGAATCTTTCGATACTTGCTTTTGGGGTTAAATTCCGCCAGTTGTACTCAAGTTTCCGCAATGTTACACTTCATTCACAAACGACTGTATATTATACGGTTTAGTATATCACTATTTTAAGAATCCGGAAATGATCATTTCTTCTGCTTCTTCTTCTGTCAGTCCTAATGTCATAAGTTTAATAAGCTGTTCTCCTGCAATCTTACCGATTGCTGCCTCATGGATCAGTTCTGCATCCAGATTATTCGCCTCTAATTCAGGAATCGCACGAACCTTTGCGTTATCCATGATGATCGCATCACATTCGCTATGTCCGGCACAGGCATTATTACCTGAGATCTTCGCGCGGAACATCTGATAAGAATCATTACGTGCAACGGAACGGGATACAACGTTCGCACTGCTTCCCTCACCGTCTAAGTCCACTGCAAACTGTGTTTCTGCTTTCTGCTCTCCATGTGTCATAAGCTTCTCGGAAATCTCAAGCTTTGCTCCGTCTTTTAAATCGGCTTCTGTCTCACGCATTGTGCTGTCAATTCCCTTAATCTGTACGGTATCCATATAAAAATATGCATTCTCGTCAAGATGAATGATCGTCTTTGGATTCATCACCTTACCGCCTTTGCCGTCACCATTACCATAATGCTTCTCCACATAACGAATCTTAGAATTCTTTCCAACAAAAAATTCATGAATACCATCATGCTGTGAAAGTCCGTCACCACTGTTATGAATTCCGCAGCCTGCTACGATCGTCACATCACAATCATCACCAATATGGAAATCATTATAAACAAGGTCGGTAAGCCCTGTCTGACTGATTACAACCGGAATATGCACGCTTTCCTTCTTTGTTCCCGGCTTGATGATAATGTCGATTCCCGGTTTATCTTCTTTAGAAACAATATCAATGTTCGCTGTCGTATTTCTTGCAGCAGCAGCTCCATTTGCACGAATATTATATGCTCCAGCCGGTACTCCATGAAGATCTGCAATCTCTTCTAATAATTCTTTCTGTATTAAATCCATGATTCTGTCCCCCTAATCTCTGTTTAATTTCTGACACATACTTGATTTGTAAAGGAGTTCCGGAATAACCTCTTCTCCTTTTCCACTCTTTTCTACAAGTCCGTCATTAATTACAATGATTCTGTCTGCAATTTCAAGAATTCTTTCCTGATGGGAAATGATCAGGATCGTACCGTCTGTCTTCTCATGAAGATCTTCAAATACATGAATAAGGCTGTTAAAGCTCCACAGATCAATTCCTGCTTCTGGTTCATCGAATACGGAAAGCTTTGTTGCTCTCGCCTTGATCATAGCAATCTCTATACGTTTAAGCTCACCGCCTGAAAGACTGCCATTCAGTTCTCTGTTAATATAATCTCTTGCACATAATCCTACCTGAGAAAGAATATCACAGATTCCGGCAATATCTAATGTCTTTCCAGAGGCAATGCTCATTAAATCTTTTACTTTTAATCCTTTAAACTTTACAGGCTGCTGGAAAGCATAGCTAATCCCTTTCTTTGCCCTTTCTGTAATATTCAGGTCTGTAATGTCCTCACCATCTAATAAAATCTTACCGGATGTTGGTTTTAAGATGCCGGCGATAATCTTTGCAAGAGTGGACTTTCCACTTCCGTTTGGTCCTGTAATCGCAACAAACTTCTCATCAAATGCAAGATTAATATCTCTTAAAATCTCTTTATCATCATCATCAACCATATAGCTGATATTTTGTAATTCAAGCATAGTTTCCTCCTATCATCTCCTATGTACTCTCGAGTCTTTTGTGCTTGATTTTATGAAAAGATTCCGAGCGTACATTCATCGTAACGTCTAAATTCCATATATAACATAGAGACTTTCAAAAGTCAATAAAACAGCCCCTTTTTCCCTTTGTTTTTTTGTGCATACTACACTGCTTTACTAGGATTTACTCAGGGTCGCTGACAGTGGTTTTGTCAAGTTTCTCTAACTTTTTCCCAAGCCTTACTTCTTCCATATGTTTTGCATCCTCTTCTTTTGCATAATCCAAAAGATAATTTCTTTTCTCACCATGCTGCTGCCCATTTATCTCCCGAATCTGCTTTTCTGTCCGTTCTACCTCTTCATAAAAATCTCTTGCAGAAATACGGTATGCGCCCTGCCCCATAACAATAACCTGCTCTAAAGCATCCGAAGTCGCTACTGTGACCTTATACTTTCTGCCAATTTCATGTGTCGTCTTTTCAATATACTGATCTGCCGTTTCCGCTTCTTTTGTATACACAACATAAATATTATGGTATTTCTGCACTTCTCCCTGACTTCCTTTTACTTTATATGCATCAAAAACAAGAATCAATGTACAGCCTGTAAATCCCTGATAGTTACTTAAAATATCCATCAGCTTATTTCTTGCAGCATCAATGCTTGCTTTGGCAAGTTCATTTAATTCTTCCCAGGCAAAAATAACATTATATCCATCTACAAGTAAATATTCTTTTTTCGGTTCGGTATCTTTTATAACAGTTTTCCGGGGCATTGGTGCCGACACGGTCTGTTTACGATAACCGCTGTAACGATCTCTTTCTTTTTGTTTGGAGCCAAACTCTCTCTCCATGATTGCAAGGAGTTCTGGATCATCTCCATATCCTGAGGAATAACTACTATTTCCAAAATGGGTGTTTCCTGTTATCGTCTGCTCTTCTTCTGATATCTCATCAGATCCTTCTGATAAAAAATCTTCTTTTATATGCATATATTCCGGTACTTCGTCCCATTTTACAAGAAATCCGGCACCATGTGCGCAGAAAACAGAACCGGTTGGATTATCAATATCTCTCTCACTGTCATAGCCGATCTGTTCTATTACTTCTTCTGCATTATGACAAGGTTCATATCCTTTTAAAGTGAATGTGATTCGTCCACGTCCCTTCGTATAAGTCCAGACTTCCCGCTGATAATCACGCATTTCCGAAGCTGGTGCTGTTCCGGTAAGCCGCACCATTCCCTGCTTATCCTCCGCCTCCGGACCTTCAAAACTTCCATTCATCTGCCCGATATCTGACATCGCCCTGCCTACTTGATCAGACGGAACTTCTAAAACAAAAGAGTACCATGGTTCTAGCAATATACTTTCCGCAGACTTTAAGCCCTGTCTGACAGCCCGGTAAGTTGCCTGACGGAAGTCACCGCCCTCGGTATGTTTCAAATGTGCCCTTCCTGCTACAATCGTTATCTTCATGTCCGTAATCGGCGAACCGGTAAGCACTCCCGGATGTTCTCTTTCCTGCAAATGTGTCAGAATCAGGCGCTGCCAGTTTCTATCAAGAACATCCTCACTGCAATCTGCATCAAAAACAAGTCCGCCGCCGGCCTCAAGAGGCTCCATTTTAAGATGAACTTCTGCATAATGACGAAGTGGTTCGTAATGTCCGACTCCCACAACAGAATTCTTTATCGTTTCCTTATATACAATCTTTCCCGTACCAAACTCAACATCTAAATGAAAACGCTCCGCAATCATTGTCTTTAAGATTTCTGTCTGCACTTCTCCCATTAACTGTACATGAATTTCTTCTAATGCAGGATTCCATACAATATTAAGAAGTGGTTCTTCCTCCTCTAATTGTTTCAACTCCCGGAGAACCTTTGTCGTATCCGCTCCATCCGGCAAAATCATCTGATATGTTAAAACCGGTTCTAAAAATGGGGCAGCTGTACCTTTTTCCACACCAAATCCCTGTCCGATATAAGAAGAAACCAGTCCCGTAACCGCACAGACACCCCCGGCTTCCACTTCATTTACTGTCTCATACTTTGCTCCGGAATAAATACGGATCTGATTCACCTTTTCTTCTTTATCCACCAGATTCACCGGCATCTTTACAACAAGCTTTCCACCAGTTACTTTTAAGAATGTGAGACGTTCTCCCTTATCATCTCTGGAAATCTTAAATACCTTCGCTCCAAATTCTTCTGTTCCCGTATACGGCTCCATATACCGTTCAAACCCATAAAGAAGTTCCTGTACTCCCTCTAACTTTAATGCTGAACCAAAATAACATGGGAATACTCTTCTTTCCTTTATCAAGCGACAGATATCTTCCTTCCGAATACTTTCATGCTCCATAAAATAGTCCAGTACCTTTTCATCGGTCATTGCCAGCTCTTCCAGAGTTTCTGTACTCTCTTCCTTCCCAAAGGCAATGCATCCTTCATCAAGACGTTCCTTTAATTCTGAAAGCAATGCCGCTTGATCTGTTCCCTGCTGATCCATCTTATTAATAAAAATAAATGTAGGGATAGCATAAAGCTTTAACAGCTTCCATAAAGTTTCCGTATGTCCCTGCACACCATCTGCCCCGCTGATAACAAGCACCGCATAATCAAGTACCTGCAATGTTCGTTCCATTTCCGCAGAAAAATCAACATGTCCCGGTGTATCTAAAAGGTTCACTTTTTTATTTCCGAGTGAAAAAACAGCCTGTTTTGAAAAAATCGTAATTCCTCTGTCTCTCTCTAATGCATACGTATCAAGAAAAGCATCTTTGTGATCGACTCGTCCAAGCTTACGTACCGTTCCCGATAAATACAACATGCTTTCCGATAATGTTGTCTTTCCGGCATCTACATGCGCCAGTATTCCCATTACAATATTCTTCACGTTTTTCACCTCATTTCAAAAATCCAATATACTAACTGTTACACCACATAAGAAAAGCGACATGACTTCTATCTTCAAAGCCCTGCCGCTCTTATATTCCTTATCACCTGACCTCTGGTCATCTAAAATGTATTATCGGAATCTTTTTGTGCTTGATTTTGTGAGAAGATTTTTTGTCAGTTGTGCCCAATTTTTGAGACGTACGCGGTGCGTACGTTGATGAAATTCGGGTGCGACTGGCGGGAAATCAGCCACAAAAGCAAGTGCAAGAAAGACTCTGAGAGTACATTAAACGGAGATGGAGGGATTTGAACCCTCGCGCCGGTTATAGCCGACCTACCGCATTTCGAGTGCGGACCCTTCAGCCACTTGGGTACATCTCCAAAGCACAGCGACAATTATATCATATGGGAGACGAAAATGCAAACTCCTGTAATAGGAAAATGTGAAGATAATCGCGGCGTAGAAAATGCGTCACCGCATTTTTACTTGCTCCGACATCACATTTTCCTATTACAGGAGTTTGCATTTTCTGGCTTCTATAAATTGATGGTGTGGGTTTAGGTCAGGGAGTTTCTGCTATAGCTACCTCCTTCAACGGTCGTCTGTTTCCAAGCAGACTATCTCAGCTCCTTGAGGATTTCGAAAGCTTCCTTCATGGTATTTTTCACGAGGTGTGTTTTTTTCTCATATTGTTTACGGTAAAATTCTACATTTTCCCTGGAAGGTTCAAATACATTTTTCAGGTGAATATTCCCTGATAAAGCTTCGGTGATATTGTCTACATCTCCTACTGCATAGGCACCAAACATACAGTTTGTCATAACGGCACCGGCCGCATTCTCTAATGTGACTGTACGACTGTCTAACATATCTGCTTTCATCTGGTTCCACATATTATCACGACTTCCGCCTTCTGTGATCGTGATGCGGCTTAAGTCAATTCCCGCAGAACGATACAGATCTGTGATTTCCATGTAATCATAACCAATCGCTTCTAAAACAGCATGCCATAAGGTCGCCTGATCTGTATCCATTGTCATGTTTAAGAAGCATCCTACCGCATCCGGAATATCATTGATTCCACCTGTCAGATATGGAAGGAAAAGTACACCATCTGAACCTGCCGGAACTTTTCTGGCATCTTCTTCTAATACTCGATAATAATTATCGTCTTCTGCCTTTTTACAGATATTATCCTTGAACCAGCGTAACGCAAGACCGCCGGTACGGATATAGCCCCAGTAAAAATACGTATCTGGAAGAGAACCGCTGTTAAATACAAGACCGGCTCCTTTCTTGCTTAATTCCGGTATAATTCCCTTTGTGGATACACAGAACATCGAACAGGTTCCCGCAACATCAACGGCCTGTCCCGGCTTCATATTTCCACTTCCGATCATGGACTGCATAGTATCTCCTGCACCTCCACAAATAGGAATTCCTGCCGGAAGTCCTGTTTCCTGTGCAATTTCTTCTGTTAAATGTCCGATGATATCCCATGGCTTTACGATTCGTGGCATCATTTCTTCCGGAATACCAAGAAGATCAAGCTGTTCTTTCGACCAGCATTTCTCTTCTACTTTATATCCAAGTCCCCATCCAGACATTGTTCCCCAGTCAATAAACATATCTTTTGCAGAAAGACCTGCAAGATGTGCCAGTACATAAGGGGCATCATGAATAAACTTCGCGCCGTTTTCTTTAAATCCTTCTATATTCTTTAAAAACCAGCGGGCAAACATGGCAGGGAACATACAGTTTGCTTCCGGATTACCTGTTTCTTTTCCAAAAATGTCTAAATCCCAGCTATTTACGAGATCTACATCATCCTTTGTACGTGAATCAAGATAATTAATATATGGTGTGATCGCATTACCGTCTTTATCTACACCGCAGATACCACAGATAATACCATCTCCCATAATCGACTTAATCTTTGTCACATCCAGTCCTTTTTCCTTCATCAAAGAAGCACATTCCTTCATTCCTTTAATCGTGAGTGCCAGATACTCATCCACGTCCATACTTACCCATCCCGGCTCCGGATAAGTTAATGTTGTTGGTGCGGAAGAGGATACGATACAATTCATATTCTCATCATATACCGCTACTTTTACACTCTGCGTTCCTGCATCAAATCCAAGATAATACTGACTCATTTTTCAATTCCTCCATTCTTTTACTATGCACTCTCGGAATCTTTTTGTCCTTGATTTTACAAAAAGCTCTGAAAATACATTACGAAAAACACAATACATTCTCTCCAAATAATAAAGTTTGAACAGGGAAGGAAACTTTAGCTTTTTTAACCCATAAAAAATACCCCGATAGAAATATTATCGGGGTTAAGCTACACTTTTAAACGAACTGATATAATATTATGCATCAGAGTCCACATCATGTAATTCTATCCTTTACTGATTCTATCCTTTACCTGATGCTTCATTCAATACAATAAAAATACTATAAAAACCGCTCTCTTCTCATTCTTCTCTCATCCAGACTGTACTGTCGGCTTCGGACTCTCACCGAATCATGCCAATGGCTCGCGGGCTTATGTTACCAGATTCGTTCGCTCATAAACAGATGCTTCATCTGAAACAAATACCGCCGGTAGGGAATTACACCCATCCCCGAAGATTCTGTATTTATTTACTCGTTTATTATAACGCATTATGAATATGGATTCAAGATAAAAATAATGGAAAAATTTTATATTTCTATTCAAGATATATCGTAGATGTGGGAGTCATCTTACATCCGATATATCCTACACATATTCAATATGTAAATAAAACATTTGATGTCAGAACTTTTCCTTTCTATACTTAAGCCATACGAAAGGAAAGCCAGGTGTTATTATGCAAACTGTTTTACCAAGAGAGGAAGAAGTTGAAGCTATTTTTTCCCAGATTCTTGCTTCTCCGGATTCCTGCAAAAAATTAATGGATGTTTTTTATGATGCAATGGATGATAATCATTTATTAGAATCGGATGATCCGAAACATTTTTCCAAAGTACTCTTTTATGCCTATCAAAACGGTGATGTCACCGCTCTTTTATTAAAACTTTGCGGAAAAAGTATGTTTGATCTTTTAAGAGATGCGTACCTGATTCCTAAAAAATTTCATGGAAAAGCCGGAATGAATCCTGTTCTTTTAACAAATCCTGACGGAGAGCTTTTGCCTACAGCAAAGAAAATCGTTTCCAGTAGAGAGTATAGTAAATTTAAAGAAATTTATAAGAATCATGAATGTGCGCCTCGTTCTAAACTTTATCTTGCCGATGGATATGATATCGTTCGTTCCTATGTTGGCGGCAGCGAGATGAATATTACGGAGAAAAAAGAAAATAAACGACGTGGTATTATGATTCTCTATGCACTTCCTGATACGAAAAAGTTAGGTTTAACTGAAGCACAGGCTTACGCTGTTGTATGGAATACCTTCCATAATATCCAAAAAGAAGCTCCCCATGCAATCGTTTATTACGGACAGGAAACCGGATTAAAGAAAGAACAGACTTTTGATGAAATCGGTATTCTTCTTCCTATTCGTGAATTTGAAAAGAAAATGTTACACCATTTGAGTGAGGTAGACGGACTTGTTTTAACCTGTCGTGAAAAAATGATTAAAAAAGCCGGGGTAAAAAGTCTTGAACTGTAACGAAATCTATAAAGAACTGTAAAGGGAAGTGTTAAAATGAGTCAGTCAACAATACGAAAAAATCACATGGATGTTCTCTGGCATGAATATACTGACAATAATGGAGAAAATATTCCGGTCACACAGGCAAGTCTTACAGAAAAGGCTTCTATTATCGGCAGAGTAGGTATCATGCTCTTATCCTGTGGAACCGGTGCATGGCGTGTACGAAGTTCTATGAATACGCTTGCTGAGACGATGGGTGTCACCTGTACAGCGGATATTGGGCTAATATCAATTGAGTATACCTGTTTTGATGGAGAAGAAGGCTTTACACAATCTCTTTGTTTAACAAATACCGGAGTCAATACTTCAAAGTTAAATCGTTTGGAACATTTTATCCGAAACTTTGAAACAGAAGGAAAGACTATGTCTGGAAATCAACTGCACGATTTTCTTGATAGTATCGAAGAAATTCATGGTCTTTATTCTCCAGTTGCTCTTGGTATTGCTGCTGCTATCGCCTGTGGCGGATTTACTTTTTTGCTTGGCGGCGGACTGATTGAAATGTTCTGCGCTTTTATTGGTGCCGGTCTTGGAAACTTTTTAAGATGCAAATTAACCAAACATCATTATACTTTATTTCTTGGCATTGTTTTATCCGTATCTTTCGCCTGTCTTTCCTATGCTGGACTTTTAAAGCTTGGGGAAGTCTTTCTCCATCTTTCTGTGCGGCATGAAGCCGGATATATCTGTGCCATGTTATTTATCATTCCGGGATTTCCTTTTATCACCAGCGGTATTGACCTTGCAAAACTGGATATGCGTTCCGGTATTGAACGACTCGGTTATGCTCTGATCATTATTTTAGTTGCAACAATGTCTGCCTGGATCATGGCTTTGATTCTCCATCTTCAGCCGGTTGACTTTTTAAAAATCTCATTACCATTATCTGATTGGATCCTGTTCCGGCTTCTTGCAAGTTTTTGCGGTGTATTTGGTTTCTCTATTATGTTCAACAGTCCTGTTCCGCTGGCAGTAACCGCCGCATTGATCGGTGCTATTGCAAATACGCTGCGTCTTGAACTTGTTGATCTGATAAACTTTCCTCCTGCCGCCGCCGCATTTATCGGCGCTTTGACCGCAGGTCTTCTTGCCTCTTTGATAAAAAATAAAGCTGGGTATCCAAGAATCTCTGTCACAGTTCCTTCGATCGTTATTATGGTTCCGGGGCTTTATCTTTACAGAGGATTCTACAACCTTGGTATTATGTCCCTTGCTACTTCCGCAACCTGGTTTGCTTCTGCAATTTTAATCATTCTGGCTCTGCCGCTTGGATTGATCTTTGCCAGAATACTTACCGACAAAACCTTTCGGTATTGTACCTGATCGGATCGCACTATATTTTTCTGCTTCTATTTCTATTGTTCCTTACATAGAGTATCGCCATCGCTGCCGCTGCAATTCCCCAGGATATTGGATAAGATAATGCTACTTTATCCGGGGAAGGATTCTTTGCCATAAGCGCAAATAATGCAACGATCCGGAAGCCGCAGAAACTGATCACCGTTACGATCATTGGCAGAAAGGCCTTTCCAAAGCCTCTTAAATTACTGCTGAAGCATTCAAGAACGGTGTAAAAAAAGTAAAATGGAAAGGTTACTTTTACGATTTCTAATGTCTGCGCTGCTACTGCAGCATCTTTTGTAAATACATTTAAAATCACCGGCATCGCTATGATAAGCAGTATACAGGCAGCAAATGTAATGAGCGATCCTCCAAAAATACAAAGTCTGTTACCCTTTTTGATTCTTTCCCAGTTGCCGGCTCCATAGTTTTGTCCAATAAAGGAAACAACCGCCTGTCCAAGTGCGACAATTGGCAGGTAGACAATTAACTCCACTCTGAAATAGACTGTAAACGATGCTACTGAAGTAACACCTAATGTATTAATCTGTGACTGTATGATAATATTGGACAAGGTGATAATAATTGACTGCACCCCAGCCGGCACACCTACTTTTAGTATATCCGTAAATTCTTTCAGGCTGCAATCTGAAAAACGAATCCGCAGTGCATACGGTTTTTTTAATCGATATAAATGGATCATGACTCCGATAGCCGCAAATGTCTGGGAAAATAACGTTGCAAACGCTGTTCCTTCTACTCCCATATGAAAAACATATAAAAATATAAAATCCGCAAAAACATTGATGATCCCGCCAAAAAACTGATATAGCATCGGTGTTCTGGAATCGCCCAGTGCTCTTAGTACACCGCTTAAAAGATTATAACTGACTACAGATATCATACTGGCCATATAGATACGGAGGTATCGTACTGCGAGTGGAAAAATACTCTCCGGCGTACCCATCCAGGTTAAAAATACCGGAGATAAGACCAGACCGATCACTGTTAAAAAGAAGCCTCCGATTATTCCCGTCCAAAAGATCGTCTGTATCAGTTTCTTTAATTGTTCAAAGCGTCTTGCTCCATAATGTCTTGCCGCAAAGACATTCGTCCCTACAGCCATTCCGTTAAAAAATCCGATCATACAGGTTACGATCAGACCACTGGCTCCAATCGCCGCCGATGCTTTCGTCCCAAGAAGCTGTCCAACAAAAATAAGATCTACTGTACTGTAAAGCTGCTGAATAAGACTCGAACCCAAAAGGGGAAGAGCAAATAAAAGTATGCCCTTCCCTACGCTGCCTTTAGTTAAAGTATGGCTGTTATTTTTCAAATCATATCCTCCCACATCTCACGAGAATGAATTCCGGCATGATCGTCATAATGTTCTTTACGATGTTTATGAAGTTCATCATGTGTATGCTGGTGTGTATTTCCCATATCATCAATACAGATATCATAATGTCCATATGCAATTAATGGAGAATTCTCCGGAACAGAATAAGAAATTGTCTGATACAGAATGATTGCGTCTTCTTTTAAACGAAATTCTTCGATGACATTTCCAAAATAATCTTTTAATTCTCCTAAAAGCTCACCGGCTTTCACAATCTGGCCTGCCTTCTTTTTCGGGAACCAGCAGCCCGCCTTTTCTGAATCAACATAATGTGCATGATTCATATGTTTTGGTACACGCATCTGCATTTCTGCTAACGTTGGTCTTGTCTTTAACATACCGATACGGCGAAGAATATTCTTTACATCTTTCTGTGAGGCGGCTACTTCCTCTTCTGACCACATACCATTACATCCACGCTCAATCAGTACCGATGGAATTCCCAACGTTCCGGCATAATTATATGCTCCACCTTTTCCACTTTGTGACTTCACATAAAATGGCATATCTGCTGCCTGTGCCATTCTTTCTGCTTCCGCTACGGTCTCCTCCGGAGCGTTACCGACACAATAAATAAATGGTGTTAAATCCTCAAACCAATCTCCATTATGTACATCGATATAATAATCTATTTTTGAAAAAATCTCTTTTTCTATAAAATATGCCAGCTTATCCGTATACGTTCCATTCGCATCCCCCGGAAATACCCGGTTGAGATTCTTTCCGTCTTCTGCAGAAACACTGACCGTTCTTGCTTTAAATCCATTTACATTGACAATATGAAGCAGGATAAGAATTCCTTTAATGTCTTTAGGCTGAAGCTTTGCTGCCAGTCCTGTGACACACTCAATTCCTACATATTCTGCATTGTGAATTCCTCCGTCTACTAAAACCGTATGTCCCTCTTCCTGTCCATAGATTAATGTTACGGGTAATTCATCCTCTGTAAAAGGCAGCTTTAAAAATCCACATACCTTTTCACCCTTTTCTACATAAAGATTGCCTAACTGAAATCCCATAAACTTCTACATAACCTCCTTTAACAATACTGTATCTCAAAATGATTCCCATCCATAAAGAGTATTCCGTATATTCAAACAAAAAGTACTCCTAAATTGCCTCTTCTCCTATAGGATGGCTGCTTTTTATGATAAGAAAAAGAGACCTATACTCACTATAAGTCTCTTCATCTATCGTATTCTAAATTTTCAATCATAAATCACCTAATAAATTTGAAATAGATTGGAATCCCAATTCCATCGCAAATCATATAGTCGATTTATGTGCGAGATATACAGCTCTCTTAAAATTCCGTAAGATGAGTTGACTAAACATATAAGCAGTTCTCCTGACTTGGTTCTCCATCGGTACATCCTTCCCAAAATATAATATCTCAGTGGCTTATTGTACAGACTCCCCTTACAGTGACGGATTCGCTCCGGACTCTCACCGGATTCTCTTTTCATCCCTTCGGAACTTATATGCTGTGTATCTAATTCTCATCTATTGTAACATAGGCTTTTTCAGCTGGCAACTGTATCTTAGGGTAAAAGTTAGTTATTACTTACCTTAATTAGTTCTATAAATTTATCATGAATTCTGTCATTTCCAGTTAATTCCGGATGAAATGAGAATGCTAACTGATTTTTGTAAGCAACTCCCACAATTTTTTCCTCTACTTGTGCAAGGATTTCCACATTTTTTTCGACAGATTCAATATACGGAGCGCGGATAAATTCCATAGGAAATGTTCCGATTCCTTTAATCTCTCCCTCATAATAGAAGCTTCCAAGCTGCCTTCCGTATGCATTTCTCTTTACAGTAACCGGTAACGTAGCAAAGCAGCGATTCTCATCGTTTGAAATATTCTGTGCCAGTAAAATAAGACCGGCACAGGTAGCCAAAACCGGAAGACCTTCTTCTATTTTTTTCTTTAAAGGTTCAAACATAGAAAGTTCTTTTAAAAGTCTGCTCTGTACGGTACTTTCTCCGCCCGGCAGAACAAGGCCATCAAAATCCTGTTCTAAATCTTCTGCCTTTCTAAGCTCTACTGTCTCCACACCAAGTCTTTCTAATGCTTTTTCATGTTCTATAAAGGCCCCCTGGACCGCAAGTACCGCAACCTTCATTTTGTTTTCCTCTCTTTATTTTCCTCTCTCTGCCATTAATAACTGAATCTCACTCTCGTTAATGCCGACCATCGCTTCTCCTAAATCAGCAGAAAGCTCTGCAAGCATTTTGGCATCTTTATAATTTGTAACCGCTTTTACAATCGCATCTGCTCTCTTCTTTGGATTACCGGATTTAAAAATACCAGAACCAACGAATACTCCCTCTGCACCAAGCTGCATCATCAATGCCGCATCTGCCGGAGTTGCAACTCCACCGGCTGCGAAATTAACGACTGGGAGTCTTCCGGTATCGTGTACTTTTAACACTAATTCATAAGGAACTCTTAACTCTTTTGCTACTTCAAAAAGTTCATCCTGTCTCATAGAAGTAATGCGTGCAATCTCACGATTCATCATACGCATATGACGTACTGCCTGTACAACATCACCAGTTCCAGGCTCTCCTTTTGTACGGATCATAGAAGCACCTTCATTGATTCTTCTGAGTGCTTCTCCTAAATCTTTTGCTCCACATACAAATGGCACTTTAAACTGTTTTTTATCAATATGATAAACATCATCTGCCGGAGAAAGAACTTCACTCTCATCAATATAATCAATCTCGATTGCTTCAAGAATCTGTGCCTCTGCAAAATGTCCAATACGGCACTTTGCCATAACCGGAATAGAAACTGCTTCCTGAATGCCGCGGATCATCTTTGGATCGCTCATTCTTGAAACTCCACCGGCTGCACGAATATCCGCTGGAATTCTCTCTAACGCCATAACAGCACATGCACCAGCTTCTTCTGCAATCTTTGCCTGCTCCGGAGTAGTAACATCCATGATGACACCACCTTTTAACATCTGAGCAAGTTCTTTATTTAATTCATATTGTTTTTCTGCATTATTATTCATGATAAACTCCTTTCATTTTCCCGATAAAATATTGCCTTTTTCATTTGCATCTGCCCGTATAGTACAGCAAAAATGACCATATTGAAATATCCAATTTAGATATAGTCAATATGGTCACTTTGTTTCTTTTTGGAGTTTATTTTGCTTTTTATTCGCTTTTCCTATCGGTTTAATATAGTCAGTTTAAAATGTCACTGTAATTGTAGTCCCTTTTCCAACTTCGCTTTGAAGATCGAGTTTTGCATCATGAAGTGCAACGATATGTTTTACGATGGCAAGCCCTAAACCGGTTCCTCCAGTCTGTTTTGAACGGCTTTTATCTACGCGGTAGAATCGTTCAAAAATTCTTTTCTGATGTTCTTTTGGAATACCGATTCCAGTATCTTCTACTCTCAAATATGAATGACCTTGTTCACTGTCTACTCTGACCTTTACTGTTCCGTTCTTTTTATTATAGCGAATGGCATTGGCACAAAGATTATTGATCAGCTCGTTTATCATCTCCCGATTTGCAGTGATTTCCTGCGGACCACCTTCATATGTAATAGTCACATCATTTTTTTCCGCATAAATCTGCATATTTTCTACACAGAGTGCTGCTTCTTCAAAAAGGTCAAACTTTTCTACAATGAGCTGGGTATTCGCACTATCTAATTCAGAAAGACGGATAATATCATTGATGAGCGAAAGGAGACGGCGGGCGCTTTTTTCGATTTTCTGGCAGAAAGTTCCAATTTCTTCTGAAGGAACCATGCCATTTTCCATAAGTTCCGCATAACCGGATATCGCGGTAAGTGGCGTTTTTAATTCATGGGACACATTTGCCGTAAAGTCCTGCCGCATTCTGGCACTTTTTAAAATATCCGTATGTTGTGCCCGAATCGTTGCCGCAAATGGCTCTAATTCCTTATAAGCTGGAATAACAGAAAAATCGTCTAAATCTACTGCCATCTGCTCGATTGGTTTTATAATGTTTTTCGTCATAATGTGTGCCAGAATAATACATAAAATCATCATAATAAGAATCGTAGCCGCTACGATGGGAAGTATCTTTCCGCATACGCTCCATATATTGCTTGCTTCTCTGGCTACTCGAAGTATCGAACCATCATTTAACTTTATGGCATAATAAAAAGTATTTGTATCCATCGTCGCAGATTTCCGGACGGCATTTCCATCTCCATCTTTAAATGCATGTTTCACTTCAGGACGACTCATATGGTTATCCATTGTTCCTACATCTGCATCATTATCATAAAGGACTGTTCCTGTTGCAGAGATCCATGTAACTCGAAGTTTCCTGTAATCCATATGTAATGCATTTTCATTTCCAGAATGAAAAATTCCTGTATTTTTCAATACAATGGCATTGGCTCTTAAGTCATCCTGCACCTGTGTCTGAAATAAATCATAAAATACAAACAGCATGACCAGCATAGTAGCAACAATCGCAATGAGCGAAATACTTACCAGTTGTACATTAATCTTTCTTCTCATGATACTTCCCCTGTTTCTTTTTTATTCCATTACATATCCGACATTACGCACTGTCTTGATATGTTTACTGCTATCGCCCAGCTTTTTACGAAGAGTCTTGATATGCATATCAACGGTTCGGGATTCCCCTTCAAATTCTGTATCCCATACACGTTCCATAATCATTTCTCTTGACAAAACGATTCCCGCATTACGCATGAGCAGTTTTAAAAGTTCATATTCTTTATAAGTAAGCTCAATTCCTTTATTGTCTACATAAACCATATGACGCTCATTATCAAGGAAGATTTCTCCAATCGTCATATATTTGTCATCCGGCTGTTCTACAGTACGGCGAAGAACGGCCTTTATTCTTGTAATAAATTCAATAATGGAAAATGGTTTTTTTATGTAATCGTCTGCTCCGATATCTAATCCCTTTACCATATCAATTTCCGATGTCTTTGCAGTTACCATAATAATCGGCAGCTTTTTTGTTGCTGGATTTTTACGAAGCTTTTTTACAATTTCATATCCATTTTCATCTGGCAGCATAATATCAAGAATTGCCAGATCAGGAAGTTTTTCTTCTATTTTTTTATAAAAATGTTTGGCATCTTCAAACTGTTCCACGTTATGACCGCTGTTTTTTAATGCGATTGCTTCTATTTCCTGAATGTTTGTATCATCTTCTACTATATAAATATTTGCCATTCTTATTTTCCTCCATAATTATTTTCCACTATCTTTTCTTGCCTCCATCTTTTCTGTCTTTGCTATCTTTTCTTTCTTGCCAGTATGTTTACTTTCCGGTAAAGCATACCTTTCACTAAGCTCCATATATTCATGTTGAAATTCTTCGCTGTTTTCTTCTTTTAGTATATCAAGATATTCATGGGTGTCAAACCCACCCTCGTCAACCTGTAACAGGCATACTGCAATATTGGAACAATGGTCAGCGGCACGTTCAAAGTTTGTGGAAATATCCGACAAAATAAATCCAAGTTCAATCGTACATGTTCCGGTGCGAAGCCTGTTGATATGTCTTTGCTTTTCTTCTTTATTTAAGGCATCTACAACCTGTTCTAATGGTTCTACTTCTTTTGCCAGTTCCACATCGCCTGTCTCAAACGCCATCACTGCTCTGTCTAAAATATCTCGGATTGCATTAGAAAATACACGAAGTTCCTGTTTTGCTTTTTCAGAAAATTTCAGGTCCTTCTTATGCATTTCCACTGCGGCATCTCTGATATTTACGGCATGATCAGAAATCCGCTCAAAGTCACCGATACAGTGAAGCAGTACGGATAAAACCCGGCTGTCTTTTATCGAAAGCTCCCGCCCACTTAATTTTACAAGATAGGTACCAAGCGCATCTTCATACTGATCAATCTGATTTTCTAATTTTTCTACTCTGTCTGCCGTCTTGTCACTGTATTCTCCAAGCAGATCAATCGCAAGATTCATTGCTTTTTGTGATTTTCTTGCCATATTAATCGCAACACTACGACATTCTTCCATCGCAAATCCCGGTTTATCTAAGAAACGCTCGTCCAATCTGGCAAGATCTGGATTGATTTTTTCTTCTTCCATCTCTTCCATTTCAGATTCTTTATCCGGAATCACAAAAATTGCCATTTTTTCAAGCAGATTTGCAAATGGGAATAAAAGAATGGTTGCGCCGATATTAAATAAACTGTGGATAACTGCAATACCTGCCGGACTTGCAGCAGTATTTAAAAACTGAAAATGAACAAATACATTTAAAGTATAAAAAACAACCATAAAGATTATTGTTCCGGTAATATTAAAGAAAAGATGTACTGCGGCTGTTCTTTTTGCATTTTTACTTGTACCAATACTGGAAATAATCGCTGTTATACAAGTACCGATGTTTTGTCCCATAATAATTGGAAGAGCTGTACTGAAATTAACCGCTCCTGTGGCACAAAGTGCCTGTAAAATACCGACAGACGCAGAGGAACTCTGAATTACTGCCGTAAGAATCGTACCTGCTAACAGTCCAAGAAGTGGATTAGAAAACGTAGTAAGAATACCGGTAAACTTTTCATTATCTGCAAGAGGTGCTACTGCTCCGCTCATAGCTTCCATTCCATACATTAAAATGGCAAATCCAATAAAAATACTACCGATATCCTTCTTTTTCTCGTTTTTTGTGAACATGATAAGCCCTACACCTATCACAGCTAAGATAGGAGAAAATGAGGACGGCTTCAACATCTGTAATACAAAGCTACTTCCCTGAATCCCTGTAAGACTTAAGAGCCAGGATGTAATTGTCGTACCTATATTTGCTCCCATAATGATACCGACAGCCTGGTTCAGTTTCATGATTCCTGAATTTACAAAACCTACTACCATTACTGTCGTTGCAGATGAAGACTGGATTACTGCAGTAACGCCGGCTCCTAATAAAACTGCCATAATTCTTTTTGAAGTCAGTTTCTCAAGAAGACGTTCCATACGGCCGCCGGATAACTTTGAAAGTCCTGCACCCATTGCGTCCATACCATAAAGGAATAACGCCAGTCCCCCTATCATAGATAAAATACCAAAAATATTCATATTCTCTCCTCCGTTTTACATTTTACTTTTCTAATACGTAGTTTTTACGTTATCATATGTATGTAAAATCCAAAGAGAGAACTATGTAAAGTTTATGTAAAATTATTTCTTTTTTCGACATCCTATTAGAAACATAGATTCTAACAGGACGTATTACCAAATTATTGCTTTTATTATGCTACAATCTGTCCGGTAATAGAAAAGATAACCCATTCTGCAATATTTGTTGCATGATCTCCGATTCGCTCGAAATACTTTGTAACCATTAAAAGATCTACTGCCTGTTCCCCTTCATCAGCATGAACTCTAATCAGTGCAATCAGTTCTTTTTTTACTTTTTCAAAAAGGTCATCAACAACATCATCATGTGCAATGACTTTTTGTGCTTTATCTAGATCCTTTTCTACAAAGGCTTCCAGACTCTGAATCAGCATAACCATCGTCTCTTTTGCCATCTCTTCAATATGATCTAACTTTTTCACGTATGGTTTTTTAGAAAGAACTATCGCCAGTTCAGAAATATCTGTTGCATGATCTCCAATTCGTTCCATATCGGTTACCATTTTTAATGCAGAAGAAATATTTCTTAAATCTCTTGCTACAGGCTGCTGCTGTAATAAAAGTCTAAGACATAAGTCTTCGATTTTTCTTTCTGTACGGTCAATTTTCTCATCGCCTGCCATCGTTTTTTTTGCAAGTTCTTCATCTTGCTTCATCAATGCTTTTACCGCATTTCCAATAGATGCTTCGATCATATTTCCCATATTGATCATTTCTTCATTAAGTTGTTCTAACTGTTCATCAAAGCGGATACGCATATCAACCAAACCTCCCTGTAATATAATCCTCTGTACGTTTATCTTTTGGCATAGAGAATAATTCATCTGTCTTTCCTGTCTCAATAATTTCTCCTAACAGGAAGAATACTGTTTTGTCGGAAATTCGTGTTGCCTGCTGCATATTATGAGTTACCATTACGATCGTGTAATCCTTCTTTAATTCCTGTGCAAGCTCTTCGATTTTAATCGTAGATATCGGGTCAAGCGCGGAGGTCGGCTCATCCATAAGCAATACTTCTGGTTTTACTGCCAGCGCTCTTGCGATACAAAGTCTCTGCTGCTGTCCTCCAGATAGACCTAATGCACTCTTTTTCAAGCGGTCTTTTAATTCATCCCAGATAGCTGCTCCTCTTAATGCCTCTTCTACAATCTGGTCAAGCTTTGCTTTACTGCGGATACCATGTGTTCTTGGTCCGTAAGCTACGTTATCATATACACTCATTGGGAAAGGATTTGGTTTCTGGAATACCATACCTACTCTTTTTCTAAGAAGATTCACATCTAAATCTCTGTAGATATCTGTTTCATCTAAAGTTACCTGACCGGTAATCTTACATCCTTCCACTAAATCATTCATACGGTTTAATGATTTTAATAATGTAGATTTACCACAACCGGATGGTCCGATAAATGCGGTAATCTCTTTTTCCTGTATATTTAAAGATATATCCTTTAATGCGTGAAACTGACCATAATACAGGTTCAGGTCATCAATCATCATTTTATTTGCCAAGATATTGTCCTGCCTTTCTATAAATTACTGTGCTTTTGTAATCTTCTTTGCGATAAAGGAAGATAAAGCATTGATCGCAATAACAAGTATCAGTAATATTACCGCTGTTGCATATGCCTGATTTACATGTAAACCTTCATTTGCAAGTAAATACATATGCACTGCTAACGTTCTTCCTGAAGAAAATACACTGCTTGGAATTTTCGCTACGCTTCCTGCAGTATAAATCAATGCGGCTGTTTCTCCTACGATTCGTCCGGTTGCAAGGATAACACCGGAAAGGATTCCCGGTACTGCTGCCGGAAGAACAATTTTAAAAATCGTACGAAGCTTTCCTGCCCCAAGTCCAAAACTTCCTTCACGATAAGAATCTGGTACAGACAATAATGCTTCTTCTGTTGTTCTTAAAATAACTGGAAGAATCATGATCGCTAATGTAAATGCACCTGCAAGAATTGAGAATTTCCATTTTAATGCCGTTACGAAAAATAACATACCGAATAATCCATATACGATTGACGGAATACCTGTTAATGTTTCTGCGGTTACACGAATAACTTTTACTAATTTATTTCCTTTTTTAGCATACTCTACTAAATAAATTGCGGATCCGATTCCAAAAGGAACGGCAAGTAAAAGAGAAATCGCTGCCATAATTACCGTATTGATCGCTGCCGGAATTACAGAACAGTTTTCCGAAGTGTAATTCCATGAAAATAAATCAGCGTTGATATACGGAATACCATTTACAAGAATATATAAAATCAAAAATATAAGTGCCGCAATCGTTGTTACTGCGGATAAAACAACCAGCAACATAACGAGCAAAGAACCTGGTGTTCTTTTGTAAGATTTTAATCTGTCACTTAATGACAGACGATTCATAGGAGCTTCGTTTATCATTGTGGCTGCTTTCGCTGTCTGCTGCATCGTTCCCATCTTATTTACTCATCTCCTGTCTTACTCTTTATTGGAACGCATTTTTACAATAGAAAATGCAAGGTTGATTACAAGGATAAATACAAATAATACAACGCCTGTGGCGATTAAGGCTTCTCTGTGAAGACCTTCTGCATATCCCATCTCCATTACGATATTTGCTGTCAGTGTACGAACACCTTTTAAAATACCGCTTGGAACTCTTGCCTGGTTACCAGCTACCATGATAACTGCCATCGTCTCACCAATCGCACGACCTACACCAAGAATGATTCCTGCAAAAATTCCTGACTTTGCTGCCGGTAACACAGCTCTGAAAATACTTCTCTCATGTGTTGCCCCCAGTGCCAGAGAACCTTCATAATAACTTCCCGGTACTGCACGAATTGCACTTTCAGATACACCAATGATTGTCGGGAGAATCATAATTCCCAACAGAATGGATGCGGCTAAAATACTGCTTCCTGTTCCACCAAAGTTATAACGGATTGTTGGCACGATCATCACCATACCAAAGAAACCATATACTACAGATGGAATACCTGCCAAAAGCTCTACTGCCGGTTTTACAACCTTATAAATCTTTTCCGGACAATACCATGCCAGAAAAACTGCGGTAAGTAATCCAATCGGAACACCGATGATAATCGCTCCTGCTGTAACATAAATACTTCCAAGAATCATTGGGAAGATACCATAAATATCATTTCCTGGCTTCCAGGTTGTACCAAGAAGAAAATCGGCAAAGCCGATTTTCTTCATTGCAGGTATTCCGTTTGCAAAAAGGAATACACATATTAATGCTACAGCGAGAATGGAGACACAGGCAGCGAGCAGAAAAACGATTTCCATTATTTTTTCTTTAGATTTTGCCATGTCTGTTCTCTCCTTTATTTACTAACGTCACTCCATGATGTTGTCTCACCAGTGAAGACAGATTTTACCTGATCTGTAGATAATTCATCTACGGAATTGTCATTGTTTACGATAACTGCAATACCATCTTTTGCGATTGTCTTACCTTCTACACCCTGTGATGTTTCATCATCTTTTAAATCTCTAGATGCCATACCGATATCATAAGAACCTTCTACTGTAGAAGAAACACCTGTTGTACTATCTGTTGTCTGTACTTCTACCTGAATGTCTTTATTTGCTTTACTGTAAGCCTCTACTAATTTTTCCATAACAGGAGATACAGAAGAAGAACCACCTACAACAACTTTTCCTTTTGCACCAGTTGCTTTATAAGAAGCTGCTGCCTCATCAACAGGAATGTATCCGTTATCCTGTACAATCTTCTGTCCTTCTGCACTCATGATATAACTTACGAAATCATTTGCTGCATCACTTGCTTTTTTACCTAATACAATGTTGAAAGGTCTTACTACTTTGTAGCTGCCATTCTTTACATTATCTACAGAAGCTTCTGCACCATCAATCTTTACAGCCTTTACAGTATCATTTAAAGAGCCAAGAGAAATGTAACCGATTGCATTCGCATCATTTGCTACAGAAGACATCATTACGGAAGTACTGTTTGTAATACTTGCCTCATCTGTTGTCTTATCTACCTTCTCTCCGTTCTCTTCTTCTTCAATACCGAACAGTTCGATAAAAGCTCCTCTTGTTCCTGAACCATCTTCTCTTGACATTACAGTAATTGCTGCATCGGAACTTCCTCCTGCTGCATTACCACCTTTGTTTCCACATCCTACAAGAGTAGTTACTGCCATCGCTGCGATCAATGCGAAGCTGATAAATTTCTTCATGATTGTAATCCTTCTTTCTTACTTTCTTTTATTTTTTCTTTCTTAAGCTTGCTTCCCTCAAGCTTCCTCTAAAGGATACGGGACTCATGTAAAGTTCAAAACCATAGTTTTGTAAAATAAAAGTAAAAATTTGTAGATTTAATATAGACGAAAAAAGAAATAAGACCCTATCCCATCTGCTCTGTCGTCGCTGTATTTAAGATGCTCGTCCGCATCTTAAACACGCTCCCAAGCCGCATCTGGGATAGGGTCTTATTTCTTTTTTCTGACTGCTCTAAATCCACAATTGGTGAGAATGGGAATTCTCCAGAAGGTTATGAATTCTTGAGAAATTAAAGTCTATAGGATTGACACATTTCTTCTGGATGTTTCCGTTTGAATAGAAATCGTAGACTTTTGAAGTTCCCTCAAATCTCTCCAAAAACAACTTCTGACCTTCCTCCAACCGCCAAAGACAGATTCCCATAAACTAACCTTAATTTTATAGAATAAAAAATTCTGTACTGATACTATAACATATTCCTTATAATATACCATATCTGTTTTACAATTTACTTATTATAATAATTATAACAAAAAAATATAAAAATCATATTTTTTCAGACAGACAAAATATAAAAATTGTTGTATAATTAATACGGCTTATGACAGGCAATGAATGTATCGAAACATTTGTTCCTAATAATAAGCATTCTACATATTCTTTTTGCATCCGTATGTGCACTACATAATATTTAAATTTAACCAGGAGATGATTTTATGCACATCAGTTTACTTCTTATGAATCAGATTATCCAGCTTTTTATTATGATCTTTATGGGTTTGATCATTGTAAAAGCGAATCTTCTAAAAGCAGAGGATAGTAAAATATTATCTGTTATTGTTCTTTATCTTATTATCCCTTGCGTGATCATCAATGCTTTTCAAGTGAATTATACTAAAGACACTGTACAGGGATTATTAATCACCTTGGCAGCTTCTGTCCTGACACAAATTATTCTTCTTATTGTTATCTCTGTCTCAGGAAAGTTTCTACATTTAAATGAAGTAGAAATTGCTTCCATTTACTACTCTAATTCCGGTAATCTGATCGTGCCAATCGTGACGTTTATTTTAGGAAAAGAATGGGTTCTTTATGGATGTGTTTTTATGAGTGTACAGCTTGTATTTATATGGACGCACTGCAAGAAGATTATCAGCCGGGAATCCACTTATGACTGGAGAAAGATTGTATTAAATATTAATATGATCTCTATTGCAATTGGCATCATACTTTTCTTAACCAGAATTCATTTGCCAGCAAATATCAATAATACGTTAAGTGCTGTTGGCTCCATGATCGGACCGGCAAGCATGATTGTAACCGGCATGCTTTTTGCCGGCATGGATCTCAAACAGATTTTTGCAAATAAACGAGTATATTTCATTTCGTTTTTACGCTTAATCATCGTCCCTGTAATCGCACTTTTTCTTATCAAATGCAGCCAGCTTTCCACATTTTCTTCAAATGGAAATAAGCTTATGCTGATTGTCTTTCTTGCAATTATCACACCATCTGCTTCTACCGTAACACAGATGTGTCAGGTCTATGGAAATGACTCACAGTACGCCAGTGCGATTAATGTTGTGACTACCCTGCTTGCTATTATTACAATGCCTCTTATGGTAATGTTATTTCAGATTGCTATATAATTTTTTACTTTATCGGAATCTAACAATGGATACACTCATATTGACATTAATATCTCTCACAACTCAGAAGCTAATTCACTTTCCAGTTTTCAAAAATATCCGAGGACTCTTTTAAAAAGTCGTAGGATATTTTTATTTCGCTATCTGTTTCTGTTTTATCTTCTTCCAGAATCGGTCACGGATTACATACTCCTATGATAAATGGTGTTTTTCTTCCGCCTGATATTTTTTTATGGAGAAATGAAGTCTGTATTTTATGCATCTTACTGATTTTTTGTAGCTTACTGGAATGATTTTTCAAACAGCCTCTAAGCCCTTGGAAAATCCCAAGCATATTTACTCCCATAATTATCATAATGATTCCTGCAAATAACTTTAAACTTCCCTGTAGTGACATCCTCCCCCACCTGTAGAGGTTGGGGCTTCCCATCCTCGGCAAGTTTGGTTCTCGTTCGATAGTACTACCGTGCTAAGCATAAGCGAGCTATCCCCGTGTGTCCCACGGTTTATATTAGGTTATTATGTTGTGGTCATACATTTACTATCCGCATTCCTTCATTTCTGATATTTATAGCCGCATTTACATCTCTGTCGTGATGGGTTCCACACTGTGGACAATCCCACTCTCTTATCGCAAGATTTTTCGTTTTAACATTCTTATAACCACAAACAGAACAGGTCTGGCTGCTTGCAAAAAATCTCCCCACCTTCACAAGCTTTTTCCCCTGTTCCTCCAGTTTGTATTTCAAAAATGTTGTGAACATTCCCCAGCCGTTATCCGAAACAGATTTCCCAAAATTTAGCAACCGCGACATTGCTTTCATATCCAAATCTTCTATACATACGCAATCATATGCATTGGTTATCTGCCTTGACTGCTTATGCAGAAAGTCTTTTCGTTGATTGGAAACCTTTTCGTGAAGTTTTGCCACCTTAAGCCTCTGCTTATTGCGATTGTTTGAACCTTTCTGCATTCTGGAAAGCTTACGTTGTTCTCTCGCTAATTTTTTCTCTGCGTTCCTGTAATACCTTGGATAGGCAGGCTCCTTACCGTTGCTGTCACGATATAATTCATGCATGGAAAAATCTAAACCTAAAAACTTTTGCAGCTCCTTTTCCTGTACTTGGTCTTCATACTCAAAAAGAATACTTGCATAGTATTTTTCACTTGGGGTCTGACTTACTGTTACAGATTTCAGTCTGTATTCACTTGGAACAGACCTGTGCTGTTTTAAGCGGACTTGTCCAATCTTAGGTAATTTCAAATATCCATTAGACAAAGTTATGTTCCCATTGATGCAGACTGTGGAATAGCTGTTTTTATTCCGCTTTTTTGATTTGAATCTTGGGAAACCTGTTTTCGGCTGTTTGAAAAAGTTCTGAAATGCCGTATCAAGGTGTCTGAGCGATTGCTGTAATGCAATACTATCTGCTTCCTTTAAAAATCCGTATTCTTCTGTTTTCTTCATTGCAGCCATTTCTTTTGCACAAATGGTATATGTTACATTGGTCTTGTTCTCCTTATACTGCCGGATCTTTCTATCAAGCCAATGATTATACACCATTCTGACACATCCAAAAGTCTTAGCAAACAAAATCTTCTGTTCATCATTGGGATACATTCTGAATTTATATGCTCTGTTTGCCATTCCAACACTTCCTTTTCCTAGAAAAACCGCCTGCGATACTTGACCACAAGCACACGATGCTAGTATAGTAAGAATACTAAATGTACATTATATCTCAATTTATTGTATCTCAATTTTTTATTATCCGACTAAAAATACTATACTATAATTAGGATGCTCTATCAAGTAGGTAGCAGACGCAATTCATCTCCCACCTTAGAGGTCGGAGTCTTCTTGCTAGAAAAGGATAAAAACGAAGATTGCAAACCATCACCAATTCCAGCCAGACCTCCTACCGCACATCGCAATACAATGTCTTTCTGAGTGCTTGCTTTCTTCATGTTCAAAAGTAAAATCTGCAAAATCAAAACTCTTTTAAGAAGAAAAAACTGTTACAATAGACTTTTTCTATCATAACAGTTTTAACCTACTATTTTGATGGGTTTATTATATAAAAAACCTTTTTTGTTGTCAATATTTTTACTACAGTTCACAGAAACTTCATTTGTCACTTCAACATTATTTTTCTCCATCACAAAGTTTCTTTCTGTTATTATCGTTACTTAACTCTAACAGTCATTTTATTAAAGGTTCCGCTCTGTGAATATATATATATTACGCAAGTTCCCTTTTTTTTGCTTTCACTTTACCAGAACTACTTACAGTAGCAATAGATGAATTCGATGATTCAAAACAAATACCTCGGTGTCTCTTTACTTTCAGCTTCTTCTTTTCAGGTAGCTGCTCTGCCTCTATCTTAAAGATCTTTCCACTTTTCAGTTTAACTTTCTTCTTATTAAGTTTCACTTTCTTATAGTTACCAACCTTACCTCCTATCGTTGCTACATGAATAGTCTTCGAAGATGCAATTACTTTCTGTCCTTCTGTCGTTGTTTTATAAGCGACAGCTGTATACTTGTAGTAAGTACCTTTATTCAACTTTGTAATCTTAGCAGATGTTCTGGTTGTACTCACAACTTTTTTAAGCGAATATACTTTTCTAGCAGAATTACATCTATTACCATAGATAATATAACCAGAAGCTCCTTTGACCTTCGTCCATGATAAATTGATATAATTTCTTCCTGTCTTCTTAGCTCTTAACTGAAGAATCTTAAATGTTGAGCCCGCAATATCTCCATCATTTCTGTTTGCTGTAATTTTCTTTTCTACATCATTTACAGAAATCGAATCGTTAACATCTCCTTTGACGTCCTTTTTAGGAATCACTTTCTGGGCAACAATAATTTGTCCACATACAGAACAGTGGGAGCCTTCCGAAAGACCTGTAGTTGTTGTGGTTGCTGGAACAGCAGAATCTTTTACTACTTTATGACCTGTTGCCTTAACTACTGTATCTTCTTTGTTGATTTCTTTTCCAATGTCAGCATCGGCAAAAAGTTTCTTACAACTGGAACATACATAGTATTCCTTATTTCCGTCTTCTGTACATGTTGCTTTCCTTGCTTCTACCTTCATCAACTTATGCACATGAGCTAAAACAGGGATTACTTCTGTCTCTACGTGTGTCTTATCATTCTCACAGACTCTTCTTCGGCTTCCTTCCTCTGTCTCACTTGCTTCTTTTGTCACTTCCCAATCAGACCATTTATGTCCAGTTGCTTTGATTACTCTTACTCTATCTTGATTAATTGTATTACAAACATCACAATGAATACTCTGGCTACCATTCTCTGTACAAGTAGGTTCTTTATCAATTGTATATTTCGACTGCCAATTATGTTGTACTTCCACCTGGACTGTCGTTTGCAGAGCATATTCATCAGCGCTATCTGCAGCATAAATTGTAATTGTTGCATTTCCCGCTTCCTTACCAGTAAGCTTACCATCTTTGGAAACTGTACATACCTTTTCATCAGAAGATACATAATGGACGGAATCAGGCAATAGAACCGCTCGCTTTAGGATACTTACGATAGAACTATTTCCTTTTTCCTTAATCTTGACCAATTCTTGTTCAGGATAAAAATTGTTTACAATATCTGTTGTATATTTAATCGTATTAATCTGATTCCCATTTTTATAAGAAGATTGCATCGCTTCTTCTGATACCTTAGATAAAAATTCTTGTGTCCAGTGTAGCTGACCGTTTGATTCGACAGCTCCAATGCCTATTGCAGTAAAATCTGATGAGAGAATAGGATATTTGTGTTCATCCGACATCCAAGCATCTACAACCTTCTGAGGAGTTTTCTGACCTAATGCACAATTTTCTGTTGTACCGATTGCTGTAAATCCCATAGGTGATTGATGACTAAAATACAGAGCAAGTTCAGAAGCTCTATACATGGCATTATCAAGCAAATCAACATCCATAGTCATCGGCTCAAGATTATTTTCTTTTCTAATCTTATTCACCAACTCAAGAACTTCATAGGCATAATCATAATTATAGTAAAAAGAGGCTTTCGCCTTATGAATTACTTTATATGTATTTTCTCCCATATTTGTCAATTTGTTGTTGAGTAAAGTCAACTTTGTACTATCCGGAAATGCTCTACTGCCTATAGCAGATACTGACTTAGGAATTACAGCTTCTTTAATAATAGACCCTGTAAAGGCTCCTTCATTAATTGTTTTCAAACCTTCTGTAAAAATTACATTTTTTAATTTGGGACAATGAGAAAAGGCATATATTTTAATTGACTCAATATTGGATGGAAACGTAACTTTTGTTAAGTTTGAGCAATATGAGAAAGCATAAGAATTAATATATGTCAATCCACTGCCAAACTCAATAGTTTCGATTGCTGTGCTGCCAAAGGCCCATGTTCCCATAAATGTTACACTGTCAGGAATCTTATCAATCTTAAAAGATGAACAACCAGAAAATGCACTGTTTCCAATAAACCGAACTTTATCACCGAAAGGATACGTTTCAAGAGATTTTGCACCATTAAAAGCCATCTCTCCCAGCACTTCTACATTCTTAGCTCCAGTTACCTGCCCAAGAGCAGTACACTCATAAAAAGCCGCTTTCTGAATCGCTGTAATATTATCAGGTATATAAATCTCTTTTAAAGACGAACACTCAGCAAATACCTGTTCACTTAATTCACTCAGTTTACTTCCAATATTAACCTTATCAATAGAACTACATCCACGAAAAGCTGCATACTCCAGTTGTTCAATATCTGCTGATAAATTAATACCAGATAAATTAGAGCAAAAATAGAAAGCTCTCCTACCAATGCTTTTTACATGTTCAAGATTAATACTTTCAAGCTGTTTACAGCCATAAAATGTATCTGACTCAATATGTGTAATCCCTATAGGTAAAGAAACTTTTTTTAGGTTACTAACTGAAAAAGCCGCTTCCCCAATAGATGTCAGGCCGTTCCCCAATTCAATTTTTTCCAAAGATCCATTCCGAAAAAAACACATTTCTCCAATCGAACGAACACTATCTGCTAATTTAACAGATTGGATACTTGTACTTTTATAAAAAGATGATTTTCCTAAACCTGTAATCCCATCTTCAACGATAACACTTTTGATCTCATTAATATGGGAATACCAGGGAATATCACTAGTATAATCGTAATCCGGTGTATCTCCACTACCACTTATACGAATAGTATATCCAGAATCAGAACTTCCTTCTAACGTCCATGTAATATTCTTCCCTAAAGATCCACTTAATGAATCATCAGCAGCACTGTCCTTAGCAAATGTTTTTACTGAAAACAGAATACCTAAACATATCAGCACAGTTATAAGCCAACTGCACCTGCTAAATAGTTTTTTCATAACTTTCCTCCTCCGTCTAATTATTTTATTATACCATATAAAATACGAATTTGTAGATTTGGTATAGACGAAAAAAGAAATAATACCATATCCCATCTGCTCTGTAGTCGCTGTGTTTAAAATGCTCATTCGCATCTTAAACACGCTCCGAAGCCGCATCTGGGATATGGTATTATTTCTTTTTTCTGACTATCCAAATCTACAGTTGGTGAGAATGGGGATTGCCCAGAAGACTATGGTTTTCATTAGAATGAACATCTCTAGAAGAAGATACTTTCTTACTTGATTGTATAAAAATTACATTTAACTACTCCTACCTCATGGAGAATTTTTCTCTGGTTAGCTCACATAATCTTTTGGAGAATCCCCTTCTCTTTTCAACAGAAATCACTAATTTGCTATTAAAAACAGACAGCCGCTGAAACAAAATTTCCTGCTGAATTGTAAGGAAACTATGGTAAAGAAAAAAGAATGGTTATAAGTATTGCATTTTGTGACTTTGCGCTATGGAATTCTGACCATAGGAACTTGGGACTCGTTTTTCCCAAGTTCCTGTTTTTCTGGGCAGAATGGAATGCTTAGTGCAACGGAACAAAATCAAACTTATAACCATTCTTCTTTTCTTTAGAAGACTACTACAATTCAACTCAATATCTTCTACTAAAGCGGCGTCTGTTTCCCCAGCAAATTACTATTTTCCCATATACAGGTCTACAAGTTTATCTCCTGCCTGTTTACGAATCGCATCGTATACTGGCTGGCATTTTTCCTGCATTTGTTTCCAGGTTTTCTGGTCTACATCTACAATCTGCATACCTTCGTCTTCAAGAACCTTCTGACGCTGTACGCGACGGTCATCGGCAGATTCACGAGCTTTTTCCTGTGCTGTTTTTGCAGCCTGATCGATAATCTTCTGCTGTTCTTTTGTCAGTCCCTGGTAGAATTCGTCACTGACAATCAATGTTGTATAATCCGGTACTGCATTCGTGCTGATCAGGTATTTCTGCTGTTCGTAAAGCTTCGCACTTACGATAATTTCGTAAGCATTTTCCTGTGCATCGATCGTTCCCTGCTGGAGTCCGATGTATACTTCGGAGAAACTCATTGGTGTAGGGTTTGCTCCCATCTGTTTCCAGAACTGAAGATGGTATGCGTTCTCCATTGTACGGATTTTCTGACCTTTGAAGCTTTCGATTCCTGTAAATGGTTTGGCGCTGGTCATTACACGAAAACACTGGTCTGCGATTCCAAGTAGATCATAGCCTGCGCCTTTATAAATTTTCTGAATTTCTTTCTGGAAATCTGGATTATCGATTGCTTTTCGGGCATCATCAATATTTTCAAATAAACATGGTGTATCAAATACACAAAGCTGCGGCATGAAGCTTACCTGTGGTGCCGGAGACTGTACAACGAATGGGATATCTCCGTCTTTACAGCTCTCCATAAGTTCTCGGTCACCACCTAATGTACTCTGTGGATATACATTAATCTTCATCTTGCCATCACTTAATTTCTCTACTTCTTTTGCAAACTGTGTTGCGAAGATGTGTGTGATTGTATCTTCTGTACTACAGGTTGCAAGTGGCCATGCGTATCTCTGTTCTTCTTCTGCACCTGACTTTGTTATCTTACCACTTGCCTTAGAATATCCAAAGAATATGGTTCCAGCAGTAATAGCGACAAGAACAACTGCAAGGATAACGCTTGTAAATTTTCCTTTCATTTTGATTCTCCTTTCCTAATCTAAAGCAGACACAGACTGATCTGTGGAATAAATGTAATAAGTAACAATGCGATTAAGAAGAAACCAATGAGTGGCATTGCTCTTTTTGCGATATCTACAACCGGAATATCGGTAAGAGAGCTTGCTACGAAAAGGTTTACACCGATTGGTGGTGTAACAAAACCAATCGCTAAGTTTACAACCATCATGATACCAAAATGAATGGGATCCATTCCAAAGCCCTCTACAATCGGAAGAAGGATTGGTGTAAGGATGAGGATGGCAGGAGTAGTATCCATAACCATACCTACAAGTAATAATACAAGGTTGATTACGATCAATACAACAACCTTACTTGTAAAATGAGCAAGAATCCATCCACTGATAAGCTGTGGAACCTGCATCAGTGTAAGTACTCTGGAAAATGCTATGGATGCTGCTAAAATAAATAAGATCGGTGCATATGTTCTTACTGCTTCTACAAATACATCGTAAACTTTCTTAATCGGAAGTGATTTATAAATGAAAATACTGACGATCAGTGAGTAGAATACAGAGATAACGGCTGCTTCTGTAGGCGAGGCAACACCTGAGTAAATACATCCAAGGATGATGACTGGAGACAGCACTGCAAAGAAACTGCTCTTAAATACTTTCCATAATCCCTGTGCATGAAGATCATCGATCTTTGCATTAATCTTTTCTTTATCTTCTCCATGTTTCTTACAATAAAATACGGCATATACCATTAAAAGAAGTCCGATAAGAACTCCCGGAACAATTCCTGCAAGGAAAATATCACTTACAGATGCTCCTGATGCCATACCATACATAATAAATGGAATACTTGGTGGAATAATAACACCAAGACTTCCTGCAACTGCAACTAAGGCAGTACAGAACTTTTTATCGTAGCCAAGCTCTACTAACAGAGGGATTGTCATACTTCCAACTGCGGCAACTGTGGCAATTCCCGAACCAGAGATTGCTCCATAAAACAGACAGGTTATTACTGCTGCACATGGCAGACCTGCTGTACGTTTTCCAATGAAATATGAAAAGAGATCAAATAACCTCTTAGAAATTCCACCTCTTGCCATAATAATACCGGATAAAATAAACATCGGTACTGCAAGGAGTGGGAAACTGTCGATTCCACCAAACATAGAACGGATAACGTAGGAAGCACTTGCTGTAAAAGACGGATCAAATACTCCCGGTAATACTGCAACCAAACCAAGGGATACAGAGATTGGAATCGCTATTAATAAACATACAAAGAATAATATAAATACTACTAATGGTGACATTCTTTATTTCTCCTCCGCTTCTCTTTTTCCTGTAATGATCTCAACTCGCTGTATAAACTTCTGAATCAGACGGATACAGCATAAAACAAAACTGATTACTGTGAATGACTGAATCAGATACATTGGAATTCCACAAGCTGGACTTAACTGTCCACTTGCCATTCCTGCTTTTACATATTTCCATGCAAAAGGAACCAGATAAGCAAAAAAGAGTAACTGTATAAGATAACTTACCAGTCGCATATAATGAACTCCTTTGCCCGGAAGCATACCTACTAACTGGTCAATCTTAACGGATAAACCGTTCTTGATACAATAACTGGCACTGGTAAAACCAGAAATAATAAACATATATCTGGTGATCTCCTCAGACCAGGACAGGGAAGCTGAAAAAGCATATCTGGCAATAATCTGCCCTCCCATAACGATTGTCATTCCACACAATAAAATCAGGAGTATGGCCTGTTCCAAATTATTATCCAGCCACTTTAATACCTTCATAAAAATATCTCCTCTTCTAATACTTGTGTACTAACACACCAAAAAACAAAAATATCCTTTGTTTCAATCTATTTCGGTCTACATCTGTTTTTCAGAAAATAAAATTAAAACAGCAGTGTATTACTACAACAGACTTACCATAGATATCTTCTAAAATACTTACAATTCAAGTCGAGCCGCCGCGAGACTTGGCGCGTGATTCTGGTCAGCGTAAGCTGACATATTCTTTACAGAATCACTGCGCATCCTCGCGGAGCGTTTATCTCAGACAAAGATTGGACTCCCCTTTTGTGCATCGGTTAGTATTTATAGATACATTCTATGAATTTGCAGGTTTTAATAGGTTTTTGTTTATTTTTTAACTAATGATATTAAAAAAATAAACAGCTAAAAACATGGTGAGCCTGTATATAGTATAAACTATATACAGGCTAATTACCATTTGCTTTTAGTTGTAATCATCTAAATTCCCATAACTATTTAAAACAACTTCACAAGGATTTAAAATAATTACTTTAAAATCGCTATTTATCTTAAACTTTATTCCGCTTTTGCTAATGGAGTAGTTCCAAATACCTTCTTGTATCTTAAGATGAGGTACAGTGTTGCTACTACCTGAACTACTGCTAAGATAAACATGAGAGTCATTAATGTGTATACTGCTTTACTTTCGCCGGAAATGACTGTTAATTTTGCTACAATTACAGGCATAAGATAAGAAGCAGCGCCCATAAATGTATAGTAGATACCTGTGTTACGTCCTTTTGGTCCAGGTACGAATTCCTGTAATACAGAAAGACCTGTCTGTAAAGCACCACCGGCACAACCAAATCCAAGAATTAAGATTGCGATATAAACGATTGCTACCTGATGTACTAAAAGTACTGCTAAAAGGGAGCCTGCTGTGATAACCGCGTCAACGATCAATACTTTTAACGGATGCCATTTTAATTTACTCATCATTACAGCCCAGAATGCTACGGCAACGATAGAACCAACCTGATACATTGTTGTCATAGATGCTGCCTGCATTTCGCTAAGTCCACAGTATGCAAGACCGAACGCTTTTGTATACTGCTGAGCACCATACATAACTGCCATTACTAAGAATGCATAGAAATATGTGAGGAATGCTGTAAACTTTCCAGGTGCAACAAGCTGTCTTGCTTTTGCTGCATCGATTTCAGCCTGGTCAGCTCTCTTGTCGCTTCCTGCGCCAGCGTTTGCTGCTTTTTCATCATCATAAACGAATCTTGCGATACATGCAAATACCAATACAACACAAGATAATACTAAAGGAATTACAATGTTAATCTTCCAGTTACCTGCTGCTGCTGTCTGTACGCAGATCAGTGGGTAGAAGATACTTGATAACGCTACGAAGAACTTAATCATAATTAATGCGGAACCTGGTGCTGCAGGATATGCTTCCTGTACTGCTGGATATCCGGATGCATCCCAGAAACCAGATGTAGCAATACCACCTAATAAGCCCATGATTGCAGCTACAGTTGCATTGTTCGTTACAAACATTGTTGCGAAGCAGATGATATAAAGAATTGCTCCACCAATCATTAACTTCTTACGGCCGACACGGTCAGAAATCTCTCCACCAATCCATACAGAAATGAATTTACCAAATCCAGTCCATGCGATTGCTGTAGAAACGGCTGCAACACCTGCTGCGTACGCTGCAGATTCCGGATTAGACATATCAAATCCCCATTTTGTTGCAAAGTTTACCTGATTCTGTGAAAAAATAAGTGCCTGCATACCATGTGTCAAATAAGCCATGTACACACAGATCATTGACCAGATATATTTTTTCGCTTTCATACATTTTCTCCTCTAAATTTAAATGTAATTTTAAAATGCTGCTATATTAACTCATCGTCAGTCATTCACTGTATCCAAACAGTGAATGACAACTGATGATTTAATTTTAAATTATTTTCCCTGTTCTGCCTGGAATTTCTGATATTCCTCGATTGGGAAATCTTTTCCTGTAAACAGACTGTAGTTAACAACACCCTGATATAAAAGCATTCCTTTTCCGCCGATTGCCTGACATCCAACTTCTTCCGCTTCAAGAATCATCTTTGTTTTTTCAGGATTGTAAACTGTATCAGCAACAACTAAGTCTTTGCGGAATAAAGATTTATCGATTAATGTTACGTCTTCATGAGGTTTCATTCCCATGATTGTAGCATTGATTACGATATCTGCATTGTTTACCGCTGCTGCAAGAGCTTCTTTGTCTTCAAGATGCTCCACTGTTACTTTACATTCAGGACAGCGTGCTGCAAGCTTTTCTTTAGTAGACTCTGCTCTGCTATAGAATTCATCATCAATGTTGAAGATTGCTACTTCAGAAGCTCCGTCTAATGCAAGCTGTACCTGAATTGCTGTAGCCGCTCCGCCAGCTCCAAGAACAACTGTTTTCTTACCCTTAACGTCTACACCATTTACTTCAAGGTTCTTTACGAAACCAACACCGTCTGTGATATGTCCTGTGATTACTCCGGCATCGTTAACAAATACGTTACATGCTCCAATGATCTCTGCTGCAGGAGATAATTTATCAACTAACTCTGCTGCAATGTTTTTACATGGCATTGTAAAGTTACCACCACGCATGTTGAATAAACGGATGCTGTCAAATACAGCAGGCATCTGTTCTACATTTACATCAAATGCCATATATGCATAGTCAAGTCCATCATGCTGGAAACTGAAGTTATACATTGCAGGTGATCCTGAATGTCCTACAGGTGTTCCAAACAGTGCTAAAAGTCCTGTGTGACCGTTAATACGTCTTTCCATTTGTTATTCCCTCCATTATTGCCTGTTATATCTTAGGATTAGATATTTAATGCAACATCATAAGCTTCTTTTGTTGCGTCTAAAGCACGACGAGCTCTGATTGCATCACCAACTACATGTACTTCTGGGCAGATAGCTTTTAATTCGTCAACGAAATCATAAACAACTTCCTGACCTTCACGATGTGTATATTTAGAAACATATCCCATTGAAAGAACAACAGTGTCAAATCCTCTTAATTCATATACTGTCTCATCGGATTTATCGGCTGCATTCTTGTAGCTTACGCCATCAGGATAAATCTCAGATACCGCTGCATTTACATACTGATGAACATCATACTCTTTAAGACCTTCCATAAGGAATACTCTATGTTCGTGGATTACATCTGGTCCGATAGCATCTCTCATCTCGATGATAGAAACATCATGTCCTTTTTCCGCAAGGAACTCTGCTGTTTCAGCACCTACCATACCGCCACCTACAACAAGTACTTTATGTCCTACCGGACGTTTACCGGATAAGCAGTCTCCTCCATGAACGATTTCAGGAGCTGTGATACCTTTGATGAATGGAAGTACAAGTGTTTCAGAACCAGTTGCTACGATCACTGCATCTGGAGCATCTTTCTTAATAAGATCTGCTGTTACTTCTGTATTAAGAACAATCTTTACACCAGATTTTTCACATTTTGTAATGTAACTTCTGATCATGTTTGTGATATCACCTTTTCCAGGTGGGTAAGCAGCAAGTCTCATATTTCCACCGAGTACGTCGCTTGCTTCAAATAATGTAACGTCATGTCCTCTTCTTGCTGCAGTAAATGCTGCACACATACCAGCAGGGCCGCCACCAATTACATAAATTTTCTTCTTCGTTTCTGCTTCTTTCATTCCTTCGCTCTCACGACCAAGAACTGGGTTTGTTAAACAGCAGATTGGCTTTCCAGCATACATATTTGCAACACAACCCTGTAAACAAGCGATACATGGTGTCATGTCTTCTAATCTGTCTTCCAATGCTTTTTTAGGCATAGCAGGATCTGCAAGAGACTGACGTCCAAATGCAACTAAATCTGCTGTACCAGTACGAACCATTACCTCAGCGAACTGTGGCTCTGTGTAACGACCAACTGTGATAACAGGAATAGATACACATTTCTTGATATTTGCTACATATTCCGCGGAGAATCCACCATGAATACCTGTAGGAGCCCACATATATTCATCTTTTAAATGAACAGCACGAGATACATGAAGTGCATCTAATCCGCAAGACTCTAAATAAGTTGCGATTGCACACATATCATGGTTGTCAAGTCCACCGAACATATCCTCTGTACTGTTGATACGGGCGAGTACAGCGATTTTTCCCTGTGTTGCTTTTTTAACTTCATCAATGATGAGGGTTGAGAAACGCATTCTGTTCTCGAAAGAACCACCAAACTCATCGACACGTTTATTTGTTCTTGGAGACATGAAAGAATTTACAAGGTAACCATGTGCCATATGAATTTCTACAGCATCTGCACCAGCTTCCATTGCTCTTCTTGCAGCTTCTCCATATCCTCTTGCTAATTCATAAACCTGTTCTGTTGTAACTTCTTCCGGAATATCTCTTCCATCTGCTGATGATACTGCTGTAGCTGCCTGGATTGGTGCGCCAGCGTTCTTTGCGTTACCTTCTGGTCCGGCATTCTGTAACTGAATGGAAACTTTAGCTCCTTCTGCATGGCAGGCATCAATTACTTTCTTGAAGCTAGGAATTGATGCATCATCATATAAACAAGGTTTTCTAGGACCACCCTTTGCTCCTTTATGAACAACCGTAGCCTCAAGTGTAATTAAACCAAATCCACCCTTTGCACGTGCGCCGTAGTAAGCAACAGACTGATCACTCATTGTTCCGTCTGTGTTTGCAAAGTTGTTACCCATTGGAGGTACTACAAAACGGTTCTTTACTTCCATAGGTCCAATCTGAATTGGTGAAAACATATTTTCAAACTTCATAATTTACCCCTTCCTAATTATTCACATGACCGCGCCGCAGCCTCTAACCTGCGGACTGCGGTCTATTATTTCATTTTAGCTTTTGACAAGTTAATTATATAATTCAAGTAAATAATTGAAGATTAAAGTACTTCTGGCCAAACCTGCTCAAGAACTTTCTTTGTATTATCAAATGTATGTTTTGCAGCTTCTGCAACACCTTTAGCAAGGATAGCATCACTGATTACTTCAACACCGATTGCTTTTGGCTCAATACCTTTTTCACGTACCATCTTAACGAAGTCTGCTGTACATCCGATTCCTGTTCCAGGAGCGAGACGATCATGCATAGACTCATCTCTTAAGATGCTCTTAGCGTATGGACGATCCCAAACGTCGTTGATCTGAATAGAAACGATCTTATCTGCTGGGATATCTTTAATTACATCAAGATCGATTGGCTGGTTTGCTCTTACCCAGTGCCATGTATCCATGATTAACTTCGCATTGTCACATCCAGAACCTTTTACAACAGCCCATCCTTTTTCCATGTTAGGGATTCCGCTGTATGGCATTGGCTCAACACCGATCACTAATTTGCCTGCTCTCTGACATAACTCTTTTAATTTCTGAGCTGTATGTTCTACAGAGTAATCTTCCATTAATCCACAGTTGATGTGACCTACGTTGAAGAGTTCACACATATGGAAGCACATCTGCTCTTTGTATTTCTGCTCATAAGAACGAGCATCCTCAGCCCACTGTACGATGTATTCTACTTCAGTAACCTTCATATCATATTTTTCAAGAATTGCAAGGATGTCTTCGTCATGAAGTCCTTCATTTAATGCATCTACATAAGTTTCAGCACGAAGACCGATTCCATCGTATCCTGCTTCCTTAGCTGCTTTTACACGCTCCTCAAATTTGCACTGGTCTCCAAGTGTCCATGAACTAACGGTAATAGGAAATTCTTTTGACATGATATGTCCTCCTTCTCATTTGAAAAAATATAATTTTGCTTTAAAATTTTACTTGTTATTTTTTTAACTTTTTAAGTTACTTAGATTATAACTCGTTTTATTCAATAAAACCAATCGAGAATATTCGTAAATTCATAGATTTTTTTTATCATTTATGTTAAGGTAAAACGTAGGAATTTTTAAGGTAGATTTCTAAAAAATTTATGGCAACAATAAGCTATGATTGGGTTGTATAATACTAAGATTTTTAAACAATACTTTTTATTAAAGGGGGTTTTTCAATGAACTTATTTCACTTACGTTATTTTGAAACACTTGCCAGAACAGAACATTACAGCAAGGCCGCTGAAATTCTTTCTATCACACAGCCAAGCTTAAGCTACGCTATTTCTACATTGGAGAGCGAACTGGGCATACAGCTCTTTGAAAAGCGTGGACGTAACATTGTACTGACAAAATACGGTAAGGCATTTTATTCTAATGTAAAGGAAATTCTCGCAAGCTTAGATAACGCAGTAAGAGACATCAAATTAGTGGCAAACGGTGAAGGAGAAATTAATATCGGCTTTCTCCGTACACTCGGAACAGACTATGTTCCAACTACCGTAAAAAACTTTCTTGATCTTCACCCAGATAAAAATATCTGGTTTAATTTCAGTTGTGAACATGGTCTCTCTGTCGATCTGGTCCGCAGTCTTATAGACAGAGAATACGATATGGTTTTTTGTTCTAAATTAAATAATAGTCCAATGGTCGAATTTATCCCTATCGCAACTCAGGAACTCGTTGTCATCGTTCCAAAAGATCATCCACTTGCCGTCAAAGACAGTGTAAGCTTAAAGGAAACTCTTGATTATCCACAGATTATCTTCCGCCACAAAAGTGGATTACGCCACATTATTGATGACTTATTCAAAAGCATCAATGCCTATCCGGATATTCTCTGCGAGATTGAAGAGGATCTTGTCGGTGCCGGCTTTGTCTCTAAAGGATTTGGCATCATGATTGCTCCTAAGTTTGATGGCCTTAACTATGTCGATGTAAAAGTACTCAAATTGACGCAGCCTTCTTATAAGCGCTATTTTTATATGGCAATCCTGAAAGACGTATACCATCCACCATTGATTGAAGAATTTAAAAAATATGTCATCGAACAAAGTAATCTAAATAAAGAATATCGCTTTGGATGATATCTTCTGATTTGCAGGGGTTGAGATAGACGCCGCTAAAGAAAATTACTTAACTGAATTGCATTGAAGTTTCTAAAGAAAAGAGAATTTTTATAAATTTGATTTTGTTCCGTTGCTCTAAACGCTCCATTTTGCCTCAAAAAACAAAAACTTCGGAAAAACGAGTCCGAAGTTTTTAGAGTCAAAATTCCACAGCACAAAGTCACAAAATACATTATTTATAAAAATTCTCTTTTCTCTACCCTAATTTTCTTACAATTCAGCCGGAAGTTCTATTATAGCGGCTGTCTAATCTCATTCCACAAATCAATAAAAAAACAAGGGGATTGCCCAGAAGTCTATAATTTTCATTTGAATAAGAATCTCCAAAAGGAAAAAATTTCTTACCGAATTGTATTTCGCCTTCTAAGAAAAGAGAATTTTTATAAATTTGATTTTGTTCCGTTGCGCTAGACACTCCATTTTGCCTCAAAAAACGAAAACTTCGGAAAAACGAGTCCGGAGTTTTCAGAGTCAAAATTCCACAGCGCAAAGTCACAAAATACATTATTTGTAAAAATTCTCTTTTCTTTACCCTAGTTTTCTTACAATTCGGCCGGAAGTTCTATTGTAGCGGCTGCCTAACCTCATTCCACAAATCAGTTAAAAACAAAGGGAAGTTGTCCAGAAGTCTACAATTTCTATGTCAAATGGGATTCTCCAGAAGGGAAATCATAGCCTTCTCGATAATCCCCTTATTCCCATCCAAGCTTTAAATATTAATTTCCATCTGGAGCCAAAGGACAGAAAACCAGAAATTTAATAGAAAAGAAAATGTGATGTCGGAGCGAGTAAAAATGCCGAGCAGGCATTTTCTGCGAAGCGACTATCTTCACATTTTCTTTTCTATTAAATTTTGGGTTTTCGTTTCTTTAGTTCCTCAAATTCGTATTTAAGCCCCATTCCTACCAACTGTGGATTTAGATAGTCAGAAAAAAGAAACCATACCATATCCCAGATGCGGCTTCGGAGCGTGTTTAAGATGCGGATGAGCATTTTAAACACAGCGACTACAGAGCAGATGGGATATGGTATTGTTTCTTTTTTCGTCTACACCAAATCTACAAATCAAAAGTTATATGTTCATTAAGTTTTTATTTTCTGGATTCACTGTAATTTCTACTGAAATTATTTGTGGATAAACGTAGTTATAAATTTTTCTTTCTTTGATATTTTTTAAAATCTCATCTTTATAGCTAAGAAAATATTCTACATCCGACATACGCCCCACTGCACTAATGAAAAATTCCTGATTTGTCAGGTTCTTTTTATCCGATAGTGCCATATTTTCATTTGCCTGTGTATCATTATCTACATTGTCTACATCACTTTCATCATATTCGTCATCATCCATATATATATCGTCTGATGTATACTCATCATCACAGTACAGGTTTTTATCGATATGTATAGACTTTACATTATCTGAATCATAGCGTACCTTGATCTGAATCTTATCTTTAGGAATAGACTTTGATGTTTTTACCTCTATATCACCATTTTCATTATTGTATGTTGTAAATGACGTATTTATCTTCTTCGTTTTGTCTGTATATAAATTCTCCATGAATGTTTTTTCCGCTATTTTATTACTTCCAATTCTTTTTTCTCCCATATATTGAAAGGAAGAATATTCCTGAAACATTACTCCTGCTCCGATTCCGCAGCAAAGAAATCCCGCCATAAAAATTCCTACCAAAACTTTTCTATAACTCATACATTTACACCTTTCCCTTTCAATATGTAGCTAAATAAAAAAAGAATATATGCTGTCATACTAAGAACAGCTCCCAGCGCAACGATAACACATCCGATAACCGGATAGCCCTGAAATGCCATAACACTTAAGGTTCCCAGACCAACTAATCCCGCCACATCAAAAAAGGCTGCCGGGACTACCAGACAAATTAATACCACTTTTACAAAAATCAAGAAAATCTTCTTTGCCTTATCCCAGCTCCATGAAATAGCACTGCCACTCGTTTTCCTTGCTTTATCTGCTATATTTTCTATTGTTTCTCCTCGATTTTTCTTAAATCGTTCCATAGTCTCTACTCTTTTATTCTTTTTAAGATCACGTTCTTTACTTTTCTTCTTTCTTTTCTCAAAAAAATCTTTTGGCAGTAAATCTGCAACTCCCGTCTTCCCATTCCTTCCTTTGTTCTTTACTTCATATTCCGGATCTAAATGATAAGCATCAAGAATCTCTGCAATCAAATCATCAATATTCCCGAAATCATCGATTGCCTCTTCCTCCTTCATTCCACTTTCCATACGCATACTGATATGTTGTGAATACTCTTCTATCATATCTTTCCGCTCTTTTTCATTAAGCATCTGAAGCCGGTCTTCCAGCTCTTTTAAAAACTCCTTCTTTAACATCCACTATCTCTCCTTTAAAAATCGATTCACATTCTGGGAAAATTCTTCCCATTCCTTTTCTAATTCTCTTAAATGAAGAATCCCCGCAGCAGTCAAATGATAATACTTCCTTGGTGGGCCTTCCGTTGATTCTCTTAAATATGTCTCAAAATAATGCTCATTGGTCAGTCGTTTTAAAATAGGATAAATGGTTCCTTCCTTTACATTCACTACTTTAGAAACTTCTGCAACCAGCTCATATCCGTACATATCCTTTTGTTCTACCGCTGCAAGAACAATCAGTTCCAGAACCCCTTTCTTAAACTGTGCATTCATTTATTTTTGCCTCCTTGTTGATACTATATTATCTTAGGTACTATGTAATGTCAAATAGCTGATTTACAAAGATTTACGGACAATACAAATTTGCCGGGGACACAGACGCCGCTTTAGTAGAAGATATTGAGCTGAATTGTATGGAGTCTTCTAAAGAAAAAAGAATGTTTATAAGTTTGATTTTGTTCCGTTGCGCTAAGCACTCCATTCTGCCCAGAAAAACAGGAACTTGGGAAAAACGAGCCCCAAGTTCCTATGGTCAGAATTCCATAGCGCAAAGTCACAAAATGCAATACTTATAAACATTCTTTTTTCTTTACCATATTTTCCTTACAATTCAGCAGGAAATTTTGTTTCAGCGGCTGTCTGGTTTTGATAACAAATAGCAAATTAGTGATTTCTGTTGGAAAGAGAAGGGGATTCTCCAGAAGATTATGAGAGTTAACCAGAGAAAAATTTTTCATAAGGTAAGAGTAGGTAACTGTAATTTTTATACAACCAAATAAGAAAGTGTCTTCTTTGGGCGATGTTCATTCTAATGAAAACCATAGCCTTCTGGGCAATCCCCTTATTCTTCCTCAAATCCAAATACTAATTTCCTTCTGGAGCCAAAAAACAGAAAAGCAGAAATTTGATATAAAAGAAAATGTGATGTCGGAGCTAGTAAAAATGCCGGTCAGGCATTTTCTACGAAGTGACTATCTTCACATTTTCTTTTATATCAAATTTCTGCTTTTCGTCTCTTTAGTCCAGCAAATTAGTATTTATAATGATTCATGTAATGTTGTGAGCATTTCTTTTAACTCGCCGGCACCCATCTGTCCCGGTGCGGAAGCTTTTCCTACGGCACCGAATGTAAGTGCAGATCCAAATACTTCACCGCACACACGACTGATTACACCTGTTGCGGCCATGGACATTGTGATGATCGGACGGTCAGCATAATTGTCTACCATCTCTTCTGTTGCTGCAAGAAGGGTGAGTACGTCCTTTTTGTTCTGAGGCATTACAGCAATTTTAGGGATATCTGCTCCAAGCTCCTGCATTTTGCGGAGTCTGTAGATAATATCAGATTTTGCTGGTGTCTTGTCGAAGTCATGGTTGGATGCTACTACTTTTACTCCATGTTTGTGTGCTTCTTCTACAACAGCTTTTACAGCATCATCGCCGGTAAATGCTTCCATATCTACAAGGTCAACATATCCTGTTGCACTGATCTTCTGGTTTAATTCTACATAAACCGGTGTGTCGATTGCCTTTTCTCCACCTTCTTTAGAAGTACGGAATGTGAAAAGGATTGGCATTTCGCCAAGAACTTCTCTTAACTGTTTTGCTGTTTCTTCTACTTTTTCAAAATCAAAAATATCTTCGTACCAGTCTACACGCCACTCTACAACATCTGCTCCGATTGGAAGGATCTTCTTTGCAGCGTCTAAGATTTCTTCTCTTGTTTTTCCAACGATAGGTACACAAATTTTAGGGATTCCTTCTCCAATTGCTACATTTCTTACTACTACAGGGTTCATAACAAAATCCTTTCTCAAATTATTTCTCAGAAATAATGTCTAATAATTTCTGGCGCATTGCTTCGATTGGAGGTTCCTGACCTGTCCAATATTCAATCTGGGCAGCTCCCTGGTAGAGAGACATTCCAAGACCGTTTAAGATAGTTGCTCCAGCTTCTTCAGCATCTAATAAGAACTGAGTTTTTGCCGGGTTGTAGCAAGCATCAAAATAGAACTGGTCCTTGCTGATAAATTCTTTTGGAAGTGGGTTTTCTCCGATATGACTTCCCATTCCAATTCCGCTGGCATTTAATACTACTGTAGCTTCTTTTACTTTAGAAAAATCACCTGCCGGGCAGAATTCTGCTACTGGTGCAAAGTTCTTATTGATATCTTCTACTAAAGCCTTACTGGATTCTTCAAATACATCTGTGATGTAGATTTTCTTTGCGCCGTAGTAAGCAAGTGCTGAACACATAGCACGACCTGCTCCACCACTACCGATACAGAAGTAAGTGTTCTCATCAATCTTAACATTTCCATCTCTTTCCATGGATCTGATGAAACCGATTCCGTCTGTATTATATCCAACTAATTTACCTTCCGGAGTTTTTACAACTGTGTTGCTGGCTCCCATTTTCTCGCATAATGGATCTAACTCATCAAGGTACTCAAGAACCTTTACTTTATTTGGCTTTGTTACTGCAAAACCTGCAAAGTTCATGTAACGGATACCGTTAACTACGTCTGCAAGATGTTCATTATTTACCTCTGTGTAGAAATAAATCATATTTAAGCCTGCTGCTTCATAACCGCAATTCTGCATCTGTGCTGCAAATGACTGCTTTAATGGGTCACCAAGTAAAGTAATCATCTTTGTATTAATGTCAACTTTTGCCATGATATATACCTTCTTTCTCTTTCTTTAAATATTTATTATGTGATTATTTATCATTCTTATTTATCATTCTCATCCATTGCTAATAACTTCTGAACAAGTTCTTCGCATACTTCGATAATGCTCTTGCCATCTGTATTAATAACGATATCAGCTGCTGCCTCGTATTTTGCACGTCTCTTTTCCATCAGGTCAGCGATGAACGGAACATTCTTATTGTTCTCGATAACTGGACGGTCATGACTGTCCTTTACTCTGTCGAAAATCGTTTCCGGTGAAGCGGTAAGTAATACAACTCGTCCGTTTTTCTTCATCTCAACAACGTTACATTCACGAAGTGGAGTTCCTCCGCCACAGGAGATGACAACATTCTTTCTTTCCTGCATCTCGATAAGAAGATTGGTCTCTAAATCACGGAAGTACTGCTCACCATGAACCTCAAAGATATCCGGAATACTCATTCCTTCTCTCTCTGCGATAATCTGATCCATCTCAATAACGTCCATTGCAAACAATGTTTTTAAATATTCGGAAATACTTGTCTTTCCGGCACCCATAAATCCAATAAGCACAATATTGTAATCAAAAAGCTTTCTTGCCTGCATCTGCTTACCTGCTTTACCGATCGCATGGAAAATATCCCATACTTCACTTGCATTGCTCTCGTTCTCTAAACGACCGTCGAGCCATTCTTTCTGTCTCTCTTCCTGTTCCGGGTCAAGAATATTAAGGCCATTCTCTTCTTTGTAAGCCATAATATCTTTAATAATATGATGTCTCATCAGTATGGCATCTAAAAGTATCTCGTCACACTGACCCAGTCTCTTTCTTAACTTTTCTAAACGAGTCATGTTGCTGCTCTCCTTCTTTCGTCTAGTTTATCAGTTTCGGACTGTACGATGTGTTTTCACTAACTTTCACACATTAAACAGCTAAGTTATTATACCACAGGAAAAAAGCTACAACAAGTAAATGGAACAAAATAAATCTATAGGAAAATTCTATTAAATTTTAGATTTTTTCTATAGGTAGTATTTAAAACAAATTCTGCGTGTTTTATATAATAGTATTAGAATTGAAAGCGGTTCGGCCGTCTTTGTAAGGAGTGATATATCCATAAGGTATTGTCGCTCTTGATTTTTTATAAAGATTTTATAAAAAGCCTATCATAATCTCAATAAGTACTAAAACATATTTGAAAAATGCTTTAATTAAAATAAAAAAGCCTCTCTGGAGTAATTATTATATTATCTCCAAAGGGGCTTTTTATAATATTTAATTTCTAACTTAGGGGAATTTTACTTGTGGTTTTTTCGTTATTTGGAATTAGTTATTTTTTTGTTATTTGATTGTAAATCTTGATTATCTTGTATCATCTTTATATGCCGGCAGGTTTGGGCCTGCCTGCCGACATATATTCAAATTTCCAGATTTCGGATTCTTTGCACAATATCCTATAATTCATTAAAATGTATCTGAAAAATGTTTTCTGTAAATATATTATAAATCGAGGTGTTCATATCACAGTAATAATTTTCCAAATATATTCTGGTTTGTTGATAGTTTATTGAATTTATTTAATGAATCCTACCTGTGCGGAGATTTTCTCAATCTGTTCATCTTTACGTTTGTTATATTCTACTTTCTGCTGCTCAAAGAAGTTGTTTCCTTCTGGATCGATGGATACGATTAAAGGGCCAAATTCTTTTACGCGGCAGTTCCATAAGGTTTCTGGCATTCCAAGATCACGCCATTCTGCTCTTACGATTTCTTCTACTTCTGTTGCGGCTACTACAGCGTTTCCTGCTGGGAATACACAGTGGATTGCTCCAAAGTCTTTGCAGGCACGTTCTGTATTTTCTTTCATACCACCTTTTCCGATGATCACACGTACACCAGTTTCTTTCACGAATTCATATTCAAATTTTTCCATACGCATACTGGTTGTTGGTCCTACGGATACCATCTCAAACTTATCATTTTCTAAAGGACGGATAATTGGTCCTGCATGGAAAATAGCATTATTTCTTACATCTACAGGAAGTTCTCTTCCTTCTTCTACTAAACGACGGTGAGCTACATCACGACAGGTTGTCATGCTTCCATTTAAATAAATGATATCTCCGATTTTAATGCCTTTTAAATCTTCTGCTGAAATTGGTGTTGTTAAAATCTTTTTTCCATCTTTTACTTCTACCATTATAACTCTACCCCCGTATGTGTTGTAATTTTATAATTTAAATCCTTGTCAAATACAATGTGTCCTCTTCTGTGACTCCAGCATCCTACGTTTACGGCTACACCGATTGCGGATGGATGACGGGCTGTATTTTCGATATTTACTCCCATTACGGAGTATTTTCCACCCATACCCTGAGGTCCTAATCCGATAGCATTAATTCCGTCTTCTAATAATGCTTCCATCTTAGCCGCTCTCTCATTATCATTGTGAGAACCGATTGGACGCATTAAAGCCTTTTTAGAAAGAAGGGCTGCTGTTTCTACAGAAGTTGCTACACCTACACCTACTAATAATGGAGGACAGGCATTTAATCCGTATGTTGTCATAACATCCATAACGAACTTTGTTACTCCTTCGTATCCTTCACCTGGCATAAGAACCATTGCTTTTCCTGGAAGGGTGCATCCGCCACCAGCCATGTATGTGTAAATTTCACATTCGTCTGAGTCAGGAACGATGTCCCAGAATACAGTTGGTGTTCCTTTTCCAACATTCTTACCTGTATTGTACTCATCAAATGTTTCTACACTGTTATGACGAAGTGGTGCTTCAAATGTTGCTTTTACAACAGCATCTTTTAATAGTGCTTCAAGCTCTCCGATTAATGGGAACTTTGTACCACATTTTACCCAGAACTGTAATACTCCGGTATCCTGACAACTTGGACGATTCAGCTTTACCGCCAGTTCCTGATTTTTAAACATAGTATCATAGATTGTTTTGGAAAGAGGGCTGTCTTCTTTATCACGAAGCTCCTCCAGTTTTGCAATAACATCATCTGGAAGTTTCTTTGCAACATGAGCAATAAACTTAGCCATATGTTCCGTAAGTTGTGTTACCTGTTCTTCTTTAGACATTTAGAAATCCTCCTGTTAATTTACCCGACGGTCAGCGGGATTTAAATATGTGAATGAATGAAAGATTAACCGTATACATTTTCATTAATAAGTTCTGCTTTAATTTATTCGGCCGGAGCAACCCGGCCTGCTTAACCGACTCTCTATCCTGGGAAAAATGGATAGAAAATCGGAAGAAGTATCATACTTACTACCGTTGCCACTAAAATCATTGGCACACCAGCTTTGGCATAATCTTTAAATGTATAGCCACCTGCTGTTACAACCATTGTGTTAGCCGGCATTCCGATTACCTTTTCTGCAATAAGTTCTCCTGCTCCTGTTTGCTCTAATGCAGCTTCTAAAGAAAGCGTTCCTCCAAAAAGGAAAATCGTTTTTAAATCAATAGATGCCAGTGCATCTTTCTCACTGATTACTCCTGTAACCATTAAAGCTAACGCTCCAATACATCCGATGACACAAAGCTTGATACCAAGCTGTTCCTCAAATATCATTCCTACTAAGGTAAGTAGCAGAATTACTAAGGAAAGGTACTGTTTCCACTTTGGTACATGGCTAAAATCCTTTGACTCATCAAAGATTCCTTCGTCGCTTCCTTCTTTATTCGGAAGAAACTTGTATCCGATAAATGCAAAGTAAATAATTCCTACAATTAAAATCGGAACACCAACTTTGGCATAATCAAAGAATCCAAACTTAAGACCAATTCCTTCCATACCTGACTGCGCAATCATATTCCCAGGAGCACCAATCAATGTGAGGTTACCTCCCATCGCTGCTGCAAAAACCAAAGGCATTAACAGTCTTGAACGGGAATACCCTGACTTCGCTGCGATTCCGATAACTACTGGAATCAGGATTGCTGCTGTTCCTGTGTTTGAAAGAAATCCACTCATCACACCTACGATAACCATGATAGCTACGATAAGCTGTCTTTCTGTCTTTGCAAAATGAGTAACAATTCCGCCAATCTTGTTGGCCATTCCTGTTTCAAACAATGCCCCTCCTACGATAAACATTGCTACAAACAAGATAACGTTGCTGTCGATAAATCCTGCGAACGCTGTCTGCCATTCAAGTACACCGGTAACTACCAGTCCGACACATACAATCATGGATGTCAGTCCCAGTGGAATCTTCTCCCACATAAACATGACAATCGCGAACAGCAAGAAAAGTAACGTGATTGTTATCTGACTCATCTCTTTACCTCCTCATTTGTTAGATTCGTCTTACGTTTTGCTTTTATCATAAATCCTCTTACCCTTTCCAGCCTCCCATACCCAGCAAATGAAAATCCCAATTTCTTTACTTGATGTTTTGCTTTTACATTTCTGATTTATGATTTTTGATATTTGATTTTGTATCCAAATCTTGATTTCAAGATATACCTTTATTGAGAAAAAGTCAACTGTTTTTTGCTCCTTTTGCATCATTTCGGCAAATACAATAAAGTTGTGACTATTTTTTTGTGCAGAATGCACTGAATAAAATATCTTAGTTAATGCTTGTATTGCCGAATAAAGAACTGATATAATATTTATACAAATAAAAATATAATCTAAAAGATTGGAGAAGAAACCATATGTATATTATGGACGGAATTGTATATGCTGGAGAACCAACAGAAAGTCTGGAAATAACAAAAGTAAAACCCTTAGATGACATGATAATGTTAATTACATTTTCTAACGGCGAAACAAAGTTATTTGATGCCACTATATTAACAGGACCAGTATATGAACCATTAAAAGATGATAAGATTTTCAAAAATCCGGTAATAGAATATGGCGTTATTACATGGAATAATGGAAATATTGACTGCTCTCCTGAATATATTTACAAAAATAGTTATGATTATCCAGAAGTTTCAAGTTTCTAAGTTAATTCACTAAATAGATTTGTAGGATTGAAATATAATTAGCCTCCCAAACCAGTCAAAGACAGCTCCCTGAAAGATAAATAGACCATATTTGTGGTCTATTTATCTTTCAGGGAGCTGTCTACTTGCCTGTGGCAAACTAATTATAATAAGTCAGCATATCATCTCTGCTTCGCATTATATGTTCCTTCATGGCTGCTTCTGCTGCATCTCCATCATGTGCTTTGATTGCTTCTAAAATTTCTCCATGTTCTTTTACAGAAACTTTGGCATAGTCTTCTTCAGAAACCATATTACCCATAGAAAGTCCATTCCAAAGTTCGGAGATCATGTTTTTCATTTTTCCATTTCCTGCAGCTGTCCAGATTTCATTATGAAATTCCCTATTAATATCTGTGTAGCGTGAAAAGTCTTTATTCTCTAATACCTTACAGGAATCTTGATATATTTCTTCAAGTTCCGAAATATCTGTTTCTGGTGCAGCACAAAGGCGAGCTGCCGCTCCCTCTAAGATTGCACGAAGCTGATAATGTTCTTTAATATAAGTTTCTGTTACACCAAGAACAACTGCTGCTTTATTTTTCCGAAGCTGAATCAATCCATCGCGGGCAAGAATCTGAAAAGCTTCTCTTACCGGCATCGCAGATACATTAAGCTGCGATGCCACGCTTTCAAGTGAAAGCACTTCGCCTTCTTTCATCTGCCTTGACAATATCGCCTTTCTAAGTTCTGCCGCTACTCGCTCTTTTGCTGACGGCATCTTAATTGGTCTTAATCCCATCATTTATTCTTTCCCCTCTCTGCATTTACGTTATCTGCAAGCGCCTTCATCCATGCATCTATTTTTTTGAATATTTTCTTTCTTCCAGAAATACTGTCGAGATTCGCACCATTTTCTTCTAAAATAATCTGTTTCATCTCTTCTCTGCATTTGCTTTCCTGCTCATTGGCTCCACAGGATACGGCAAAACGAATATAGCACTCCGAAGCAGTATAGAGCAATTTAGAAAAATAGGCATTACCCGTACATTCTAATACTACCTCATCAAAACGTTTCGATGTAGATAAAGATGAAGAAAGAATCATTATTGCTTCTTTTACTTTATCTTCATTCTCCAAATTCTTTACCGCTTTCTTTAAAATATCCCCTATCATTTCATAAATAATCTGAATCTGCTCTTCCGATAATTCTACTGCATAAATTCTTCTTGTAGCCAGACGGACAATCAGCCCCTGTCCCTCTAATACCTGAAATGCTTCTCTGATTGGAATTCTCGAAGTTCCAAACATTTCTGCCAGTTCTTCCTGCTTTAACTGCGTCCCTCCGGCAATCCGACCGGAAAGAATCTCATCAGCAATCTGTTGTGCCATGTAATCACTGAGGCGTTTTTCTGATAATGCCCTCATTCAAATGTTCCTCCTCCAATTTTTTCTTACTTAACAATACTTCTATCTTATAATGCCGCAATACTTAACTTAAGATAGATAGGTTAAGATGGTATCTCTATTAATAATGTATCCAAAATCACATAAAAAGTAAAGAACTTTTTTACTATTTAATTCATTAGGGAACAGACGAAAATAAAAAGAATAGACCATTGCAACTGTAAAGATATCACTGCGTAGAAAATGCCTGTTCGGCATTTTTACTTGCTCCCACATTACAGTTGCAATGGTCTATTCTTTTTATTTTCTGTGTGTTGGCTCCAGAAGGAATGAATGCAATAGTTTTTGGGGAGGAATTAAGGGGGAGAGGTCAGAAGGTCGTGGCTTATTCTGATACTGTCTCCGCGATGCAGTCAATGATGATAAGATGATATCGCAGCTATCACTGTACATGGTGAATTTATCATTATATATAAAGGTGACTACTTTATTTTTTGTAAAATGACAATCCTCTTTCTCTTTACTGCTCGTTAAGAGCGAGAAAATAATCTTTGGACGATACATCTTCCGAGCAAGCAGTAGTCTTCTGATTTCTCCCCTTGTCTCCACCAAAGCCTATTGCATTCATTCCTTCTGGAGCCAAAACACAGAAAAAAGAAATACTACCATATCCCAGATGCGGCTTCGGAGCGTATTTAAGATGCGGATGAGCATCTTAAACACAGCGACTACAGAGCAGATGGGATATGGTAGTATTTCTTTTTTCGTTTGTTTTCTCTAAATGAATTAAATAGTTACAATCTCATCTTTAGATACCTGTCCCTCTCTTACTCGGAAAGCATGGATTACAGGATTTTCCTGATCCATCAGGGACATAATAAGATAACTTGCTTCAGAATCAAAGGCAAGGCGGATATCTTCCTGTGACGGTCTTGCTGGTGTTTCTGGATGGGAGTGCCAGTTTCCAAGTGGTTCTAAGCCGTTCTTTCTCATGTCTTTGATCGCTGCAAGCTGCTCTTTTGGATCTAAAGAGAAATGTTCATTTGTATGGTCAATATTTGTAAGGTAATATACTTTTTTTATTACTCGTTCTGTGTCGGATTTTTCGCCGGCGATGAGTCCGCAGGCTTCTTCCGGCAGGTGGGCAATGGCATGGGCTGCCATTGCCTGAAAGTCTTCTTTTTTAAGCTTTACCTGCATGATTAGATTCCCTCACATTCTGTCTGTTCATAATCGATAAGCTCTGTGATTGTCGGATGTTCACCACATACAGCGCAATCTTTTGTATGTGATGGAAGTTTAATCTTTCTAAATTCCATCTTTAATGCATCATAAGTTAAGAGATATCCTGTCAGTAAGTCTCCAACTCCAAGAATGTATTTGATTGCTTCCATTGCCTGAAGACTTCCGATCACTCCACCCATTGCACCGATCACACCGGCCTGTTTACAGGTTGGTACTGCATCCTTTGGCGGCGGATTTTTGAATACACAACGATAACATGGACCTTCTCCCGGCACGTAAGTCATGAGCTGACCTTTGAAACGAATGATTCCGGCATGGGAAAATGGTTTCTTTGCCATTACGCAGGCATCGTTAATCAGGAATTTTGCAGGGAAATTGTCTGTTCCATCGATGATAAAATCATAGTCTTTGATTAAGTCCATGATGGATTCTGAATCAACGAATGTACGATATGTAATTACTTTTACATCTGGATTAATGGCTTCCATTGTTTCTTTTGCAGACTGTACTTTTGCCTTACCTACGTCCTGTGTTGAATGAATGATCTGTCTTTGTAAGTTAGATAAATCTACTTCGTCTGCATCTGCGATTCCGATTGTTCCAACACCGGCTGCTGCTAAATACATTGCGGCTGGTGCGCCAAGTCCACCGGCTCCGATAATTAAGACTTTGGCATTTAATAATTTCTTCTGTCCTTTTGCGCCAACTTCCTTCAGGATAATATGACGGGAGTAGCGTTCAAGCTGCTCGTTTGATAGCATTATCTTCCACCTCCCATGAAATACAGGAATTCAACTTCGTCACCATCTTTTAAAGCTTTGTCAAAATCTGCTTTTTCAATGAATTCATCATTTACAGACACGGTAACGTATTCCGGTGTCTCTACATTTTCCTTTTCAATAAGCTGTGTGACATTTAATCCGTCTTCATATTCTTTTACTTTTCCGGCAACTGTGATTTTCACGATTCTATCCTCCATTTATGTCTGTTTTATATTTCTAAAATCATATCTGTCTTATTATATCGGCCTTACCTTAAACTTTTATATTCAATTTATTATATATGTCTTTACAATCACTTTGTAAATATATGCAAATTGCTATACATGACTTTATATCTAATTTTATAAATATGTTTTGTTCTGCCTTTTATCAGTTTTTGTTATATGCTTTACTACTTATTCTTTTCAATCGCTTCTTCGATTTTATGTTTACTTACAGCCCCTGTAATTCGGTCTACCTCTTCTCCGTTTTTGAAGAAAATAAGTACTGGAGAGGACATAACGCTGTATTCTTCGATGAGTTCCTGCTCGTAAACAATATTTACTTTTCCGATGTATACGTCTGGATATTTTTCGTCCAAATCTGCAAGTATCGGAGATAACTTTTTGCATGGAATACAACTGTTAGAGTAGAAGTCTGCGATTGCGAGTCCCGGTGCATTTAACACCTTTTCCTGAAAGCTGTCCTTATTTAATCTTTCTGCCATAACTGTTCTCCTGCTTGGGATTTTCCTGTTTTATTCTTTTAACTTCCTATATGTAACTTTATTCTCCAACTTTCTTTACGAATAAAGTATATGTTCCGTCATCATTTGTATTTAATTTTAAAATCTGATGTCCTTCTTCTTTGATACTTCTTGGAACATTCTGTACTGGCTCGCCATCATTCATTTTTACGGCTAAAACCTGTCCTTCATCCATTTCTTCTAATGCTACTTTTGCTTTTACAAAGGTAACAGGACATACAACATCTGTAATATCCACCTGTTCATCAAAATGCATTTCACTCATTTTCATAGGCCTCCTTAATTGCTTTTTCAAACGCCTCTTTTCCTGTACGGTCAATCGTGAATTTAAGTCGCTCTCCTGCTTTTCCATTCTGTTCAAAGAATTTTAATGCGGCATCACATACTTTTAATAATTTTTCGTGGCTTTCGATAAATGGAATAATTGTCTCGCCTTTGCTGATATGATTTCCAAATGTTCCACCGAAAGAAACAATATATCCTGGCTGTGCATCGTATGCATCTACCGGACAAGACTTTACACATCGTCCACAGTAGTTACATTTTCCTGTGTTGATACTGATTTTTCCATCTTCTAAAGTAATTGCCTCATTTCGACATGCTTTTACACAGACACCACACTGGATACATTTATCTTCTACCCATGCAACCTGCATTCCACCTTTGATTCCTACATCATTTTCCTCTGCTTTTAAGCAGTTATTCTGGCATCCTGTAATACCAAATTTAAACTTATGCGGAAGTTCATATCCAAAGTATCTTTCATCCAGTTCTTTTGCCAGTGTGTAGGTATCAATACATCCGCTCTGACAGATTGCCGCTCCTTGACAGGCAGTAACGGTTCTTACACGAGGTCCGCATACACCCGGAACAACATCGCCTTCTGCTAATGCATTTTTTACTTCTTCAATCTGATCTAGTTTAATAAAAGGAATCTCCACACCCTGTCTGGATGTTAAATGTACATATCCTTCCCCGTATTTTTCTGCCACTTCGGCAACTTTTGCAAGCTGCTCTGCACTCATATGTCCGCCGACTGTACGAAGTCTTAAAGAAAAATTATTTTTCTGTTTCTGACGCATAAATCCGCCCTTTTTCAAGGTTGCATAATCTACTGCCATGTTATCCTCCTGTAATTAAATGAAATACCCTGTTTTTTGTTTCTAATGATTATTATATATTTTTTACAGCCTGTGTAAAGTCTTCAATCAAATCTTCGACATCTTCAAGTCCGACACTAATACGGATCGTATCATCATACACACCTGCATGTTCCTGTTCTTCCTGTGTGCTATGTAAATAAATAGTCGATGCCGGATGAATGACGAGCGTCCTTAAATCACCGATATTAGTGGCTATTAAGGCATACTTTAAAGAATTAATTAATTTAAATGCATTTTCTCTGGAACCTGCCCGGATTGTGAGGATGGCACCTCCAAGTCCTCCGAACTGTTCATCGACAAGTGTTTTATACGGACTGCTCTCTAATCCTGGGTAGTTTACTGTAATTCCCGGCAGTTTTTCTAATGCCTTTGCAAGTGTCAATGCATTGTTACAAAGTGCTTTCATTCGAATACCAAGTGTTTCAAGCCCTAAAATATTAAGGTAAGCGTTCATTGGCGCGAGACACCCACCCATATTTCTCCACACATCGTTTCGAAGTCTTGCTGTGTAGGCAAACTTTCCGTATTTGCTATATTCTTTCATCGCAGGATATCTCTCTTTATCCCATTGAAACTTTCCACCGTCCACGATAATTCCACTGATTGCATTTCCGCTTCCATTGATATATTTTGAACTGGAATGTATGACAATATCGGCTCCGGCTGCTAATGCATTTATAAGATAAGGGGTCGCTGTCGTTGCATCCACAATAAATGGTACGCCATTTTCATGAAGGAAATCAGATACTTCTTTAATATTTACAACATCAAGCCCCGGATTACCTATAATCTCTCCAAAAACTGCTTTGATATTTTGATTTAAAACCGGTTTGATGTCTTCCACGGTAATATGTGGAATGAAATGTGTCGTAATACCAAACGCTTCTAAATCCTTGAATAAGTCGATGGTTCCTCCGAATAATCCGCTTCCTGCAATGATTTCATCTCCAGCACTTAATACATTTAACAGTGCTACGGTGATGGCTGCCATTCCGGAAGCACAGGCAATAGCGCCTGTACCTCCTTCTACTTCATTGATTCTCTGTTCAAATGCTGCAACTGTCGGATTACCGATTCTTGTATAGGCAAATCCTGGTGCTTTATTTCCAAATACTTTTTCAAGATGCTCTGCAGAATCATAAGAAAATGCACTTACCTGACTGATCCCTGGAAGCGTTGCTCCATCCGGCGTATTTCTTCCTGCTTTGCCATGAAGAAGCTTTGTATTAAACTTCATTTTTGTCTCTCCTTTTAGATATGGCTCGCAACACCGTAGACATCTTCCGCATATTCTGTAAGTTTACGGATTGTCTGTACTGTACTGTCCACATCTCCTTTTTCTCCTTCTTCCCAGTGCTTGATATACTTGCTGTATTTTGCTAAGGAGCCTTTTATTTCTTCTTTATTTTTTAAGTCTTTGTTCAGAACAAGTAATACGATAATACCAGCTCTGTTTAAGTGTCTTACGACAAGTCCTACCGGCTCATCATCCTTTGGTGCATAGAGGTATGTATGTCTTCCACCTAATGTCAGTTCTTTTTCTACCTGTTCTACAAAGCTTCTTGTGATATTCTCATCTGAAAGATCAAATGGAATTGTTGCTGCTCTTTGTCCTTTAATTACAGCACGAAGCTGATCTGCTTTCTTTCCTGCTTCCTGGCCATCTTCTTTTACTTCCGTTACAACACCGCAGGCAGAAGTCATGTTTGTTACTCGGTCGATCAGGATTAATTCTCCTAATGTCTTATGTTTGCTAAACTCATCAGCCACAACACGATCGACAAATGTAATCTCACATTCTGCAATCTCATTCTTTCCTAAAGAATCGGCTGGTTTCTGTTCGCCTGTATTTACATCGATAGAGTAAAGGATTTTTGAAACGATACCAGGTACTAATCTGGTTCCTAATTTTACAAAATAATTTTTTCCACTTTCCAGTTTATCATCATCCATCCAAAGCAACGTTGCTTCTACGGAAGAAGTTACTTTTTCTCCTGCACCTGCGGATAATACACATCCTCTTGATACATCTACTTCTCTGTCAAGCTGAATCGTTACTGGCTGTCCTTTTTCTGCAGATTGTACCTCTTTGTCTGTTACGTGAATGGACTTAACGTGTGCTTTTTCCATACTTGGCAATGCAGTAATTTCATCGCCTACCTTAATGCTTCCACTTTCAATCTGTCCTTGGAATCCGCGGAACTGATGATTTGGACGACATACTCTCTGTACCGGAAGATAGAAACCTTCTTCCTGATTCTCATCAATATCAACCTGCTCTAAAATAGAGAGGATTGGTTTTCCTTCATACCAGTTCATGTTGTCAGACGCTTTTGTTACGTTATCACCTTCTGTAGCGGATACCGGAACGATATATACATTTTCCAGTCCAAGTTCTGCTTTTAATGCTTCAATCTGTTTTTCAATTTCACGGAATCTCTCTTCACTGTATTTCGCAAGATCCATCTTGTTTACAGCAAAAATAAAATATTTAATTCCCATTAATGCACAGATTCTTGCGTGACGTCTTGTCTGTACGAGCACACCCTGCGTTGCATCAAGAAGAATAACGGCTAAGTCTGCAAAAGATGCACCTACTGCCATGTTTCTTGTATATTCTTCATGTCCTGGAGTATCTGCTACGATGAAGCTTCGATTATCTGTCGTAAAATATCTGTAAGCTACATCAATTGTGATACCCTGTTCTCTTTCTGCCATTAATCCATCAAGCAGTAAAGAATAGTCTATTTTTCCACCACGACTTCCCACTTTTGAGTCAAGTTCAAGTGCTTTTTCCTGATCTGTATAAAGAAGCTTGGAATCATACAGGATATGTCCGATCAATGTTGATTTTCCGTCATCCACGCTTCCGCATGTAATAAATTTTAATAATCCTTTCATCTTAGAAGTACCCCTCTTTCTTTCTTCTTTCCATGCTGGCTGCTCCGCCGTCATGGTCAATAACACGACTGGTTCTCTCGGAATCTACTGCGCTAAGTGTCTCATCAATAATCTCGTCTAATGTATGCGCTGTAGATTCAATACCACCTGTTAACGGGTAACATCCAAGAGTACGGAATCTTACGCTCTTATGTTCAATCTTTTCACCTGGACGAAGCTTCATTCTGTCATCATCTACCATGATAATATTGCCGTCACGCTCTACTACCGGACGTTCAGCTGCATAATAAAGTGGCACGATTTCAATATTTTCACGTTTGATATACTGCCAGATATCTTTCTCTGTCCAGTTAGAAATCGGGAATACTCGAATACTTTCGCCCTGCTTAATCTGTGTATTATATAACTTCCACACTTCCGGGCGCTGGTTCTTAGGATCCCATGCCTGTTCTTTATTTCTAAAGGAGAAAATTCTCTCTTTGGCTCTTGATTTTTCTTCATCACGACGGCCGCCGCCAAATGCTGCGGTAAATCCGTATTTTGTGAGTGCCTGTTTTAATGCCTGTGTCTTCATGATATCTGTGTAGGCTGAACCATGATCAAATGGATTAATTCCCTGTTTTACACCTTCTTCATTCGTGTATACAATCATGTCAATTCCTTTTTCTTTTGCAATCTTATCTCTAAATTCGATCATTTCTTTGAATTTCCATGTTGTATCGATATGCATAAATGGGAACGGCGGTTTTTCCGGGTAAAAGGCTTTCATTGCCAGATGCAGCATTACGGAACTATCCTTTCCGATCGAATACAGCATAACTGGCTTCTCACATTCTGCTGCCACTTCTCTCATTATGTATATTGCTTCTGCTTCCAGTTCATCAAGATGTGATAATGTTCCCATCTCATTTCCTCCTTTTTATAAATGTTTTCTATACTAATATTTATTAGAATCCTTCATGTTAATCTCAATGGTCTTTGTCTGTCCGTCCGGGCTGTCAACCCTCCACACACGAACATCACCTTTTTCTTTTACAGAAAGCATGGATCCCATGCCTCCCATGTCGGCACCAAGAAAATATAAAATCGCTCCGGTGTGACATTCTTTTAAACAGGCGGTACATCCCCAGCAGTCTCTGATATTGCGGATATGTACTTTGCCATCCTCACCTTTTTTTAAGAGATTTCCGGGACAGACAGAAAGGCATCTTCCGCATCCCACACATTTATTCTGTAAAATCCGTACACTCATATACCTTTCCTCCTGTCACCAGTTCTCTGAAAATGATTTCTGTCTCGCCATCTGGCTTTCTTTTTGAATTCACATATTTAAGCCACTTGCTGCTTTCTTCCGGATAATCGGTATTCTCTCCGAAACTGTGCCACCTTGTCTCTTTTCTTGCCCGTAAATGTTCAATTAAAGTCTGGCACACGATCAACCTTTCTCTTACTTCGTAGATATCTTTTAACTCAAACATATCTTTTGCTTTAAGTTCATCAACCATTCCAAGAAGCTCACCAATTCGCTTTTTGCCGATTACCAGTCTTTCTTCATTGTACTGATAATCTGTAGCAATTCCTCCGGCATACTGATCCATAACCTTCTGCATAGCTTCTTCAAGCTGCTCTGCCGTAATGAAAAATGTATCTTCGCTGTCATTTTCTTGTGCGATTAAATGAGATTCATACTCTTTTTTCTTTAATGCAGCAGCAGTATCTATCATTGTTTCTGTTTTATGTACAGCAGCATCTTCCTTAACCGCTTTGTTCTTTTCTTTTAAAGCTTTTACATACTCTATCATGGATTCTGCTGCAATCTCACCTTCTGCTAATGCCCCGGTTACATATTTCTGTGGACAGCCTCCTGCAACATCGCCTGCTGCAAATAAACCTTTCACTGTTGTTCGTCTGCCATTATCTACCCAATAGCCGCTTGCAGTATGACCGCCTACGATGTAAGGTTCTGTACCTTCAATCTCAACATTTTCACTTGCCGGACCTCTCGAACCTTCCAGCCATTTCAAAGTCTGGCTCGGTGCCATGTTAAGGTAGGCTCTATATAAATCCTGTTCCTGCGCTGCACTGATCTCATCCGTTTTTAAATAACAAGGACCTCGTCCTTCTCTGTTCTCTGTTACAGTTCCATATAAACGTTGAGAAGTTGTAAGACCATACTTTGTCTCATAAATCTCGCCATGAGCATTCATCTGCTTTGCTCCAACTCCCTGTGCGATCGTTCCGACCGGTGCAATCGTATCTTTACATCTAAGAGCAATAAACCGCATTTCAAAAGTTGTCATTTCCGCTCCGGCTAAAATTCCCATTGCAAATCCAGCTCCAGTATTAAATGGGGAATACCACATTTTATGTCTTGAAAATCCGGGATTATTCGGACGGTAAAGCCCTGCTGCTCCGCCAGTCGCACAAAGAATAGCTTTTGCTCGGATATCATAGAAAACATTCTCTTCTATATTAAAGCCCCAGGCTCCTTTTACTTCATTCTCTTCTATTATATAATCTGTGATATTCACCCTCTCAAGCACAGTAACATTCTCCTGCGCCATTGCCGCTTCGGCTAAGAGAGGCTTAATATTCTCACCGTTAATCTTTATATTTCGATTCCCTCTTGCAACGTATTTTCCATTCTCATCTTTCAGAATAACCAGTCCCAGATCATCGAGAACTTTCGTTACATGATTCAGTCGCTCGGACATAGATAAAAGCAAGTCCTCTCTGACAATTCCATGCGCATCCTTTTTCGCATAATCCACATAGTCCTGAGGCACATGCCCCTCCGTAATATAGGCATTTAAGGCGTTAACACCAGCTGCCAGACAGCCGCTTCTCTTAATATTCGCTTTTTCCGCTATGAGAACACTTACCCCTGCTTCTTTTCCCAAAGTATAGGCAGCAAAGCAGCCTGCTGTTCCTCCACCGATGATTAACACATCTGTCTCTAATCTCTTTGTCTTCATGTCTACCCTCTTGAGTATCTAAAATTCTTATCTGATTTTATCTATCTAATTTATCTAATCTAACTAATCTAAAAATCTGATTCTAATCTAAATGTAATACATTTCCTGTCCACTCTGACTGTACTCCAAAGAAGAATCCACCAGTGTTTTTAATGTTAACTGTTTTAATAACTTATCTGTCTGATCATTCATCTGCTCGATCAGAAGTTTCTGTATCGCTGTCGATATTCCCTTTTCATCTGCTCCACTTACCACGCTTCTTTCATCTTCCAGAAGATAGCTTCCATCTAACGCATAGATCACATCTGCTACGGTAATGCTTTCCGGACTTTTAGCTAAAAGATAACCGCCCTGTGGTCCCTTTATACTTTTTACCAGCCCTGCTCTTCTTAAACCGGAAAAAATCTGTTCCAGATACTTTACAGATATCTTATTGCGTTCTGCGATACTACTTAATTGTACACATTGATTTCTGGCATATACTGCCAGATCAATCAATGCGGTAATCCCATACCTGCTTTTCTTCGAAAGATTCATTGATTGTCACCTTTCTTTTCTATAAATTATTCAGTAAATAATGCTGTAGAGTAATATCTGTCTCCTGTATCCGGAAGAAGTGCTACGATTGTCTTACCTTCATTCTCCGGCTTCTTCGCATATTCAATCGCTGCATGTAAAGATGCTCCTGAAGAAATACCAACTAAAATTCCTTCTTTCTTTGCTAAAAGTTTTGCTGTTTCAAAGGCATCATCATTCTCTGCTCTAAAGATTTCATCGTAAACCTTTGTGTCTAATACATCCGGTACAAACCCTGCTCCGATACCCTGAATCTTATGTGGACCTGCCTTACCTTCTGATAAAACCGGTGAGCTGTCCGGCTCTAATGCAACAATCTTAACTTCTGGTTTCTGCTCTTTTAAGTACTGTCCTGTACCCGTTAAAGTTCCGCCTGTACCAACACCTGCGATAAAGATATCAACTTCTCCGTCCGTATCGTTCCAAATCTCAGGACCAGTTGTTGCTTTATGGATTGCAGGATTGGCAGGATTTACAAACTGTCCTGGAATAAAGCTGTCTGAAATCTCTTCAGCAAGTTCATTTGCCTTTGCGATAGCACCCTTCATTCCTTTCGCTCCACTTGTAAGAACAATCTCAGCACCGTAAGCTTTTAAAATATTTCTTCGCTCAACACTCATTGTCTCTGGCATTGTAAGAATGATTCTGTATCCTTTTGCTGCTGCGATAGAGGCAAGACCGATTCCTGTGTTACCGGATGTCGGCTCAATGATTACGGAACCTTCTTTTAAAATTCCTTTCTTCTCAGCATCCTCAATCATCGCTTTTGCAATTCTATCCTTAACACTTCCTGCCGGATTAAAATATTCAAGCTTCACTAAAACTCTTGCTTTCAGTCCTAATTCTTTTTCAATGTTCGTAACCTCAACAAGAGGTGTGTTTCCGATCAGTCCTAATGTACCTTTATAAATGTTAGCCATTGCTTTGTTCCTCCTTATTCTAAAATCTCATTTTTTATTGATTTATTTCTTTCATGTATCTCATGGCTATGATAATATCACTATTAACCTACTTTGTAAATAGGTTTATAGGGATTTATTTTAGAACAATTTTAAAAAACCTGCAAATACGGCGGAAATATGCGGTTTTTGAGAGGTAAATTTTTTTGAAAAATGGTGATTTAAGGCCGTCAAGACTATGCTGACGCTCCCCAAAGAGAGGAAATAGACGAAAATAAAAATAATAGACCATTGCAAATGTAAAGATATCACTGCGTAGAAAATGCCTGTTCGGCATTTTTACTTGCTCTCACATTACATTTGCAATGGTCTATTATTTTTATTTTCTGTGTTTTGGTTTCACATGGAATGAATTCAATCGTCTTTGTGGAGGGATAAGGGGGAGAAATCAGAAGACTACTGCTTGTTCGGAAGGTATAGCGTCCAGAAGAGAAAAACGATATATTGCAACAATATAATGATAAATGTATCATGTGCAGTAACAGCTTACGGTATCATCTTATCATCAGCGAACTTTGAAAAAAAGTTCAATATATATGGAAATAATATCAGCATAAGCCATGGTCATCTGTCTTCTATCCTTGTTTCCTCAAAAACTATTACATTCATTCCTTCTGGAGCCAAAACACAGAAAAAAAAATTTCCTTTCTATAGCAAATGTAATGTGGGAGCAAGTAAAAATGCCAATCAGGCATTTTCTACGCAGCGATATCTTTACAGTTGCTATAGAAAGGAATTCTTTTTTTCGTCTGTTTCCTCCCTAATGAATTAAAAGCCCAGAGTTTTTACCAGAAGGATAAAGTTCTTTATTGATGGAGATAGATATTTGTTATGATGATACGCTATATGAATCGTATTCTGAAAGGAGAAGTCGGAGAATGTAATCTGGGCTAATCTTCCCTCTCTTATTTCTCTTTTTATCATCTGTTCGGGCAGAATCGTTACGCCTAATCCGTAATGTACTGCTTCCATAAGCGTTGTCTGGGATATGCTTTCCCATACTGGGGTAACAGTGAGACCAGTCTGGTTTACTGCGCTCTGGAATACTTCATATGCGCCACTACTTTTCTCTCTGAATAAAAGAGGCTCCTTCATAAATTCTTCTAATAATACTGTTTTTCCTGCCATCGGGTGATTCGGAGCACAAATTGCTGTATATTTCTCATAGAAAAGCGGTTCTGCAATAATATATTCTGACTGAATCGTTCCACCTACAAATGCTAGATCCAGCTTCCCATCTAGCAATTCTTTTTCTACAACAGCGGTTGTATTTATCTTTACCTGTACTTTGATTCCCGGATATCTGTCTTGAAATTCCCGAATGAGTCTTGGCATATAGTATGTTCCTATATTTACACTAGCTCCTATGCGAAGCCTCCCTGTAAAGTCTGCATTTTTAAATGCTATTTCCATCTCATCATACATCGCAATAAAATGTTTTGCATAGTCAAGAAATCTTTTTCCTTCTTCTGTGATATGAAGCCTCTGATTAATTCTCTCAAAAAATCTTGTTCCATAATGTTCTTCTATTTCTTTTATGGCAATACTTACCGTTGGCTGTGTCAGATATAGTTTTTTTGCTGCTTTTGTAATGTTTTCTTCTTCTGCTACTGCGATAAAAATTCTAAAATGGCGAATAGACACTTTATTTCTCCTTATTCAACTTTATGATTATCAAATCTGAGTTTTATATTATAGTTTTTTATCTATGAACTTTATTATAATTATAGTATTTTTAAAATAGTATCGCAAGTGATATATTAATAATGTAGAAAAACTTAATTTTTAAATATCTTTAGAGTATGTTTGAAAAATACTTTCTGTAAAATATACCGCAAAGTAGGGTGTGCAGATTACAGGAATAATTTTTCAAACACTCTCTAGAAAGTAAGAGGGATTTTATGAAAAATAAACCGCATAAATTATGGGTGTTATTTCTTACGACACTTTATATCAGTGCTTTTACATTTGGCGGCGGCTTTGTCATCGTCACTTTTATGAAGCATAAATTCGTAGATGAACTTCATTGGATCAATGAGCAGGAAATGCTTGATTTTACAGCTTTGGCACAGTCCTGTCCGGGAGCAATTGCTGTAAATGCCGCTATTTTAGTTGGGTGGAATGTATATGGTCTTGCCGGAATGCTTGTGGCAACACTCGGAACAATTCTTCCACCTATGATTATTTTGTCTATCGTTTCTTTTTTCTATGCCATTTTTTCAACAAATATATGGGTAGCTATCGTATTAAAAGGAATGCAGGCTGGTGTTGCCGCTGTTATTTTAGATGCTGCATGCAGTCTGGGAGAAAGTGTATTAAAAGAAAAAAGCAGCCTATCTATTTTTATCATGACCGCTGCTTTTGTATGTGATTTTTTCTTAGGAGTAAATGTTGTTTATATTATTCTTGTATCCGCATGTATCGGCATTATTCAGTTTATATGGTATCAGTACAAACCATTTTTTCTTAAACAAACACAGAAATAAAAATGCTTACAGGAGACGAAATTATGATTTATATACAATTATTTCTGAGTTTCGTACAGATTGGGCTTTTTAGTGTCGGCGGTGGGTACGCTGCCATTCCGCTGATTCAAAGCCAGGTTGTAGAAACTCATGGATGGCTTACCATGAACGAATTCACGAATCTTATCACAATCGCAGAAATGACGCCTGGTCCAATCGGTGTCAATTCTGCCACATTTACCGGTCTGCAGATTGCCGGAATTCCCGGTGCGATTGCCGCTACTTTCGGCTCGATTTTTCCTTCCTGTATTCTGGTATCTATTCTGGCACTTGTATATTGTAAATATAAAGAAACTTCGGCAATCAGTAATATTCTTTCCAGTCTGCGGCCTGCCGTTGTTGCACTCATTACTGCCGCCGGATTTTCCATGTTTCAGACGGCTGTCCTTTCTGGGCAGACTTTACACATTTCCTCAGTAAATATCGTTGAACTTTTACTTTTTATTGCTGCCTTCGCTGCTCTTAGAAAATGGAAGCTAAATCCTATACTGATCATGTGCCTTTGTGGCATAGGTAATTTACTGTTTGCTCTTGTAAAATAATCAAGAATGCCCCGGTATTCTTGCTACGAGATACTCTCTGCCGGATGTTATAACACAGAAAAAAAGAATTCCTTTCTATAGCAAATGTAATGTGGGAGCAAGTAAAAATGCCAATCAGGCATTTTCTACGCAGCGATATCTTTACAGTTGCTATAGAAAGGAATTCTTTTTTTCGTCTCTTTGATAAAATATGTTATAATATATTCATGATATTAAGGACAAAAGGAGATTTTTATGATTTCTACAAAAGGACGTTATGCACTCCGTGTTATGTTAGATTTAGCGGAGCATGGAAATGAGGGATATATTCCCCTTAAAGATATTGCAAAAAGACAGAATATTTCAGATAAATATCTGGAAAGTATACTGAAGTCTCTTGTAAAACAAAAGATGCTAAAAGGTCTTCGAGGTAAAGGCGGCGGCTACCAGCTCACCCGTACTCCTGCCGAGTACAGCGTTGGCGAGATTCTTGAAGTAGCCGAAGGAAGTCTTGCTCCGGTTGCCTGCCTGATGAAAGATGCGGATGCCTGTCCACGAGCAGGTCAGTGCCGTACCCTGCCTATGTGGAAAAAGTTTGGTTCTATGGTACACGACTTTTTCTACGGCATTACTCTAGAAGACATTCTGGAAAATCCGGAGTTTATACCAGAAGAATAAGTCGTGAACTTTTTATATTTGTGGAGCTTTAAACCGTTCCATAATCTTTCTTGCCGATTCTGTCACTGCAAGACCACCTTTACTGGTTTCTTTCAGACAGGATGGAAGATCATTTCCTATACGGCGCATACTATCGATTGTGTCATCTGGAGTGATCACACTGGTAATACCTGCAAGAGCAAGCTGGGCACTTGAAATCGCATTCACAACTCCTGCCACATTCCTTTTAACACAGGGAACTTCTACCAGACCACCAACCGGATCACACGCAAGTCCAAGCATATTTTTTAAGGCGAAGGTTGCCGCCTGCATAATCTGCTCATTATCTGCACCTTGCAGATATGCTAATGCCCCGGCAGCCATCGCACTTGCCGTTCCGATTTCTGCCTGACATCCGCCAAATGCTCCAGCAATCGATGCATTTTCCGCAACAACTTTTCCGATACCGGAAGCAACAAAAAGTGCTTTCACCAATTCATCTTCTTCTGCATTTTTACTCTCTTCATAACTTAAAAGAACTGCTGGAATCACTCCACAAGAACCTGCGGTAGGCGCTGCTACGATTCTTTTCATACAAGCATTCGATTCTCCCATCTTCAATGCTTTTTCCATTGCAAGACCAGAATACTCACTGCACAGATTCTTTCCACTGGCATTAAACTGACGCATCTTTTCCCCGTCACCGCCAACCATTCCACTCTGAGACTTCAAATCTGCTTCATAGTCTTTATCTGCTTGCTGCATCGCCTTATACATAAAACGCATCTTCTCAAAAACCTGTTTTTCCGTTGCGCCACTCTCCTCCATATCTGCCTGCTGCACAACTTCCCATACTTGTTTTTCCTGCTCCTTACAAAGATCTAATAAACTTTGAATACTGTGATATTCCGTCATTTACTTTTCCTCTTCCTTTCCAAGATACGTCACCTTAAGAACTCCTTCTGCCCGTTCTAACCAACGAATTCCTTCCTTTGGAACTTCCTGATCACATTCAACAACCATAACGGCCTTTCCTCCCTTAGCAGAACGGTACAACTGCATTGTTGCAATATTCACTGACTTATGCGCAAGCATGGAGGTGACTTCCGATACATGCCCCGGCTGGTCAAGATTGTGTACGATTAATGTTGGATTCTCTCCTGAAAAATTCGTCTCGATTCCATCGATCTCTGCAATATTAATCCGACCGCCGCCAAGTGACTGTCCGATAAGCTCCAGCGTCTTGCCTGAAACACCTTTTAAATAAAGCTGTGCCGTATTCGGATGCGCTTCTTTTAACACCGCTTCCCCAAAAGAAAGCTTCATGCCCTTATCTTCCGCAATTTCGATACTCGATGGAATTCGGTAATCATCTGGCTTCATACCAAGAAGTCCCGCAACCAAAGCTTTATCCGTACCATGTCCCTTGCCTGTTGCAAGAAAAGAACCATATAATAAAATCTTTGCTTCTCTGACCTCTTCTCCTAAAAGCTGTCTCGCCACAAATCCAATCCTTACTGCTCCTGCCGTATGGGAACTAGAAGGTCCAACCATGACCGGACCGATCACATCAAAAATATTCATAAATCTCTCCTTATATTTTTTTCTGTTTTTCCTAACAAAATCAAAATGTTTTATAAGTTCTCTTCAAAAAATTTCTTCATTCCCCGATATGCCACGCCTTCATCTGTTCCACATATCTCTACTTCTACTCTCTGCCCACATACGACATCTAAAGCCATTACAGCAATAATATTGGATGCATCTGCTTCTTTTCCTTTTACCCGAATAGTAATACGGCTTTCATAAGTTCTGGCTTCCTGAATAAGAAAAGAAGCCGGACGGGCATGAATTCCTTGTTCTTCTTTAATCGTATAACTGAACCTTCTCATACTTTCTCTCCATAACTTGTGCTTGCAACACCTTTCCCATACACTTATTTCTCTATTATATTCTCATAATCTATATCTCTATATCATCCGATTCCGCCAAGTACAATTCCCAATACAAGAACTAAAATACAAATTGGCACATAAATATATTTACATATCGGAAAATATAATTTTGTAAATGCATTTTCTCTTCCTTTATTGACCTGTACTTCCACATATTTTTTACCCGCAATCCAGAAAAACATAATTCCTGCAATACCTGCTCCAAGTGGGCAAATATAAATAGAAAGAACGTCCATCCAGCCAGACACAATTCCCTGGATTAACAGCGACATAACGATACCGATCACTGCAATAACCAAACACGCCGGCTTTCTTCCTATATGTAATTTTTCCTGTACGGTAGCAATCGGCGCTTCATAAAGATTAATCAATGATGTCATTCCTGCAAATAACACCGCTACAAAGAAAATCATTGCGATCAATGTACTTCCCGGCATTGATTTTATAAGATTCGGTAAATAAATAAAGAGCAGACCTGGACCTCCCTGATTAAGCTGCGCCCCCGTCGTTGCCATCGCAGGAATAATAACAAGTGCTGCAAGCATTGCTGCTACTGTATCAAAAAATGCAACTCTTCCCGCCGATGCCGGAATATCTTCTTCATCAGAAAGATAGGAACCATAGATTAACGTTCCATTTCCCGCAACAGAAAGAGAGAAAAATGCCTGCCCAAGCGCAAATATCCATGTTTTTGGACTTAATAACGCTGCTTTATCTACACGAAAAATATAATGATATCCTGCAGCAGCTCCCGGCTGAAAAAACACATATATGCCAAGAATAACAAACAATATAAAAAATACCGGCATCAATATTTTATTTGCCTTTTCGATTCCCCTTCCTACACCGAACATCAAAATAGCCATGCATATGATCAACGCACCAATCTGCCACAGGTTATTACCAAATGCAGATGCCATACTTCCAAAACGTCCGCCAAAATCTTCTATACTTTCCGGAGCAAGCGTTGCTCCTGTAAATGTACCAACAGCATACTTTAAAATCCAACCCATAACTACTGTATAACCAATTGCCATTGCAAGAGATCCAAGCACCGGAATCATTCCAAGAGCCTCCCCGATCTTCCTTTTTCCCTTCTGTTCACAAATCATACCAAAGGCATCAATCGGTCCGGATCTTGCAGCTCGTCCAAGACTCATCTCTCCTATAACACCAGTTGATCCGATCAAGATAACAAAAATAAAATACGGAATTAAAAATGAACCTCCACCATAGAGAGAAACTCTAGTAGAAAACATCCATATATTTCCCATTCCTACTGCGGAACCGATACAGGCAAGAATAAATCCCCACCGGCTGTTAAACGACTCCCTGCTGTCTTTCCCATTACTTTTTACTGACTTTTCCTTCATGCTTTTACAACTTTCTTCTACTTGCCCATTGCATCAACAGTATCTCTGTCTCCACCGGACACTCTAAAAGCCTTTCCTCCTGTTTTCTTATTATGTACTCTTGTAATATTTTCTGTAAATATGAACACAGAAAAAATCTTAGAACACATTTCTTATTTTGGATATACTCTTTTATCATTTCTTTTCAGAATCTGTAAAATATTATTTTATAGCATACCCATATAATATTATTATAAATACACAAGAATAAAAACTCAACTACGAATTTGTAGATTTCGTGTAGACGAAAAAAGAAAAAATACCATATCCCATCTGCTCTGTAGTCGCTGTGTTTAAAATGCTCATTCGCATCTTAAACACGCTCCGAAGCCGCATCTGGGATATGGTATTTTTCTTTTTTCTGACTATCTAAATCCACAATTGGTGAGAATGGGGATTAAATACTAATTTGAAGGACTAAAGAAACGAAAACCCGAAATTTAAGATAGAAGAAAATGTGAAGATAGTCGCGGCGTAGAAAATGCCTGTTCGGCATTTTTACTGGCTCCGACATCACATTTTCTTCTATCTTAAATTTCGGGTTTTCTGCTTTTGGGCTCCAGAAGGAAATTAGTATTTGGATTTGAGTAAGAAGAAGGGGATTGTCCAGAATGCTATGGTTTTCATTAGAATGAACATCTCCAGATGGGGATATCTTCTTACAGAATTGTAAGGATATTATAGTGAAAGAAATCGGATTAATCGGAAAAATTTGGCTTTCACTACTATTTTATCAAAACCAGACAGCCACTGAAATAAAATTTTATGCTGAATTGTAGGAAAACTATGATAAAGAAAAAAGAATTGTTATACGTTTGATTTTGTTCCGTTGCTCTACGGAATTCTGACCATAGCCTTCTGGGTAATCCCCTTATTCCCATCTAAGATTTAAATACTAATTTTCATCCGAAGCCAAAGCACAGAAAAGCAGAAATTTAATAGAAAAGAAAATGTGATGTCGGAGCGAGTAAAAATGCTGGGCAGGCATTTTCTGCGAAGCGACTATCTTCACATTTTCTTTTCTATTAAATTTCTGCTTTTCGTCTCTTTAGTCCATAAAATTAGTATTTAAAAATATACTAATTCTTCTTCTGGCGGTTCTGCTGCTTCAATTCGTTTGGCGTATAGTACCGGCCCTTTATCTTTATATTCTTCGTTATATTCTACTTTTACTTCTGCGGTAAGTGTAATCCACATCTTATTCTTAAGAGATTTAATTGTAGAGGACTTCGCATGGTTTGTATGGCAAAGATATCCAATGAACTGAATATCATCAGCACAACAGGTCATCGCATGTCGTCCTGGAACGAAAGTTCCCTTTGGCATACGCATTGCTTTAAATACTCTTGTTTTCATCACCATAGTCTTTCCGTCATAGAGTTCAGGACGCTCCATGGCATCAATAAACCATACTCCATAATCATCATCTTCAAGATGAATCTCTTCTCCGCTGATATCAAATGGTAACTCTTCCTCTTCTTCTCCCATGTCTTCACCTGGGACCATTGAATCAAAAACAACCTGAACACTGCGATTCACTGCTTTAATGCTTCTTCTGTAAGTTGCTCTTGGTGTTGCCTTTGTACAGCGGTTAATAATAACCAATTCTGCCATCTTAAACATTTCTACAGCAAGGGAACGCATATTGTTCATATATAAATCAAATGTTTCCGCATTAGCACTTACGATTGTCTGGAATATCATAAGCGGAGTTCCTTCCAACGCTTCTACCATATGATCAATGGTCCACATACCGTTATATTCTATAATAACGCGGTCCGGATAGTACTCCAAAAGTTTACTGGTAAGAAATTCTGTATTAAAATCTTCCTGATCTTCTACATAAACAAGTGTTGTATTTGTTCTTTTTAACAGTTCTTCATCATATTCTTCCATTCCCTCTTCACAAGCGAATAAAAGTGTTCTCTCTCCATCGTTAAAATAATCTTCTTCCAGCGTTTCCTGAATAAAGGTTGTCTTTCCGGCTTCCAGAAATCCCATAAATAAATATACCGGGATTTCCAGTTTCTTCTTTCTACTTAACATACATCTCCTCCTGTGGGCTTTTGTGTATTCTCAAAATCTTTTGTCCCTGTTTTTATCAAAAATTCCCAGGATACATTTTTATAAACCAAAAAGCTCTTCCAGCTTGTCTTCATTAAGTTTTGAACCAATAACGCAAATTCGTCCAGTATATTCTGCAGAACCGTAACGTACTTCATCTTCACCTGGTACAAGATCAAAATGAATCCATTTACCGTTTTCATCCGGTACAATTCCCTTTGCTCTTAAGATAATTCCATACTCATTGGAGTCTTCTTTAGATAATGTATCAAGAATTGCTCGAATTCCTTCTTCTGTATACTTCTTAGGAGTTTCTTTTCCCCAGCTTGTAAATACTTCATCCGCATGATGGTGGTGATGGTCATGACCACAGCAATCATGATCATGGTCATGATGATGTTCATGACATTCATGATCGTGGTCGTGATGATGATCGTGACATTCATGATCGTGGTCGTGATGATGATCGTGACATTCATGATCGTGGTCGTGATGATGTTCATGACATTCGTGATCATTGTCGTGATGATGATCGTGACATTCTTCACCATGTTCATGATGATGTCCACATTCAGGACAAACCTGTGCTGCCTCCATCAATTCTTTAGCAAAATCATTCTCACCTTCCATTACTTCAAGAAGCTGTGCCCCATTAAGCTCTTCCCAAGGAGTTGTCACAATAGGACATTTTCCATTAATATCACGAAGAAGCGCTACTGCCTTCTCTAACTTATCTTCTTTTACATTCTGTGAACGGCTTAAGATCACTGCACTGGCAAACTCAACCTGATTACGATAAAATTCTCCAAAGTTTTTCAGATACATTTTCGCTCTCATCGCATCTGCAACAGTAATATGACTGTTTAATACGACATTCTTTTCTGCATCCACAACTTTTTGTACTGCTTTCATAACATCAGAAAGCTTGCCAACTCCTGAAGGTTCGATGATAATACGATCTGGTGTATACTGTTCTAACACATCTTTTAAAGCAGTATTAAAATCACCAACTAAAGAACAGCAAATACATCCGGAATTCATTTCATTAATCTGAATACCAGACTCTTTTAAAAATCCACCATCAATACCAATCTCACCAAATTCGTTCTCGATCAGAACAACCTTCTGACCCTTCAGTCCTTCTTCAATAAGTTTTTTAATTAAAGTTGTTTTTCCGGCTCCAAGAAAACCAGAAATAATATCTATCTTTGTCATTGTTCCATTCCTTTCTCTACAAAAAATAAAGCAATTTATATTCAATCTTATATTATACAGTTCAGATTACAAAAATGCAAGGCATGTGCAATTTCTTTTTATTGGAGAACAAAGAATGTGCCAAGGCACATTCTCGCGGAGCGTTTTTTACTTTACAGGAAAACAATTTCCTGTAAAGTAAAAAAAGTCTTCCGAAAAAACAGATTCTCCGGAAGACTCTCTCACTGTTTTGGGGATTTCTAATATGTTATTTTGGGGAACTAACATATTCTGAAATAAAACAGTTATTTTTATATTATACCTCCCCCGCATATTTCTGTCAATTTATACACTTTCCAAACTTTTGAATCATTTTCTGATATTCTTATAACAATATCCATAAAATATTACATTTGCTAATACAGATTCCTTGTATTTTTATAACAGATTATTTATTGAACTTGTATACGGTCTGAAATACATATCTTACGGACACATTTCACTCCTTGTCATATATATAAATTATAGTAACTGTTCAGACTAACTTTTCAAATTCAAATACAAATCCCATAATAGTTTGGAATCTGCATTATTCTGAATAGTTATGAATCTTACAAAACAAGGAGATGCTTTTATGATGGATAATTCTTATCATTCTTCCTGTTCATGCACACAGGAAAAGGAAACTGTAAAACTTGATTCCCTGTCTCTTGCTATGGCTTATGTACCATGGCAGAAATGGCAGAATATATATAAACCTGAAAACGCATTATGTGCCGGCACAATCTTTCAGGAACTTGATCTGGCTTTTCTTGGAAGGAGGTGCCGAAAATGATGCAAAATATAAATTCTTCTGAAAACTGCAATTTTAACTGTAATTATAACCGCAACATGAATTCTAATTCTAATCATAACCGTAATTATAACAACGGCTGTAGCTGCTGCGCCGAGCAAAAAAAACTCAAGCGTTATATTGATCTTGTAAGCTTTGCTGCACTAGACTGCGCCATGTTTCTTGATACACATCCCGAAAGCAAAGAAGCTTTAGAATATTTTGAATATTATAAAAATGCAAGAAAGCAGGCCATCAAAGAATATAGCAGCCGCTTCTCACCTCTGAATCTTGATACAGTTCCAAAAGACACAGAATTCTGGGCATGGGCTAATAAACCATGGCCATGGGAAATGGAGGGATAGGTTTATGTGGAATTATGAAAAAAGATTAGAGTATCCAATTAATATAAAAAGAACTGATGCAGCCATGGCAAAAGCAATCATCTCACAATTTGGCGGCCCTGATGGGGAGACCGGAGCTGCGATGCGTTATCTCTCCCAACGATTTGCCATGCCTTACCGTCCTGTTATGGGTATCCTCACAGATATAGGTACAGAAGCATCAAAATACGAATTTGTAGATTTCGTGTAGACGAAAAAAGAAATACTGGCATATCCCATCTGCTCTATAGTCGCTGTGTTTAAAATGCTCGTTCGCATCTTAAACACGCTCCGAAGCCGCATCTGGGATATGCCAGTATTTCTTTTTTCTGACTATACTAAATCCACAGTTGCTGAGAATGGGGATTGTCCAGAAGTCTATGGTTTTCATTGGAATGAAAATCTCCAGATGGTGATATCTTCTTACGGAATTGTAAGGATATTAATAGTGAAAGAAATCGGGGCAATCGGAAGAATTTGGCTTTCACTGCTATTTTCTTATGGCGAAACAGTTCTCTGATTAAAAATCATAACCTTCTGGCAAATCCCCTTCTCTTTCCAACAGAAATAACTAATTTGCTATTTGTTATCAAAACCAGACAGCCGCCAAAATAAACTTTTATGCTGAATTGTAAGAAAACTATGGTAAAGAAAAAAGACTTACTACAATTCAGCTCAATATCCTTTACTAAAGCGGCGTCTGTGTCCCCAGCAAATTCGTATTTAATCCCTCATTCTCACCAACTGTGGGTTTAGGATAGTCAGAAAAAAGAAAAAATACCATATCCCAGATGCGGCTTCGGAGCGTGTTTAAGATGCGGCTAAGCATCTTAAACACAGCGACTACAGAGCAGATGGGATATGGTATTTTTTCTTTTTTCGTCTATACGAAATCTACAAATTATTATTCAAATGCAATTACTGCACCGTCGTATTTTTCATCAATGAATTTCTTAATGTCATCAGATTTAAGAACTTTTACTAATGCTTTGATTGCATCACTGTCCTGATTTCCGTCTTTTACTGCGATGATATTTACATAAGTTTTTGCTGCTTCTGAATCTGCTGCTTCATAAGCGAGGGCATCTTTTTTTACAGAGTAGCCAGCCTGAAGAGCATAGTTTCCGTTTAATACAACGAAAGCTGTCTCGCCTGTTACACGTGCTACCTGTGCAGCTTCTAACTCAACAATCTTAATATTGTGTGGATTTTCTGCGATGTCATTTACAGTTGCTGTGAGTCCTGCACCGTCTTTTAACTTGATAATACCATTGTCCTGAAGAAGAAGTAATGCTCTTGCCTCGTTTGTTGTATCGTTTGGTACAGCGATTTCATCTCCATCTGCGATTTCATCAAGGCTTTTCTTTGTTCCTGGATAGATTCCGAATGGCTCGTAGTGAATATCGCCTGCATCTACTAATTTTGTTCCTTTTTCTTTATTGAACTGTTCCATATAAGGCGCATGCTGGAAGTAGTTTGCATCAAAATCTCCACTGTCTACAACTTCGTTTGGCTGTACATAATCATCAAATACAGTTACCTCTAAGTCATATCCTTCTTTTTCGAGAAGTGGTTTTGCTTCTTCTAAGATTTCTGCGTGTGGAGTTGCAGAAGCTGCAACTTTAATCACTTTGCTGTCTGTACTTCCTGTAGAACCTTCTGCCTTCTTATCTGTACTTCCGCATCCGGTTAATGTTCCGATTGCAAGTACGCCTGCTAATAAAAATGCTCCAAATTTCTTCATGTCTGTTTCCTCTCTTTCTTTTTATGTGCTCTCGAAGTCTTTTGTGCATGATTTGTAAGAAGACTCCTGAGTGCATTTTTTATTTATTCTAACTATTCAGAGAATCTTTTATCTCAGTCGAGAAGACTCCCACCTCTTTCAGGTGGCGAGTGACAGCAAATTTGTCTCAGTGAGAGTCCAATCTCCGACTAAGATAAACGCTCCGCGAGGATGCGCAGTGATTCTGTAAAGAATATGTCAGCTTACGCTGACCAGAATCACGCGCCAAGTCTCGCGGCTGCTCGACTTGAATTTGCTGACTCCAAATAGTTGATAACTATAATTTGATCTGAGTTTTATTTTCTCTTATCAAGTTTGGCTGCAAGGAACATACCAATACTCTGGAAAATCTGTACAAGTACAACAAGCAGTACAACCGTAACGATCATAATACTTGTCTGATAACGATAATATCCGTAACGGATGGCGATATCACCGAGTCCACCACCGCCGACACAACCTGCCATTGCAGAATAACCAAGAATTGTTCCGATTGCGATTGTTGCTCCGGTAAGTAAAGATGTTCTGGCTTCTACTAAGAGAACCTTCATAACAATCTGCATATTGCTCGCTCCCATAGAACGAGCTGCCTCAATAACACCCGGATCTACTTCTTTAATAGAAGATTCCACCATTCGGGCAATAAATGGAATTGCTGCGATCACAAGTGGTACAACGGTTGCTGTAGAACCATAACTTTGTCCAACGATCAGCTTTGTAAATGGAATAAGCAGAATAAGAAGGATCAGGAACGGGATACTTCGAACGATATTTGCGATGACATCTAATATTTTATATACGATTGCATTTGGTGTTAATCCTTCTTTGTCTGTGATTGCTAAAAGGACACCCATCGGAAGTCCAAAGATATATCCTAAGATTGTAGAAGCAAGTGTCATATAAAGTGTTGCCCATACACCACTGACGATCATATCTGTTATTTCTTTAGTCCACATTCTCATTCACCTCCTCTAAATCTAAGCCTCTGTCTAAAAGATACTGTTTCATTTCTTTATTTTTTGTACAGTCCGGCGCAAATTCAAGAATCATTTCTCCTTTTGCCACACCGCGGACATTCTTTGTATCTGCCTTTAAAATATTTACCGGCTCGTTAAAGTTAAGAATCAGATTGGCAATGACAGGCTCAAATGCAGAATTTTCGGAAAAGACGATTCGAATCTTTTCTCCACTCTGGATCAGTTCCTTACCACTTGTTGTCTTTCGGTTCTTTTCTTCTCCGTCACCGACATCATTCTTAAGAAGTTCTCTTGCCACTGCAGTCTTAGGATGTGTAAAAATCTCTTCTACTGTTCCCTGTTCTGCTACTTCGCCGCCTTTTACAATCGCTACATGAGAACATATTTCACGAACAACAGACATCTGATGTGTAATAATTACGATTGTAATATTAAAACGTTCATTGATATCCTTTAATAATGCTAAAATAGAAGATGTTGTCTGTGGATCAAGTGCGCTGGTTGCCTCATCACAAAGAAGAATCTTTGGATCAGATGCCAATGCTCTCGCAATCGCAACTCTCTGCTTTTGTCCACCGGACAACTGTGCCGGAAATGCTCCGGTTCTATCTCCAAGTCCAACGATATCTAAAAGCTCCTTTGCACGCTTTTTAGCATCTTTCTTGGACTTTCCCTGAATATACAACGGAAAACAAACATTTTCCAAAACATTTTTCTGCATCAGTAAGTTGAAATGCTGAAAAATCATTCCGATGTCTTCTCTCTGCTTTCTAAGTTCTCTTGAAGTATAATCTCCTAAAGACTTTCCATTAATAAGAACCCGTCCCTTTGTCGGAACTTCAAGAAAGTTAATACATCGTACTAATGTACTCTTTCCAGCGCCGGACATACCGATAATACCGTAAATATCTCCGGACTCGATGCTTAAATTAACATTTTTAAGAGCCTCTACTGTTCCATCTTTTGTATCAAAAGACTTATAGAGATTCTCTATTACAATCTCTGCCATTATTCTTCCTCCCTGGTTTTTATGAAAATTGTTTCAGCCTGTGGTCGGTATTTACCTGCCATTAAGTTTCTTTTTGGTGTGAAAGAAAAAAGCAGGTATCACTACCTGCTTGAAACTCATCCCTGGTGTCATGAAAATTATAATCTCTGCCGAAATAAAAGCTCTGGTAATCCATCCTTCTCAAGCTCTTTTCAAACAAATCTTCTGAAAATCTATAAACACGCATTCTGATCATTATGTGCAGGCAAGCCAGTCTCCCTCACAGAAGACATATCCATCTGTGAATCTTCACAGCTACAAGTTATGTAATTCATTGGCATGACACACATCATCATCATCATAATATTGCTCCTCAATTTCCATTTCCTTACTAGGGTTCATAATATATTACTATTTTTCTTTTGTCAAGGTTTTCTTTTGTTTTCCTTGTATACATGCTGACAAAAATGAGCAGATCGGTACCGTAAGGATGACTCCCATACTTGAAGCAACTCCCTGAATGATTTCGATTCCGATATCAAACATATTGATCATCTGCAAATATTCATAATTATAAGCATAGATAAATACCAGTGTATTAATCGAACCGCCTGCAAAGGCAAGAATTAATGTATTTGACATCGTTCCCATCATATCTTTTCCGACACGCATTCCAGAAAAAAACAAGCCTTTTATCCCCAGTTCAGGATTTTGATAAGATATTTCTTCTATCGTTGATGAGATTGACATTGCTACATCCATGACAGCACCTAAAGAAGCAATAAGAATACCTGCAAATAAAAGCTGCCCTACTTCTATTCCTGTCTGATCTCTTACATAGATCAAGCTTTCGATTGCTGATACATTATACCCGCTTATATCTGTCATTTTACAAAATATCAAAGCAAACAGTGCAGAGATCAGCACTCCTAAAACAGTTCCGGCAATGGCTACCGCTGTCTTTCCCGAAGCCCCGCCTACAAGATACATCGTTACAATTGTCGTCAGGATAACAACAAGCACCGCTGCCAGAATCGGAGAATGTCCCTTATATATCATCGGTAAAAATAAAAACAAAATACATATCACCGTAAATGCAAGTCCGATTACAGAAGCAAGTCCTTGCTTTCCTCCGATAATAATTAATGTCAGCAGAAAAATAGCAATAATCAGATATACCTGCATTTCTCTGTCCACACTGTAGACAGAAGCTGAAAAAGAACCATTTGCCTCACTGATCAGTGCAATTACTCTGCTTCCTTTTTTACAATGTGCCCCATACAGATAGGCAGAAGAACTGTCTGCTTCCATCGTTTTTCCCTTCCATTTTCCCGAAGTAACTTTTAATTTTACAAGCTGCCTGCCAATATAAATCCCGTCTTTCGTCTCATTATCCTGCAAAATATCCGTTACCTCTGCCTTAGCAAATGTTCTTCCTTCTGTATCATATAAAGATTCTTTTTTTATTTGATTATATCGACATAAAAAGAGCAGAAACAGGATGACCGCTACCACCAGACATCCCCTTCCTGCAATCTTTTTTATGTCAGTTTTCTTTAATTCTTCTGACATAAGATCTCCTGTTACTTTTTCACTGTTGCTTTTTTGATGTTACTTCTTTACAATAACTTTTTTCACTGTACTATATTTTCCGTAAATCTTTTTATTACCCACCTTCTTGAAGGCACGTACTTTTACGAAATATTTTTTACTAGCTTTTAACTTTCTCACCGTAACAATATTTTTCTTTGTTGTTACCTTCTTCGCTTTCTTAAAGTTCTTCTTCGTAGATAAAATTACCTCATATCCATTGATCTTTTCAGAAGTCTTTTTAACGATTATTTTTACTTTCTTTTTACCAGTTGCTTTTACTTTCTTAAGCACTGCTTTCTTTGGTGCAATTGCTGTTTCAATTGGTTTTGTTGTATCTTTCTTTTCTGTAGCTGGCTGTTTTTTATTTTCAGTCTGATTTTTATTTTCAGACTCATTTACTTTTGCAATACTGAATGTCTCGTCAATCTTTTCTTCTGTATCTGTACGATATGTATTGATCGTAAATGTTGTATCTGTAATATCAATAACCGAATAAGTAGGAACATCCTGCTGCCAGCGGTTTGCGATGTAGCTCTGCTGTCTTGGAACAAGATCATAGTATTTACTTCCTGAGGAAGAACCTGCTGTCATGTACAGAATACCGGTTGGATTAAATACGGTTGTACCCTTCTTTGTTACCTGCTGAATCGCATCTTTATCCATCACCTGATTTAAGTAATTAAGATATGCTTTTTCGGATGGATCTGTTGTATCTGCTTTGATATTTCCTTTTGCTGTATATACCGTATCTGGATTCTCTCCTGCATCCATATCTTTATCTAACATTGAATCAAAGTCATCATCTGTATATTCCGTTGTTTTATGTCCGCCTTTTAAAATCTGTGTACGGGAGTAAGCATGATCATGTCCGGTAAGAACAACATCTACTTTGTTATCTTCAAAAATTGGTGCAAGCTGATATCTTAAATTTGTGATTTCAGGCTCATTGGAATGTTCTGCAGAACCATAAATATCCTGATGGAGCGTAACGATTCTCCACTTGCAGTCTTTATTTGCTGCTACCGTCTGCTCAATAAACTGCTTATGTTCTTCTACATTGGTGTCCTGTGTATTTAACATAATAAATAAAGCATTATCATGTTTAAACCAATAGTCACCGCCGACCTTTCCATTTGAACCAAGTTCACTAGCATTTGCTGTATTAAAATGATAGGTGTAGTTTGCATTGTCTGCATCATGATTACCTACAGTAGTTGCTACCGGAAGATTCTTTAATACATCCGGGCTTAAATATCCACTGTATTCGATTTCACTTCCCCACGCTGCCTTATTCGGAGACTTTTTCTTTGTACTCTGAATCTGGTCACCGGAAGACAAAACAAAACTTGCTTTATTACCTGTCTTTTCCATTGCCTGATTCAATGTAGTATTCCAGTTAAATGCATCATTTGCCACTGCAGCAGACTGTGCATTATAAAACTCTTCTGTAGCTGCTCCTTTTAATTCATTTGAGGAACCAATCTGAGGGTCACCTACAAAAATAAAACTGAACTTACTGCCATTATCTGTTGTATATTTTTCTGGTGCTGTCCACTGTCCATCTTTCTGATAACTGTAATAATAGGTTGTGTCTGCCTTTAAATCTGTAGCAGTTACTTTATTTGATACATATGTTGTATCATCTTTGTCTGTCACTGCCTCTGTCTGCTTTGCTTCATATACTGTTGCATTCGTAAGTCTCTTATTCTCTGCGATCTTTAACTTCTGAATTCCAGAAGCTTTCTTTGTATACCATGCAAAATTTAATGAACTGTTGTCACTTCCCGGAGAAAGAGAAATCTGTTCTCTGTCTTTGCTAATTGTACTGTTCCACTTTGTCATCCAATTGCTGTAGGCACCGCCATACGCCTCCACTGTATCTTGTGCATTCGTATGTCCATCTGGTGGTGCAGCCGCTTGAAGAACTGTTGCACTTGTTGCTAAAATCGTTGCAGTCATAGCTGCTGCTGCAGCTTTTTTCCACATGAATTTTCTCATAATAACCTCTTTTCTTTAGCTCTGTTCCTTGCTAAAATTTAAAATTTACGTTATATAAAATAGCAAGGTTTTGTGAGGTCTGCTATCAAGGAAAGGTGGAATTCTGGTAAAATTGTGGTAAATTCTAATTGAAACAAAACGGACGAAATCTCGAAATCCCCACAATCACTATCTAATTTCTAATTCAACTAAATCCAGCCACTGTCGCTCACGAATTTAAAATATATTTTGCATTTCTCGCTTTACCTTGTATAATTTTTCGCATTCCTGTTCCATATGCCTCAATTAATTTTAAACAGTAAAATACATTTGTCAGATTCTGATTTCTACATACAGAAAGTCCTACCATAATACCTTCCAGTTCCATTCCAGGCACTAATCCTCCCACTGATACAAATTCTATTCTGTCCTCATAAATACTAATTAATGCACTGGCACTAAAAGAATAATCTCGATGAACTATTAAATTTAAAAGTGCCTCCCTCACTGCCACTTCTGGATAATCTCTGATATCTGTTCTCAGCAAACCATTAATCGTTGCATGTGTCTGATTTCGAAAATCAATAAACTCATAAACTCCATTCATCTGCTGTAGCAAAGAACCTGAAAATTCTCTTCTGTCTTTAAATACTTCCTGTTCTTTTCCCTGAAAAACGGCAACTTTAATTGTATAAACACATTGGTCTGATAAAAGTAATCCTAAATTGCTATAAATACCCTCCTTATCTATCATCTTTAATGTCTGCATTTGCTGTGAACCAAATTCTATATCTCTCAATTCAAATTCTTTTTGGGCAGCCTCGAATGTTAACTCCTGATTTAAGCTACGCATTTCTTCAAAATGGTCTCCATCTGTTTCTTTTATCATCTGACGAATTGCCGAATCTGTTGCCGGAACAGAAGAATACCCCTGACGAACATAAACCCCTTCCGGTCGTAAGCCTTTCTTTGCAATATAATACGGTCTTTCTGTTCCTCTTTGAATAGAAACAGCTACTACTTTTTTCCCATCTTCTTCTAATGTCTCATAGTGTAAAAACATAGTTAAATCCGGTTTAATCGCATCATGCATGTTTTTCAACGGATTTTAGGATAGAGAAAACTAACTTCATCTAAATTAAAAAACCAGACATTTCCATACGCTAATATCATGGAAATATCTGGTTGTTCATATTAGAAAATGTATAAAAATTGAATAGGTAGCAACTACAATTTCTAACTTGGAGAAGGTAAGTATTTTATTATAATTATGAAATGTCTTAAAAAATGCTTTACGCTAATAAGTTAATATTTAACTTTGTACAATCTGTACGATTTTATTCACGTTTTCCTGTCCCCGCTTTAAGGCTAGTCCAATGACTACACAGCCAATCACGCAGGCAGTTACAAGAATGATACTGACACCACCTATAATATTGAACATCAATCCTTCCTGAATTTTTATTGCCCAGTATGCGATTCCCATACCACAGGAAGAAAGAATAATCAGATTACGAATCCATTTTTTCAGGTTATTTAACATACGGGTCTGATATTCGATTTCTTTTAACTGCTGCTTTTTTGTCTGTGCTGCCATTTTTTATACTCCTTTTTTAATACTGTAATCCTGGATTAAAGAATCCAACTAATACACCAACAAATGCTACTGCAACTAAGATTAACATTGTAATAACAGGGGAAACTTTTTTCTTAGCCATAAGCCACCAGCAAAAGATAACTACTGCGGCTGTAAGACATCCTGGATATACAGAATCTAACTGTTTCTGAAGATTCAGGAATTCTTCACCTGCATCATTTACTAAATGGAAAGAGGTTGTTACTGATACCCATGTTGCTGCAACAGAACCAACTACCATTGTACCGAGTGTAACAACGGCTTCACGTATCGCCGTAGCTTGTTCACCGACCAGTACGTCTACTGCTTTTCCACCAAGTTCATATCCTTTGAAGTAAAGGAAGCGCATTCCTAAAGTTACGATTAAGTTCCATGCTACGATATAGAAAATAGGACCTACGATAGAACCACCAGAAGATAACCCTAATGCAATACCTAATAAGATTGGAATCAGAGTACCAACTAATAAGGAATCTCCGATACCAGCGATTGGTCCCATCAAACCTGCACGCAGACCATTGATTGTCTCACTGTCTACATCTTCATTTCCGTTTGCTCTTGCTTCTTCAAGACCTGCTGTGATACCTACAATTACCGAACCAACCTGTGGCTCTGTATTAAAGAAAGCCGTATATGTATCCATTGCTTTCTTCTGTTCTTCTTTTGTTTCATATAATTCTTCTACTAGTGGAAGCATTGCACATAAGTAACCAAATGTCTGCATATGCTCCTGGGAGAAACAGGTTAAATGTCCATAATACCAGTTCCGAAATGATTTATTTAAGGCTTTTTTAGAAAGCTTTTTCTCTGCCATGATTATATTTCCTCCTCGTCATCGTCATCATCAAAAGACCCGCCGCTGGCAAGAGCTGCTTCTTTTGCACGAATTCCAACCATCTTGATGTTGTAATGGATAATTGCGAACATTCCTGCTACAACTGTAACGGATACTAAGTTTAATCCAACACCGGCTGCTAAAGTAAATCCAACAAAGAATGGTACGAAGTCTGTTACTTTGTTTACTACCTGTTTTAAAAGAATGGCAATACCAACACAAGGTAACATACTACCAACTGTGAATAAAGTCTTCATTGCAAGTCCATCCATAGGTAATGTTGCTTTGATTGTTTCTACTACAGGAACACCTAATTTACACATTACAACCGTTGGGATGAAACTACAGATTAAATGAGAAATCCAAGGTAATACCATATCTACAAGATATAATTTCTTGAATTCTCCTTTTTCTACAGCTCTCCATCCGATATGCTGCCATACAAGGTTGATTGTTGCTGTTCCGTAAAATAATACTGTACCAAGAGTTCCTACCATTGCACCGAAAGAAGTTGCCATTGCAACACCTTTTGTAGATGCAGGGTCTAATCCATAAGAATTTAATGCAAGCATTGCTAAAGGAATACCGATATAAGATACGGCACGTACATCGGCGGATACAGTTCCACCTGGTGTTACTAACGCGATATATACAACCTGCATTGCTGCACCCACCATAATTCCGGCAGGCACATTTCCAAGAATAATACCGCAGACGAGACCGGCTACTAATGGACGGCCTAATGTATAGTTACCAATGGCACTACCACCCATACCAGGCATACTGGCAAGACAGGCGAAGATACCTAAAATCACTGCTTGTATCCAACTAATTGTCATGACTTTTCCTCTCTTTTCTTATCATGTACCCACTGAATCTTTCCGTAGCTGACTTTGTGAGTACACTATTTTAATTTTAATTGAAACCGAACTGTCCTCTGAATTTACTCCAGCTTCCGATAGAAGCTTCTTTTATCAGCGCAAACTCGATTTCATATCCAGCCTGATAAATTGCCTCAAGAGCTTCTGCTTCTTCCTGAGTGATAGACTGATTATTTCCAAGTTTTGTAGCTCCTGGACGGTCATTACATGGTCCAACGATTACTTTCTTCACATCACTTGGAACAAACCCATCATCAACCAAAATCTTTTTCATCTGAATTGGATCTTTTGTAATCAGGAAATACTGATCTTTGCTATCAAGTACTTTCTGGTTTTTCTGTTTCCATGCTTCATAAGTCCACACGAAAGTTTTCTTTGTGCTGGCACTCTTATATGCCATTTTTAATGCTTTTGTGTTGGCTGCTCTGTCATTAACGGCGATCAGTCCATCACATGGATATTCTAAAGACCAACGAGTTACTGTCTGACCGTGAATCATACGGTCGTCAATTCTTAAAAATGATACAGACATGTTTTTTCCTCCCTCTCATGCTTGTAATTTTATGCTTATTTCATATTTATAATATTGAATATAAGTCAAATATAGAAAATAAGTTAAATGCAATATGCACGAATACTAAATCTCATCTTCCTCATCATCAGCTCCACTGTCTAATACAAACTCTTTAATTGCATTTTTTGCTTCACTGATTAAACTGTCTTTTAATAACTCTGTGTCAACATCATCTTTCATAAGAGTTGCTGTTAACGCCATTGCAAGGTTCATTCCGCCAAATACTACTGTCTGTTCTTCCAGTCCTTTTTTAGAAATCTGCTCTAACGCGTTTGTCATTGGAGAACCTCCAATAATATCTCCTAAAAGAATGATTTCGTCCTCAGACTTAATACCACTGATTGCATTTCGGAAATTCTCTGTAAATGTATCTGCGCTCATTCCATCCTCAAGTCCTACGCTGATAACATCCTCTCTCTCCCCGCCTGCAAGCATTGCCAGAACACTTTTCAGACCCGGTGCAAAAGTTCCATGACTGACTAATACTACATACTTCATATTGCTCTCCTTTGTTTGTTTTTTTGATGTATTTATTGTAACAATTACACAAAAAAATAACATCTGCAAATTGTCACTATTGACCTTTTGCAGATGTCACCACTTCAAATTACAATTGTATATTGTTTAATATTTATAAATGACAAATGTCATATATAAATTTATTCTAAATTTTCTTTCAACATCCTATCAATTTTCTTTTTCAGGTGCAGGAGATTCATATCAAAGTCTCCCTCTTCCTGAAAAAGTCGTAGAATTTCTCCATCCATATAGTCGATTACGGTATCATATTGCTGAAATTTTTCTTTTCTTGCTGCACTTTCCATAATCTGATTTAGCATGGAAACCTGTACGGTCGTATCATCCCCTATACTATTTTTCAGGATTTCCTCTGTCTTTTCAGAATCAGTTACCTTCTTTAGTGGAGAAATTCCTTTAGAATACTGGAAAATCTTCTGCTGCACTTCTTCATCATAGGTTAGTTTTTTTAGAAAATTCCATGCCAGCCCACCATGCTCTGACCTCGCATTAATTCCCATTAACATTGTCTCTGTTTCTGACAGATTTTTACCATCCGGTCCTTCTGGAAGTGGAATACAATCCCATTCAAAATCAAAATATTTATTGATTCTCCACGGATATGGTTTATATGTACGAAATTCAGAAAAAGTAACTGGACGGAAAGCAATATTCCCTTTATCAAAATCTTCTGAAGTCGGACTTTGTCTCCCTGATAACTGATAAATATTTCTGGCAAAAAGAATCGCATCTTCTACAGAAGGATTTGTAATATTGCAGGAAGTTCCGCTTCCATTAAAAATTCCCCCTCCATTACTGTAAATAGCATCTATCCAGCTATAGTCATACACACCAAACTGGTCTGTTTTTCCATCGTCATTTGTATCTTTTGTAATTTTTTTGCAAATATTATAAAAGTCGTTCCATGTCCATCTGTTATCTGGCAGAGAAATATTATTCTTCTTAAGTAATGTCTCATTTACCAGCATGAGGCTCGGAACACTTTCATATGGAAAAGCGTATTGATTCCCTTTATATGTCCCTGCATCATAACAGCCCTGATAAAATGCATCCTTTTTCAAAGATGCGTCTGCCTTTAACATTGTCTCCAGATTTTTCAGTATTCCTATCGAAGCAAACGTAGTGAAATCTTCAGGAAGAACCATAAATACATCCGGCAATGTACCATTTAAAGCCTGATTAGAAAGCCACTCTGAGTAATCTTCCTTTAATATTCCGCTGGTATACTTCACTTTAACATTCGGATATTCTTTTTCAAATTCTTTTATTGTTTCGTCAATAATCTTATAGCAGTCATCATTAGGCACATCGGATTGATTCCCGGAAAACATACCAAACGTCAAAACTATTTTACTTTGTTTAGGTATTAGAAAAGAGATTTCCAAATACAGACTGATTAATAATCCTGCCAGACAAAGCATTCCCCATACTTTTGTCATTCTTTTCATTTATCTTATCCTCTACGCTTCTGTGTACCGGACTGTACTTCCCAGATAGCTAACTGTGTGCGGTCACGCAGTCCGATTTTCTTTAAAATAGTACTAATATAATTTCTCACAGTTCCTTCTGTCAGTCCAATATGGTCTGCTATTTCTTTATTGGACATTCCATGCCCTACATCCTTTATAATATCCCATTCCATATCGTTAATCTTCTCGACATTCTCTGCCTCAATCATAACATCATAATTTTGCTGTGCCATTTCCGAAAACAACTCTACTACCTTGCTGGCAATTTCCGGATTAATCATCGCTCCTCCGCTATATACCACATGAATTGCTTTTTCTAATTCATCCACAGAAATACCTTTTAACAGATAACCACTTGCACCATACTTTAATGCACTGAACACATATTTATCATCATCAAAAGTTGTCAGCACGATAATTTTTATCTCTGGATATTTTTCCTTTACTATCTTGGTACACTCTACACCGTCCATAGTCGGCATACGAATATCCATCAAAATAATATCCGGCTTTTCTTTTGCTATAAATTCTAAAACTTCTGTTCCGTCACCTACACCTCCAACAACAGAAATCTCTTCTTTTAAGCCAAGAATAATACTCAGACTCTGCCTGATTAATTCCTGATCATCTGCAATAAGTACCTTTATCATCTTTCCTCATTCCTCCATCGAATTGGCAGCTTTGCTACAACCTGAAATCCATTATTACTGCTATATGTTACTGTTCCATGCAGCATATCCACTCTTTCCTTCATATGTGTAAGTCCAAAACCTTTATGAATATCTTTACATCCTATTCCATTATCTCTGATTCTTATCACCAGCCAGATATCTACTTTTTTAAAATTAATAAAAATCCTGCTGGCATGTCCATGACGAATGGCATTTGTAATACCTTCCTGAACAATTCGATAAATGGTATCTTCTTCATCATCTTCAAATACAAGAGATGGTAAAAATGATTGAAATTCTATAGAAACCTTGGAAGTACTCATCGTCTCTGTAATCAGCTTCTCAATCGCACTCTCTAAAGACTCTCTCTCTAATGTATCTGGGCGGAGTTTTTTCATAGAACGTCTTACATCTTTAAGTCCCTGCCTCGCCACGCCGGAAATAATATTTAACTGCTTTTTTGTCTCGTCTATCGAATAGTCAATTAATGCAATACAAGCATCAATTCCTGCAGAAAGTCCCGTCATCGTATGTCCTAATGTATCATGGATTTCTCTTGCAATACGGTTTCTTTCCTCAATCTCTCCCATCTGTTTTTGCATTGCTGCATAATCCTTTAACTGATTATTCATTTCAGAAAGCTGTGCATTTGCCTCCGCAAGCTGCTGATTTAAAATCGTAACTCGCTCCTTTTCTTTTATCTGGCTTCTCATATAAATAATCATATATGCTATAAATGCAATCGCATTCACTGATGAGAGAAAATTCAATATTCCCGTCATCAGCATATGCTGACGCACTGTATAGACATTTAACAGTTCCTGAAAAGAAACCATCTTTATCCCCAATGATATAATATCATAATCCGCAAAAATATAAATAAGCCCCATAATAACTAAAAATACCTTCTGACTTGTTTTATCACGAATTAAAACGACAATATCCGCTATAACTAAAAATATAATTCCTTTATATTCCATGTAGACACAGCAAATAATTATACCGCAAAGAATAACTTCTAAAATGTAAATCGTCTGATTCAAAATGCTATTTTCTGACTGCTGTCTTAAATTAATAATTGCCACTAAAGTAAATAATGCCACATACATCACTATGACTGTTTTTACCGGATTCATTGGTAAATATGTAATATGATTCAAAAAGCTTCGTGCAGTATAAGTTGCCCTCACCATACCTATTGTATATAAGATGATAACTGCCAAAAAAGTCAAAATTGCAAAATTTAAAATTCCCATCAGCATCTTTAAAAGAATTAAACTTTTCTGCTTACTCATACATCTCTCCTACTGCCACCGTTCAAGGTCATATTCACTCACATTGTCTTTTGTAATTAACTTTACCGGAATCGTCACTGTTTTATCTACATCTTTTCCTGCTAAAAGCTCATAAGCTGCTTTTATGGCAGACGCTCCCATCTTACGAGGATACTGGACTGCCGTTCCTGTCATTTTACTTTCTGAAATCAGTCTCTTCCCTTCTGGTGAACCATCAACCCCATATACAAGTACATCTTTTTTATAGCCTTTACTGTCTAATGCAGCTAACGCTCCCATCGCAGTCGGGTCATTTAACGACATAATTACATCAATATCTTCATGTTCTTCTACCATTTTTTCCACTTTAGGCAAGGAACGCTCAATCTGTCCCTGTGTATCTTCCATTGCAATAATCTTATATTCATTATGGCTTTGTATAGTATCAGTAAATCCCTGTATTCTGTCTCTTCCCGACTTAGTTTTATCATGCGTAAGCAATAGAATGTTGGCTTCTTTTTGTCTCTCCATCATATCCTTCGCACATAACACACCTGCCTGATAGTTATCTGTAACAATCGTAACATCTACCAAATCTGTATCATATACTTCCGTATCTACGACAATAACCGGTATATTTTTCTTTTTCGCTGCCTCAAGACCTTTTTTCACGCCCTTCCAGTCAACAGGATTCAAAATAATTACATCTGCTCCCTGTTCAATCAGATACTCAATCTGTTCATTCTGTTTCTCCTGATCAAGTGCCGGATCAAGGGTAATCAAATGATCTCCCTTTTCCTCCACACGCTGCTGGATTTCACTGTTTAATACGTCATAAAACTGATTATTTAATGTCATATAGGTCACACCAATAATCTTATACTTTCTTCCAAACTGACTTCCATATAGAATAAAACCTTTTAGATAAAAAGAAAAAAACATCCCGACTAAACATAATACACTGCCTGCCAGGAAAAATCTAACTACTTTGCCTCTATCTGTTTCATCCATTCACTCACCTGCTTTATATCTTACTTACCTTCTTTTTCCATTATACACTGGAAATTCTTACATGGGAAGTGGAAAATGCTATCGAATTTTTTAGGAACAACAGACGAAGGCTTGAAACCAAATAATCCATATCTGTGACTTTAGTCGCTGCAGGTGAATGTTTGCAAAAATGCTCGCATCCAACCTTCACTCTGAGGTCACAGATATGGATTATTTTACTTCAAGTCTTCTGATTTTGATAAAAATTTTATAGTACTTTCTAAAAATAATTGATTATATTGAAAATTCAAGAATGTTGCTCGCCACCTACAGATGTGGGAGTCATCTCATATCTGATATACTGTAAAATCAAATTATCTACATAACAAAATGATAAACAAATGCTAATAAGAATATCATTAGGACTACTATTCCGAACAAAGCCTGTGATTTTCCGTAGCCTTGCCAGTCCTTCTGGAGTCCTTTGGTTCTGTTTTCATCAATAAATCGAAGTTTACGTGTTTTTTCTGTCATATTGATACACCTCATTTCTCTTGTTATGATGTATTACAGCGTTTCTTTATGGAAATATTATATCATAAAATTTGAATCTAAAAACAGATAATCTCTAAGCATTTCCAGCATTTCTTCTATCGTCCCCGACAGACTTAAAAATTCCTGCATATTAATCTTAATCACATCATATTGATTTAGATTTTCCCTATATGAACTATCTTTACTAATCATAAGATTCTGAAATAATACTTCTGCTCAGTGTAAAGAACTTCGTTTATCTTTGCAATCAATTCGCTTTTGTCTACATATATTTTAGAACGCAGACTCCCACGAAATGAAAAGCTTCCCAGACGTCTGTTACTTAATGAATCAAATAGTAATTCTCAAACAGCCAGTCTTCGAGTGTATTCAAATTATTGTCGGAGTGTTCCACCTCTCTCGCATATCTCCAGGAAATTTCTTCCACGTCTTTCATGGAGAGTGTTTTTCCATTTTCCAACCAACATACAATCAGGAATTCCTGTACCCAGCGAATGGAAAACAATGCCATTTCCATTTTGGAACAGACCATATCGTCATAGACTGCACCACAGAAATAAGTATAGACAAAGAACATCATAAGCTGCTCACCTACGTTCTCCCATTCTTCTTTGTAGTTACTCAATGCTCCATACATTTGGTGAAATTCTTTGCAAATATTTTTATAAGTTTCTTCGTTCTCCTGATAGAGCCACTTTTCGGCTCCATCGAGTATCTGATTCCACTCTGGACGAAGACGTTCTAAGCCTCGAAGTACCTGCAGTTCTTTTTTCTGTCGATTCCATTGATGGAGAGAGGCTGCATCTGCTCCTTTTTCAGAAAGATGTTTTGAGATAAATTCCGAAAGGCTGCCTTCTTTCTGGTGGCGTTCACATTCTCGGAGAAGGTCATCAATATCAAACTGCCGTCCTTCTTCTATACAGTTTTGATAGCTTTCTGTTAGTTGTTCGGATACAGATATCCGCAGTGTCAGTGGAAGCGAACGGTCCTGCAAAACAGCAAAGAGAACATCGCGGGTATCTTCTAACTGAGAAAACATCATAAAATCAAATTCTTCAAAGTCATCTTCTTCCTCAGTTTCCTCTTCTAAAAATCGAACTGGCTCTTTGCAGGACAGAATAATTTTTGCTGCTTTAGGACAGGATAAAGACAGGGATAATTCTCTAAGTCCTTCATATTCTTCTGTATGTCTTGGGTACATACGACATGTATCGCATAGGGCATCTGGTCCCAATGCCTTGTAGAGATCACACAAATTTTCATCATTTAAAAATGCACAGCGGCGGTTATTCTGATAAAAACATTCTTCTTCCCAGTCAATCGAATTGCGCAGAATTTTTCCAAACTCTCCCGGCTCGTTTTCATATCGCTCCAGAGACTCTTCATCTATCATAATCTGCCATCCTGCACAGCAGGTATCTGGGCAATCTCCTGCTGTACAGACAAAACTGTCATAAAAATGTGGTTTTACGTATCGCATTATTTTCTTTCCTTTTTTTTGTCTTTTTTAAATGTTTTCAAATTACCATTTTTTTATTCTTTCCCTTGTGTTATGTCATTCCACTCGTACTTATGGACTTTGATAACGGAAAATTATATAAAACAGTATAACACAAAATAAATGCGACACAGCGAACAATTGATTTCCCAATTCTCCCTGTTGCGCCAAGTATCAATATATTTTTCAAACGCCCTCTGGAAAGCAATTCTATTATGAATATAAAGTTCTTCTACATTCTTCTGTTTCAACTCTTTCATAAAGTTACTATGAAGCAGATTTCCTGACAAATTCGCCAGTATCTTCAAATATTCCGTTTATTTTTATGTATTCTCAGGATCTTTCTGTGCTTTATTTCGAGAAAAAATCTTTTCCGCTTTTTCAAACATTTCTCTCGAAATAATCGGCTCATGATGATTTTTAATAATCACAAACTCTTCCTCACCCCGATTATATTTTTTCTCATGAGAAAGATAATCCGGTGTAAATGTCTTCTTCTGCACCAAATCCCCACAATATTTTTCATTCTGCAAAATACGCAAAATCACTGTATTTCTCCATTTTTTGCTCCGCATCGGGTAAATACCTTCCTCTAGTAACTCCCTTGCAATAGTATGTGTACTTTTCCTCTCCTCAACAAACTTATAAAATATTTTCCGAACTACTTCAGCTCCTTCTTCATTTACATACATTTTTCCATTTCTCACATCATAACCAAGCATACTCCTGCCAAAAACAACACCCTCTTCCATTCGGCGTTTTTGACCCCATTTCACTCGCTCCGATGTTTTCCGGCTCTCTTCCTGAGCAATCGATGCCATAATCGAAAGACGTAACTCCGCATCTCCTTCTAAGGTATTAATCCCATCATTTAAAAACAAAACCCCGACTCCCACCTTGCGAAGTTCTCTTGTATAATAAATACTGTCAAGCGTATTTCTCGCAAAACGGGAAATCTCCTTTGTAATAAGCAAGTCAAACTTCCTCTGCTTCGCCTCCGCAATCATCTGATTAAACTGTTCCCTCTTCTTCGTACTCGTCCCCGAAATCCCTTCATCCGCAAAAACTTTATAAAACTCCCATTCTTTCTTTTGCTCAATGTAACATCGAAAAAAATCGCACTGACTCTCAAAAGACTGTGCCTGCTCCTCCTTCTCTGTCGAAACACGACAATAAGCCGCAACTCGTTTCTTACCCGAAAAAGGTGATTCTCCACAATATTTCTTTTTCTGATTCAAACACTCATATTTATTCATATTCATAAAAATGAATACTCCTGCAAATGTAGCTCTACCCAATATATGAACATAGCCTTGTCTGTATTCCAGTTTCAGTTTCGTCTTCTCTTCTGATGCTTCTGTAGGTACTGAAGAACTAAATCATATTGAAATGGTCTGCACAATTGTTCACCAGCTCACCCGTAATCTCACGATAGAACAGATTAAAGAACAGGGATTTGCTGATTATTATGTTGACCATACAACTGGCATTTATCCGATCGCTGCAAGTGGCACTCCATGGAGTGCAGATACTATGCAGTCTACCGGTGACCCGATCACAGATCTGATGGAGGATATGGCTGCAGAACAGAAGGCCCGCACTACCTATGACAATATCCTCCGTCTTGTAAAAGATGACCCGGATGTTTATGCCGCAATCAAATTCCTGCGTGAAAGAGAAATCGTACACTTTCAAAGATTTGGTGAAAGTCTCCGAATCGTGCAAGACCACTTAGACAGCCGGAACTTCTATGCATTCAACCCAGCATTTGATACTAAAAAATTCTAGTTTGTAGATTTCGTATAGACGAAAAAAGAAAAAATACTCTATCCCATCTGCTCTGTAGTCGCTGTGTTTAAGATGCTCATCCGCATCTTAAACACGCTCCGAAGTCACATCTAGGATAGAGTATTTTTTCTTTTTTCATACTTCTGCTTATCTGGCTTTACACATTTTTCGCATATTCCGGATGTCTGCTTATCACACGAAAATTCATCTTATTTACATGAATTTCTTTTAATTCTTCCACTCTTTCTCTTTGGATTTACGCCGTTTAAAAAATTTTAATATTAGTTTTGTGATAACTCCCTGTCATTACCAAGGAAAAACAGTGCGATCGTATCAGGACCGACATGACTTCCTGTACAAAAATCATAAGAAGTATTAATAAAATCTCGTACTTTGATTCTTTCTTGTATTTTATTCATAATATAAAGGGAATCTTCGTAAGCATCAGCATGAGCAATACCAATAATCTGTTGTTCTGGATCTACGATATTATTGCAAACCAGATTCACCAGAGTATTTAAAGCAGATTTACGGCCACGAACATTTTTATAAGTGACAATATATCCATCTTTATCCCCTCTTAATATAGGTTTAATCTTAAGAACATTTCCAATCGTGGCAACACTCCCCTTAATCCGGCCTGTCCGGGAAAGATACTTAAGATCTCCAACAGTAAACACACCATTCATTTTTCCGACATAGCTTTCCATAACATCCGCAACTGCATCAACAGCCATACCTTTATCTCTCATCTCACTGGCATATATAGCAAGAATCCCCTGTGCAAGCGAAGCATTAAGCGAATCGATTAAGCGTATTTTACGACCATTGATTTCCTTATCCATTACTTCTTCTGCCGCTAATCTTGCAGAATTATAATTTCCACTAATATTTTTACTCAAAGAAAAATATAAGACATCCTGATCTGCCTGCAATACCTTTTCAAACTCTTCTTCAAAAGTTGCTGTACTAATCAGCCCCGTTTTAATCTCGCAACCCTCACGCATGGCATTATAATACTCTGTACCCTTCTGGCGTTCTTCTTCAGGTGAAAGATCTGGATTATAACAGGTAACCTCCTTGCCTGAAATCAGATTAACAAAAGAAATGACATGAATGTTATATTTTTTTGCAATCACAGCTGGTAAATTGGCTGCGGAGTCAACAAAAATTTGAAACATATGATACTTTGCTCCTTTCTGAACGTTCTATCTGAAACTGATACCAATACCAACTGTATCCGGACCGGTATGGACACTGATACTGACAGAAAACAAACTGTAACCCCTGCCCTAACCGCATCAATGTGTTAAAAAATATGCGTAAAAATAGAACAAAAAGTTTTGTAATTATTTTATGATTTTAACATTAAATTGATAATATTTCAATCTTTCTAATAGCGAAACCATAAGAGATAATGTTCTTTTTAAATACTCTGGAGGATTAAAAGATGTTATAGTTCCAGTAGGTGTAATTGAAATTAGACGATTAAGTTCAGCCCATAGGGTATTCCCTATCTCTGTCCGTTCAGTTACCTTACCTATAAAATTAATTTTCTGAATATTCCGAAGCGGTCTCTCCATATTCTGCTTCTTTGTAGAAATTCGCACATACCCATAAATCTTTTCCATGATTTTCTTCCTTTCCGTATCATAAAAAACGACCGTTAGATTTGACACTCACTTTTATATGATTTGCCAAACCTAACGGCCTACTTTTGACACTATTTCGTTATAGGTTTCTTTTGATACTACTACCCTATTCTATTTCTTACAGAAAAACGTCAGCAATTTCTTTTTTCGTCAGATTATCTTCATTCTTTGCTCACAACCTGTTCACAAATTTCCAGTATCATAAAACCATCAAAAACAACAACAGATTTTTGATAGATTTTTTTCATACTTTCCTCTCTTTTGAAACCGGCTTTATGTCGGTTTCTTTTTTATCTATTAGATTGAAACAGATTACTCATTCTCCATAATTTCCCGTACCTCCTCAACTTCCATATCTAATATATCGCTTATCTGCTCTGGTTCGTATCTTTCCTCTTTTTCTGGAAGGTCTTCTGCTAAACCAATTAAGACAATATTTGCAAGGTCTATGTCACCTTTCCACTGATAAGTACCTACTACACTTTCCTGTGTACATTATAGCTCATGCTATATCTTTATAGCAAATACTTTTCTTTTTTCTTATTTACCAGAATTTTCCTTTTATAGATATTCTCTTGGTATAGTTTTGTAAATGGAGAATGACCGCTTTTATTAATATCTGTTTTTAATGCTACTTTTATATAGGATAATTTCGTTTGTATACCTACTCTTTGGTGAAAGTCTCCGAATCGTGCAAGACCATTCAGCCGCTAAAACACATTTTTATGCTGAATTGTAAGCGAACTACGAGAAAGAAAAAAAGAATTGTTATATGTATTGTATTTTGTGACTTTGCGCTGTGGAATTTTGACTCTGAAAACTTCGGACTCGTTTTTCCGAAGTTTTCGTTTTTTGAGGCAAAATGAAGCGTTTAGCGCAACGGACAAAATCAAACGTATAACAATTCTTTTTTTCTTTCGAAGACCGACTACAATTCAGTAAGAAGATATTCCTCTTCTGGAGATTTTCACTCCAAATACAAACCAGAAACTTCTGGACAATCCCCTTATTCCCATCCAAGATTTAACTACTAATTTCCATCTGGCGCCAAAGAACAGAAAACCAGAAATTTGAGATAGAAAAAATGTGATGTCGGAGCTAGTAAAAATGCCGAACAGGCATTTTCTACGCCGCGACTATCTTCACATTTTTTCTATCTCAAATTTCTGGTTTTCGTCTCTTTAGTCTAGCAAATTAGTAGTTAAAGATATTCCATAATGTTTTAAATCAACTTTTCCATTTTTTACTTCCACACCGTCTTCTTCCAAACGTTTTGCCTGCTCTCCTTCCCCTCCAAATACAAAAGCCTCTGCAAGTTCTCCTTTGGAGTTTACCACTCGAAAACAGGGGATTGTTTCCGGATCAGGATTTTTATGAAGAGCATTTCCAACTGCACGTGACATCTTTGGATTGCCTGCCATAGCCGCTACCTGCCCATAAGTTGCTACATGACCTTTTGGAATACGTTTGACTGCTTCATAAATTCGTTTTGTTGGACTGTCTGTTATCAGGTCATAACTTTCTGTAATCATTCGTTTAATTTCTTTTACAGGTATTGTTCCATCAAGTATTATTGTATTCCAGTGCTTTTTATTTTGATGATATCCCGGAATGACCGATGGGTATACTTCTCTCCAGAAATCTCTCCATTCTGGTTCTACTTTTACATTTAACTGAACAAATCCATCTTTTTCATATATCCATAAAAATACTTTTTTGCTTTCTTTTACTCTGATGAGCTGCCAGTTTGGATCGCGAAACGGAGCATCTACATATGTATTGGGAAAGGATAGACCATATTCAATTGCTTCTTTTCTTGTAATCATACAAAATTCTCCAATATTTTTTATCTCAGTCGAGAAGACTCCCACCTCTTTCAGGTGGTGAGTGACAGCAAATTTGTCTCAGTGGGAGTCCAATCTCCGACTGAGATAAACGCTCCGCGAGGATGCGCAGTGATTCTGTAAAGAATATGTCAGCTTACGCTGACCAGAATCACGCGCCAAGTCTCGCGACTGCTCGACTTGAATTAGGAATACCTCGGTATTCTTAGAATCTTTTTGCTCCTATTTTCATTATAACATACTCCTGCTAAAAGAGACGGTGTTGTTTTTAGATGCCGGCAAGTGCTATGAAAAATTCCAGGACATTCTTGAATTTTTTATTAATCAAAACTTTTTTCTCCATTTTTTTACTTCTATATGTTATAATCAAACAGCAGACTCTGCATTTTTTCGCTATGCAGTTTTGCAATGTATCATAAGCTTATATCTCAAAGGGAGATTATGAAAGCATATAAAAATATATAAAATAATAAGTGAGGTAGAATAATGAACAAAATCAAGATTGGTATTGTAGGTTATGGTAATATTGGTCGTGGTGTGGAGCAGTCAATTAAGCGTAATGATGATATGGAATTGGCAGCGGTATTTACAAGAAGAGATCCTGCTACTGTATCTATTCAGACAGAGAGTGCTGCTGTGAAGCATTTTGATGAGATGGCATCTATGAAAGATGAGATTGACGTAATGATTCTTTGTGGTGGTTCTGCGACAGATCTTCCTGTTATTGGTCCGAAAGTTGCTGCTTCTTTTAATACGATTGACAGTTTTGATACCCACGCAAAGATTCCTGAATATTTTGCTGCTATGGATAATGCTTCAAAAAAAGGAAATAAGATCAGTATCATTTCTGTCGGCTGGGACCCGGGAATGTTTTCTTTAAATCGTTTGTATGCCGAGTCCATTCTTGTACAGGGAAGTACTTATACTTTCTGGGGCAAGGGTGTAAGTCAGGGACATTCTGATGCGATCCGCCGTATTGAAGGGGTTAAAAATGCAATCCAGTACACAGTTCCTATCGAAGATGCTGTGGAGCAGGTAAGAAGTGGAAGTGAACCAGAACTTACAACAAGACAGAAGCATTTAAGAGAGTGCTATGTTGTTCCGGAAGAAGGTGCTGATAAAGCAGCTATTGAAACAGCAATTAAAACAATGCCTAATTACTTCTCTGACTACGATACAACTGTAACATTTATTACCGAGGAGGAATTAAAGGCACATCATAGTAAGATGCCACATGGTGGTTTCGTTATCCGTACTGGTGAAACGGGATGTGAAGGTAACAAACATGTTATCGAATACTCTTTAAAACTTGATTCTAATCCAGAGTTTACAGGAAGTGTACTTGTTGCTTATGCACGTGCTGCTCACAGACTTTCTGTGAAAGGTGAATCTGGTGCCAGAAGTGTATTTGATATCGCACCGGCAATGTTATCTCAGATGACTCCGGAAGAATTAAGAGCTAAGATGTTATAATCTGATATATTAAAATTCAAGGAGGGACTTTTAAACCATCATGCCAGTATTTGATTTTAGTAATATGCAGGCAAAAAAAGAGCCTGTACGCTGTACATACACCATGGTCTATTCAGATAATGATCATGCTTCACCGGAAAATCCGATTCTTATAATTGACAATACAAAGAGAGAATGGAAACATCATTCTTTTGGTATTTTTGCAAATCCAAATAAACAGACTACATTTGAGTTTGAAGAAGAAGATGGGACGATCAGTGCAGATATCTTAAAAGTAGATGCTCGTTTTGTCAGTCTTTTAAAATGGCTTGGCGAACACCATATTCACATCCAGCTTTCCGGTAAAAATACTGCACAAGGATATGCAGTCTATAAAATTCAGGAAATTTCTTTTGGAGGAAGAACGAAATTATCTGCAGAAGATGGCTTTTTACAGTTTATGATCGAGCGTCTTTTTGCAAGCAGCGCTCCTGTGGAGGAAACTTCTGAGATAACTACAGAGGAAGAAGACAGTGATGAGATGAAGCTTACCAGTCTTCAGAGCATTACAGACTTTATGACTTGCGCCGGAAGAACGCTTCCTGATAATATCCGCCTGTGGGCCAGAAGAAACCTTGCTGTTGCCCGTTCACGCGAAGTTTCTCCAGAAGAACGACGCCATGCCCAGCGTGCTTTATCTATTATGATGAACATCCAATGGAAAAGTGATTATTTTAAATCTATCGATCCTGAGGAAGCACGACGGATTCTTGATGAAGAACTCTATGGAATGGAACGTGTAAAGCAGAGAATTATTGAGACGATTATCCAGATTAACCGTACACATACTCTTCCTGCTTATGGTCTTTTACTTGTAGGACCTGCCGGTACCGGAAAGTCTCAGATTGCTTACGCTGTTGCTCGTATTTTAAAGCTCCCATGGACAACTTTAGACATGAGTTCCATTAATGATCCCGAACAGTTAACCGGAAGTTCCCGTATTTATGCGAATGCAAAGCCTGGAATTATCATGGATGCTTTTTCAATGGCTGGAGAATCTAATCTCGTTTTCATTATTAACGAGCTTGATAAGGCAAACTCCGGTAAGGGAACTGGTAATCCTGCTGATGTTCTTCTTACTTTATTAGATAACCTTGGCTTTACTGACAACTACATGGAATGTATGATTCCTACTGTTGGAGTTTATCCGATCGCAACTGCCAATGATAAGAGTCAGATCAGCAGTCCTTTAATGTCCCGCTTTGCTGTCATTGATATTCCGGATTATACACCAGAAGAAAAGAAGGCAATCTTCTCTAAATTTGCTCTTCCTAAAGTTCTCAAACGAATCGGCTTATATGAAGGGGAATGTATCATGACGGATGAGGCATTAGATACCGTAATTGACATCTTTTCCGATACTACAGGTATTCGTGACTTAGAACAGGCTGCAGAGCATATCGTAGCGAATGCATTATATCAGATTGAAGTGGATCATTTAAAACAGGTCGTTTTTACCGGAGAAATGGTAAGAGAATTGCTTTTATAACTTTGATTTATTATGTAAAAAGTCCGATAGAGCAAATATAAGAATTCCTGCTCTACCAGACTTTTTATTTTTTATCTTATTTCATCTTAAATGTAGCTTTTCCATTCTGTTTTATATCGTAGAGGACAGCATCTGCATTTTTACATAACGATACAAAATCTTCTCCCTGTTCAGGGAAAATTACTCCTCCTGCGCTGGCAGACAATTCTACTACCTCACCTGTCGAAAGGGTAAAATGAGCAATCTTCTTCTGAAAGCTTTCCATACAGGCATAAACCGTTTCTGGTTTGACATTTTTCAGATATGCAACAAATTCATCTCCGCCATACCTGCCGAGTATACTGTCTTTCGGAAAACACTCCTGCATTGTCTGTGCAAAGTATTTCAGACAAAGGTCTCCATTACTATGACCATAGGTGTCATTATAAGATTTAAAATTATCCACATCGATAAACAGGAATATCCCCGGTTCTTTCTTTCTAAGCTCATGTTCAACATCTGCCCGGAAAGCTCTGCGATTCAGGACTCCTGTCAATGCATCCGTACTGGATAGACCAATGTATCGTTTTTTATCTTTTCTCTCCCATATTAAAATTGTGAGCATATATAAAATTGTAAAGCCAACTAATATACTTCCATAAATCCCGCCCCAGACTGAAAAATGCTGAGTAATATTTGAAATATTTTTATTCGTCAGTTCGACAACAACATACCATCCCGGCATACTGGAAATACTCCTGTAAGATATTGTCGAGTCTTCTCCCCGAATCTTTGCTGCAAACTGGCCTTCCTTTTTCCCTGAACGCATATCACTAATCCACTGCTTATACGAATATCCCTCATTATATTCAAAATATTTCTGCTGAAGTAAAAGATTATTCCAATCTCCGGCTGTGCTTGAATTATCGCTGCTAATACAAGTGATAAAATTTTCAGAATCTGCTTTTAACAGATGAACACTGATCTTCCCCTGTAAAAGTTCATAGACTCCTAACTGTCTAATCTGCTCTATCATCACTGACACATACAGCATATGTATCTGAGAGAAATCCGCTACCGGAACAAAAACTGTTATAATCATATTTCCTGTTTCGCTTGATTGATACGGATCAGAATTAAAGGATGTTCTTGCAGTTAAAGCCAAATTATCCAGATTTTTCTTTTTAATATCTGAGACTGCACATTTACTTCCATAGACTTCTCCATTTTTCATAATAAATCCGATATTACAAAACATTGTCTGATTCAGATTTTTTTCCAGACTTTTCTGAATCTTGTCCGGATTTTTATCTTCCATCGCCTGAATCATCTTCACATCCTCTTCCACAAAATTCTGAAGATAATCCATCTCTTCATTCATTTTTTCTGCATACAATCCGGTAATTAATTCTAAATGCTGTGTATTAAAGCTCTGCGCGATTTTACTTAGACGAAAATATGCGGACACAATAATTACCAGACATACTGTCAGATAAAGAGCCAGCAATACCCCTCTCTTTTTTTGATTTTTCATGAAACACCTTTCTCCATAAGATAGTATGAATTAACCATAATAACCCCGGTATCAAAAAATTTTTGTTCTGATTTTTCCCCTTTAATTAAAGAAACTAATGAATGTATCCCCAAATACCCCATCTGATCCTGTTTTTGTAATAAAGAAACTCCCTGATAATCTGCATCCTGAATAAATTGCTGTGTCTCTTTTGCCATATCAAAGCCTACCATAACGATATCTGTTCTTTTTTCTTTTACAAGCGTTTTTGCGATTCCTATTGTCGATGTATTACTACATCCGTAAAGTCCTTTTATATTTTTATTCTTTTCCAGCAAAGCAAATGCATCTGTCTGTGCTTTTTTCACATCTCCTCCATTTAAAAAAATATCTTTGGCAATATCCCATTGTGATGGCGCATACTGTGTCCATGCCTCCAAAAATCCCGAAACCCGATTCACCATTGCCTGAGAAGTATCTGCTGATAACAGTATTCCAACTTCTAATGGCTGTGTTGGAGAATTCCCGGCATCCTGAAGCAGCTTGATCATTTCTTTTGCCGCCATTTTTCCAGCATCTATATTATCCGTCATATAACACGCATCAAATTCTGTACTGTTAATAGAAGAATCAATAAGCACTACCGAAACATTCTTTTTCCTTGCTTTCTCACAGCTTTCCACCAGAGAATTGGAATTAGCTGGTGCGAGCAATATCCCATCTGCTCCCTGCTCTATCGCCTCATTCATCAGACGTATCTGCCCGGAAATATCTGTTTCATTATCAATCCCTCTAAGATAAATTGCCGCATCCACTTCTTTCGCAGCTTTTTCTACCCCTCCGATTACTGTTTTCCAGTAATCTCCATGATAATTTTTTAAAATAACATAGATCTTTTTCTTACTTTCCGGGTTTGAAATACAACGGTATTCTACCGGTGCTGATTCTCCCTGCGCCTCATCTGCATTTTCCTCTATAGTAGAACTACCCAGACAGCCACTTAGCAGAAAAGAAAAAAGCAGAACCACACATAACATATATATTTTGGTCTTTCTGCACTTCATATGATTTTCTTTTACCTTCTTCTTAAAACTTTAATATCTACTTATCTTTCCTATAACGTTCTCTTGTTTTCATACATCAGCTTATCTGCCTGATGAATTGCTTCCATAATCGGATGCACACCACAGACACCACCAATACTGACCGTTACATGAAAATCCGGATATTCTGTAAATACGATGCTTTCAACTGCTTTTTTAATTTTTTCGTTTTTCTCCAGCATATGTTTTTCAGACATTTTGGGAAAAAGCAGCAAAAATTCATCTCCACCATAACGAATCAGAATATCGGTGCTTCGAATGCAGGACTGAATCGCTGCGGCAATATCCCTAAGCACTACATCTCCTGCCAAGTGTCCATATGTATCATTTACCTGTTTGAAACGGTCCACATCTATAATCTCTACACATTCCATACCTTCCATATGAGTAAGATATGTCTCAAAATATCGTCTGGAGTATGCACCAGTCAATGCATCAGAAAAAAGTTTCCTATTCTCCCCACGACTTTTATCCAATAAAAATCTAGTTCCATTTGCATCAATCCAACGCCCTTCATTCATCTTAGAGAGCATCTCAAGTACACACGGTGTTCCGTTGATACAAAGATATTTTGCAACGACATAATATATATCTCTTCTGGTAAATTCCAACTTATTTAGCATTGTCTTCTGTGACAGAGCACGCGTTGAAATACAGTTGGCACAATTTACTCCATTCTCCCAGAAAGCGGCACAGTGCTGATCTGTCTGCCTCAATATGCCCTTATCATCTATTTCCATGACTGCATTATGAGCCGGATCTACCAGGCGGACAATATCAAAAATCTGCTTAAGTTGTTCGAATGCTACCCTTATATCCTTTCCATCTGCGTTTTCTCCTTCTGAAAGGCCATCTAGAAGAGGAAGTTCCGACGTAACATGCTGTGGTTTAATTAACTGTCCCACCGCTCCGATATAATGATCCGGTGACAATTCTGACCAAAGTGAATGCATTCGAAGCTCACACCACTCATAGTCATTTCCCTGCAGTAACATGATACTCATAGAAAATTCCCGATTTTCCGGTGTTGTTGCATCTAAAGCATCTTTCAAGCGATGAAAATCTTTCTGACTCAGATGTTTGAAGCAATTTTTATCTGCAATATTCATGACAGAATAACGATATTGTGGCGGTTCATTCCAGTTTACTATATTTGCCAGTCTGGAAACATGATCATATTCAAATTGAATCCCTCCATTTAAAGAAGCAAAAAATTCCAGCTGTTCCTGCATAGATTCAAGCATACATTGCGCCCGATCACTGCATGGTGTACTCTTTTTCTTCATTATCTCCGCCGCCAGACGATCTGCCTCCTGACGATATGCTTCTTCTCCCAGATTACCCTGTACTACTATACGAAGCTCTGATGATATTTCATACAGACATTTTAAGAGAAGTGGATTGAACGCCCCACATTCACCAGACATGATCATATCCATTGCTGTTTCATGGTCATAAGCATTCTTATAGCACCGCTCACTAATCAGTACATCATACACATCCGCCAAAGCAACCACCTGAGCTGAAATTGGAATCTTTTCTCCAATCAGACCATCCGGATATCCATGTCCATCCCACCGTTCATGATGCCAACGACAGATTTCCCATGCGATACGTAGCAATGGTTTTTCTGATCTACTAATCATCTGGTCAATAATATCCGCACCAATCGTCGTATGTGTCTTTATGATTTCAAATTCTTCTTGTGTTAACTTTCCCGGTTTATTTAAAATACTTTCTGGAACATTTATTTTTCCAATATCGTGTAGAGCTGCTGCCGTTGTAATCATGGCAATGTCCGACTCAGACAACTGATATTGATCTGTTTTTTGAATCAGCCGGCGCAATAAACGTTCTGTTACCATTCGGATATGAAGGATATGTTCTCCGCTTTCACTGTTTCTAAATTCCACCACATGGCTTAAAATACCAATCATTAGATTGTTATTCTCTTCTTTTTCATAAATCTGATCAGAAACCATCTGCTTTAATCTTTTCTGATTCGCATACAGCTTCAGTATATTCTGCACACGTCTACGCACAATAAAAGAATCAAATGGTCTTCGTATATAATCTTCCGCTCCAAAAATGTATGCCCTCTCAATAACATCTCTTTTCTCTTCCGAAGAAATTATGATTACTGGAATCTCATCAATCCAATGAAACTTGTTCATTCGCTCTAATACCTGAAACCCATTCATTTCTGGCATATTAATATCTAAAAGTATCAAATCTATCGTAAGATCATGCTGCAGCATATGGACTGCCTGACAGCCATTTTCTGCCTGTACATATTCATATTTGTCCCCAAGAATCGCCATCAGAATCTGACGATTTATCTCTGCATCATCGACAATCATTATTTTTTGTTTCATCTCCATGTGTATTGGCTGTCTCCCTTCCCTCTATTTTCTCTATTATTTTCTCTATGTTTCTCCCTGTTTTCCATCTGCTTTTTCTATATTCTATAATAGTTTCAGTAATTCTTCTGGTGGAAGCGGTCTGGAAAAATAATATCCCTGAATCATATCAACTCCCCAGCTGCTTATTTTTTCCATTTCTTCTTTTGTTTCCACTCCTTCGGAAACAAGATGATAATTCATTTTCCGGAAAGTTTCTACAATACTCTGATAAAACATTTCCCTTTTTTTATCACTGCAAATATCAAAAAGAAGAGACCGATCAATCTTTATGGTTGAAAATGGAAGTCGCATAACTGTATTCAAATTGGCATATCCCGAACCAAAATCATCCAGACAAAGATGGATTCCGGCATCTGTAAATTCATCTACAACCTTCCTTAAACCTTCATTGTATTCTGTCGCTACGGTTTCGGTAATCTCAAACTGTATCCAGTTGTGAGGGATCTCAAATTCATCCATCATACAGATAAAATGACTGCAACAGTCACTTCGCATCAAATCTAAAGAAGATAAATTTACTTTCACGTTCAAGAGAGAATCCATTAATCTTTTATTTTCTTTTAAGAATCTGCATATACGACAAAACTGTAAATCTGTAATCTGTTCAATCATATGATTCTTTTCCGCAATCTGAATAAACACATCCGGTGCAATCCAACCAAGTTCCGGATGGTGCAGACGACTCAATGCTTCCAATGTAATAAATTGTTTCTCCCTTGTGGAGTATACAGGCTGATAATAAACTTCAAAAAGATCTTCTGTAATCGCCGTATGCAGATACTGCTCCACACGCTTATTATATAAAAATCCATTCATGGTCTGGCGATCATCCTGAATTACCTCTGTCAGACCACTTTGTACCGATAATGTTTCCAGATATTCTGCATATTCCATTATCAGTTCGCTTTCTCCAAGCTTCTCTGCATTAATAATACCACTTAGAATTACAGGTGTCGCAATGTCCTTATTTTCCACATCTAGTTTCATACTCACATCAAACATTTGTTTTAATTGTGTAAGATAGTATTCATATTCCTTCAAGGAATCTGCCAGTACTAAAAACCTCTTTCCAGTAATACGGAATACTTTCTTTCCACACAGTTCTTCAAGTCTTTTTGCTGTCATCTTTAAAATATAGTCACCACCTTGAATTCCTGCAATTTTATTGATATGTTTTAGCTGATACAGATATACACTGATAATATGAAAATTTTTCCCTCTTGCTATCAACTCATTGCTTTTTCTGGTAAGATAAAGATGATTATATAAGCCAGTAAGACTATCCATATTGGCATGAGGATTGTTGATCGTAATGAATAATGCCAGTATACCTAGACTCAGACCAAATCCTGTTGTAAGAAGAGAGTGATGTACGAGCTGTATTACTACTCCAACTCCAGATATTACTAGTATTTCCAAAAGTATTTTTACTTTTCGGTAACCAAGTTCTTTTCTCCAGAAAATAATAAGAAACAAAGCCACAACCATATGACCAAGTGCACTGTAATACATCAACATATACCAAGGTCCCCTCATATATCCTGCCGGCACATCAAAATAAAATAGTTTTTCAGTAAATGGATTCGTTAGCACGATTCCTATCAGAACAAACGTCGGTAATCCAGACAACAACATTCTTTTTGCTGAAACAATTTTATTCTTGTATAATGTTTGAACATAACAAATCAGAGTAAGCGGAAGCACTGCCTGGAATAAGTAAAATACAGTTGTTGTTAATACCGCTACTATTGCACAATAATCCTTCGCATAAATGATACAATAGTTGCTGAAAATCTCAGCAATCACATCTAAACTTCCAATAACCGCAAAGAAAAGAAACACTTGATTATTCAAATCCTCTGCTCTTTTCTCGCCCAAAAAATACCACAGAATCAGCAGTAATATGACCAATCCTGCAATTAAAAAATCTACATTATAAATCATACGCATCCCCCACCGATTTTCCTGTATTGAAACGTAACATCGTATCTGCCTGCATCTTCCAATCACTTACAGAATGAAGTACCCCATCTTTGCTCCTCAGATAACTGTATCCAAATTTTAACTGGACACAGTATCTACTGCTATTTTCTTTTTTCACATCATTTATTATAATTCTTATCCATTCTCCTGGCATCTTCTGCGGATTCGTTACAACTACTGCAAACTCATTACCATCAATACGAAAACTTTCTGCATTTGGTTCTAAACTCTTTCCTGCTGCCTGAATACTCCTTGCTGTCCGAATAACTGCTTCATCCCCCATCTGCATTCCATTCATATCATTAATCTCTTTCAATCCATCGATATGTATAAATAAAAGTAAGGCATTCTTAAGTAATATGGCATCTTCCTGCACTTCTTCCATACATTTCTCAAAAGCTTTCCGATTTTTTAGACCTGTCATACGATCTTCCACAGACATTCTTTCAAATACCGTCTGTTCTAAGTGAAACTGAATCTCATTCGATACTTTACAAAGCAATCCTCCAAATAAAAACGAAATATAAAGAAGAATACCAAACTGAAAAATCACATCATACCAGTAAATAGAAAATACCCGATACAAAATAATTGCGATTACTCCACCAATACCTAATACAGCAAACGCTTTCAGACAAAACTTCAATTCCTGTGTCCGCTTTTTTTGATATTCTTTCCACAGTAAAAGAATCATCGCTACAACTCCTGTAAATAATATAATGTGTGTTATATATAGCATACATATAAACGGAACTTTAAACAAATAGTTTATAACTCCCTGTACAACAGCATCCCCATATAAAAGAAAAATCCATATTTTCGGAATCCATCGAACACCCTCGCTTACTGTGTTTCGTACGAAATGTAACATTGGAATTGACATAAGCATAAATGCATAAAAAGATAGTTGTATTCCTACCGCATTCTGTTTTCCATACATCTGATAAATTCCTGAATCCAGTATGCTCCATAAACTACATAAAATCAAAAAGAATGCCACATTAAGAAAACGTTTCTCTATAATCTGACGATGTCTAGTATATAAAAATACGATTACTGAAACAATTCCCATCCCCAACATTCCTATAATCATCAAAATTGAAAAAACAGATTCCCACAAATGACTTTTAACAATATCCAGAAAACTTCCTATGAGCGGGGCCTGTATATACAGTGAACTATTGGGGGAACCCTCAAACATAAAACTAAGTGTTTTCTCTCCCGTTTTCTCTGGCAAACAGACATCAGCCCATATCTTTCCTTTCATTTGTTTATTTTTCTGAAATTTATTTTCTTTATAACGATACAGAACACGATCTCCCAACCATATTTGCAAATGATCCTGCACTCCTCTAGCTGAGATAAAATTTCCCTGATCTTTTTCTGATAACGTATCATTATATAAAACAATCTTTCCATCTGCATCTGTCATAACATAACAAGGTAATTCAATATGAATTTTCTCCCCATCTTTTATCTGATACCATCCACTGTTAAGAGAATAAAATGTATGAGTTTCTGGCTTCTGCAATCTTTCCGTCAAAAAAAATGACAATAGCAACACAGCAACTATACATATCATTTCTACTTTCTTCCCTTTCATACCTTCCTCCATATTTTTCCTTTTCAATTTATGTACCGAAAAACTCCTTCTATTTAGGCATAGTATCTTTATATTCTGAGTATTTCCCTTCTTTAAGAAGCTTAGAATATGCTTCATAAGCTTCCTTTAACGTGCTATATTTTTCACCTTTGGTATATGTTTGAAAACCATAATCATTATAAATATGATCTGCGATTGCAACATAATTCTTCTTGTCTTTAGGATTTCTATAAGCTGTTGTCGTTTCAGATATATAAAAACCACCATCTGCTTTACTTACAATAACTGGTATTTTCTTTCCTGCCCCGACCTGATTCGTATCAATAGATGTCCAAAACAAATATCTGCTTGAATCTTTCGATGGACTTCCAAGATAAGCCCATGTACCATATTGTAGCAGATTGTTACCTTCTGCTTGAATCTCTTTATTTACTTTATTAACCATATTTGAATCAGAGCATTTAGAATCTATCTCAAAACGTTTAATCGACTGATTTGTTAATTCCGATAATATTCCTGTTCTGTTAAGTACTTCATGCAAATCTCCATTAAAATCTATTGTTGTTTCGGACGTATCTTTTCCTATTCCTTTCCAGTCAAAAAGAATACCCGTTGATGCATTATAAGATACCTCACATTCCCCGTCTGCAACAGGAATTCCCTTCCAGTTGTCAGTATCTCCCTGACTTTTGTAATGCGTTTTTCCTGCAATTACAACAGGATCAAATGCCTGCCAGTCATCTCTCTTCTGTTTTAATTTTACTACCTTAACTATATTCGATGCATCTTCATCCATCACTTCAGCCATAATTTCTGCATATGCTGAACGAACATTAGCAATGTCAACCGTCTCGCGGCTTTTTTCTACACGTCTGGCATAAACAGGTGCTAAGATTGCAATAAGAACACCCATAATGGCAACTACGATTATAAGTTCTACCAGAGTAAAACCTCTGTTTTTATTATTATAGATTTTACTAAAAATCATCTTCCTTTGTTTATATTTTTTATTTATCACTTATTCAGCCTATTTCTTTCTTTATATAAATTACCGAAAATCACAACACAAGCTACGGCTTTCTATGTAAACTAAATCCTTAATTTAACATTCAAACGCTTCCTGTCGTCATCATAAAATCCATAATAATGAAAAAAGCACTGCCCTCCAGACAATGCTTCAAAACGTTGCAACTGGCTGCCATTTTACAGGCCCTTTAGCTTTGCGTCTCAGACTTTCGACTGATTTGCCACAGTTATATTTCTTTATTGCCATTATACCTTTTTTCTGTCAAAATGTCCATGGTAATGTTATTCTTGGGAACATTTATAAATAAAGTTATGAAAAAAATATTCCCTATCATCATAAATGCTATAAACTAAAAAGGACATGTGAAAAACAAAAGTTTCTCACATGTCCTTTTTAGAACTTTCTATTATTCACAAAGCTTTGTAAATTCGTCAGCAACAAACTGAACCTTCGTTCCGATAATTACCTGAACAGAAGTCTTTCCAGGTTTAATAACCCCTGCAACTCCTGCAGATTTAATTACCTTATCATTTACTGCTGTTATATCCTTTACTTCAAGTCGCAATCTGGTAACACAGTTATCGATACTTGTAATATTCTCTTTTCCACCGCATCCTTCGAGGATTTTTGCTGCGATGGCAGTATAATCATTACTTTCTAATTCCACTTTCTTCTCTGCTTCAAGATCGTCATCCTCTCTACCAGGAGTCTTAAGATCAAACTTCTTGATTGCGAAAAGGAATACCACATAGAATACAATAAATGCTGCGATTCCCAGTGGAAGAATAAGCCATGTCTTCTGTGCTGCCGGAAGGGAAGATGAGAAGATCAAATCCATAGCACCGGCAGAGAAACTGAATCCTGCACGGAAACCAAGTGCAACTGTAATCATAGTAAAGATACCATAAAGTAATGCATAAATTACATACAGTGCAGGTGCAAGGAACATAAATCCAAACTCAAACGGTTCAGTAACACCACAGATAAATGAACAAAGAGCTGCAGAAGCAATCAGACCGATCGCAAGTTTTTTCTTTTCAGGCTTAGCACATTTAATCATTGCAAGTGCTGCACCAGGAATACCAAACATCATACATGGGAAGAATCCAGACATATACATTCCAAGACTCCATGTTACATCTGCAGATGTCTCACCAGCCCAAAAGTGCTGTAAGTCACCAAGTCCGATCGTATCAAACCAGAATACATTGTTCAATGCATGATGTAATCCTGTAGGAATTAACAAACGGTTCAGGAATGCATAGATACCTGCTCCAACAACATCCATACCTACAATTGCCTTTCCAAGTGATACAAGTGCACCGAAAAGTAATGGCCATATAAATAATAATACTGCGGATACAATAATGGAAACTACTCCGGCAATAATTGCCACGCAACGTTTACCACTGAAGAATGATAACCAGTCCGGAAGCTTTGTATCCTTAAACTTGTTATAACACATTGATCCGATCACACCAGCAAGAATTCCAATAAATGGATTCTCAATCTTATCAAATGCAAGTGTCTTTGTTGCGCTTTCAGCGATAGATGGCATGATTGTCGTAACAAAACCTGTTGAAAGAAGTGTTGTCATCATCAGCCATGATGCAAGAGCTGCGATTCCGCCGGTTCCGTCATTCTTCTCTGACATACCGACACCAACACCAACTGCAAAAAGAATTGCCATATGGTCAATCAGCGCTGCTCCTGCTTTTACCAAAAACAGACCAATCAGATTCGCTGCCCCCTGGATATCTCCGCCCTGCATAGTTGCCGGACATAACCAATATCCAATACCCATAAGGATACCACAGATTGGTAGCACCGCTACAGGAAGCATTAATGCCTTCCCAAGTTTTTGAAGAAATTTCATAATTTCCTCCTCCTTCTCTTTTAAATTATACTTAATTGGATTGTTCCAATCAGGTTAATTATTACGCACAGTTCTGTATAAAATCTCTTTATAAAATCTTAAGAACTGCTTCATCGAATAAAACATCACCCTCCTTTTGAAGACTGATTTTATCATAGGTATCTGTATTACTAATCAGAACCGGTGTAATAGAATTCAGACCGGCCGCTTTAATCTTATCCAGATTCACTTCCACCAAAAGATCACCTTTTTTAACCTTATCACCAACCACAACATGCGCTGTGAATGGTTCTCCCCCAAGTGTAACCGTATCTAAGCCGATATGGATCAATATCTCTGTCCCCATGCTGCTTGTCATACCAACTGCATGAAGCGTATCAAAAACCAACGTCACTTCACCATCTGTTGGAGCATATATCTTTCCTTCTGCCGGGATTACCGCAAACCCATCTCCCAATACCTTTTCTGAAAAAACAGGGTCAGGAACTTCCGTAATTGGAACTACAGTTCCCTTGCAAGGTGTATAAATTATATTTTCTTTTTTATTTTCTTTTCTTTTTCCCTTCCCTCTGAAAAAACCTAACATGTCATCTCCCCTCCATACTTTATCTTCCATGTTATTTTTATTTTATAAGTCGTCCGCACAATAAATCTCGTTTATTATAATTATAAAATCAAAGAAAAAAAATAGAATATTTTTAGATTAGGTATCAAAAATCTACGGTCGTATAGTGATTATTATATATTTTACACAAATACTTCTACAATCTCACAAATAATACTGTTTCTCTCTGACTTATAGTATTATAATTGTGAAGCGACACGATTCTTTTGCTCTTTTTTGCACTGGTACATATTACGGTCTGCAATCTCCTTAACCACATTGATATCCTCACCAGAAAATACCGATGAACCAAATGAAACGATTGGTAAAAAAGTAATTTCCTTTCTCCGTTCCTCCAGTCGATTCATAAATTCATGTAAGCATTCCTCTTCTTTTTCTCCATTTTTCAATAACACACAAAACTCATCTCCACCTATCCGATAACAGTACCCATAACACGCATAGGCTTTTTTGATACAGTCTGCGATTGCAGCAAGGCAAATATCTCCTTGCAAATGTCCATAATCATCATTCACCATCTTAAAGTCATTCACATCAAACACTATGAGAACCCCTCCACTGTATCGCATTTCCTCTGTACGATTCAGATAACTACTCTGATTCAAAAGACCCGTAAGACCATCCAGTTGATTCCACATCTCATTACAATAAATAAAATACAACACAGAAAGCAAAGTAACACATAACCAAGTAACACGCAGTTCCGGTGACATGACCTGAATAATCGTCTCGGCCGTCAAAAAAACAATAAGTGGATAGATGAGCTTCCTGCTGCGATTTTGAAATTCTCTCGCCTTGATGATCGTAGATATCGAAAGATACAAAATTGCAGTAAAGTACATGATAACATAAATGCAAAAATATTGGCCACGTGAATAGATATTATCAGCATCCACAGAAAATACAATTCCATGTGGAATAGATAAAGCCAGAAAAATCAGATATCCAAGCTCGCAGTACACCGCCATCTTAAATTCACGCTTAAAAGTTGTTTTCTTATCCAACACATATACAAGACAGATTGCTACTGCAGGCGATAAACCAAAGCCTAGATAATTTGACATGATATTAAGCCATCGATAACTCGATGGCTTACCGTCAACTATAAGCGTGATAACCTCCAGAACGGAGATTCCAGCAATCAACACAAATGCACATACAAAACCTTGCTTTTGTTTTTTACTAAGTGCTTCACTCAACTTTGTGAGAATGCACATAAAACTCAGAACAAAAAGATTAATTATTGTTAATACATAAAAATACCCATTCATTATAAATTATTCCATTCTTTAAATTACTGTAATTCTAACAGCTAAACTAGTTCTTAGCACAATATCTATTTTATCATCCAAAAGTCCATCTGTTAACCTGCTTTTTCAATTTGAAACTGGAAACATCCTTTTCCTGTTAATTTACTTTAAATGATTTTTACAAAAAAATAGATGTGTAAGATTTACAATCATCATACACATCTATTATATGTAATACCTTTTTGCAGAGTTTTTCGTCTCCTCCATACTATGTTCAAGTCGAGCAGCCGCGAGACTTGGCGCGTGATTCTGGTCAGCATAAGCTGACATATTCTTTACAGAATCACTGCGCATCCTCGCGGAGCGTTTATCTCAGTCGAAGATTGGACTCCCACTGAGACAAATTTGCTGTCACTCACCACCTGAAAGAGGTGGGAGTCTTCTCGACTGAGATAAACTAATCATCCATTTACGTTTTCTAAAAATAATCAGTGACATAACCAATCTAAATATTTCTTCTGTGGTTAACAGCGTGTATACACCTATAATTCCCCACTTAAATACATATGCCGCAACCAGGCACAAAGGAATTCCGATACACCATGTACCAATAATATCAATCACCATGATAATTTTTGTATTGCCGCCACTTCTTATAATACCTCCACCAAGAATCATATTTTCAACCTTGATTGGTGCATACAAGGCAAATATAATCAGCAAAATTTTTCCAAGTTCTTTTACACTATAATCCACACGATATAATCTAGTATAGATACCTGCTAAAAAAATAAGCAATACCGATACGGCTACTGCACCAATTAAGCCTGCATACATAATCTTCTTAGACTCTGTATAAGCCTCATCATATTCTTTCCTCCCATCGGTGCAAATCCACATTTTCCAAATATCAGTAAACAATTCAGTCCTGTGTTTACAGCTACTGCTACAAAGCTCGCTGCAAATGGTATGGCTGCATGCTCTTTACAACGTAGCCATGCGGATAAAATATTGCTGATTGCCATTGGAATATAGGAAAACGCCACAATTCTAAAATAAACTTCACCCGTACTAATAATACTCGTATCTTTTGTATATAGACTCAGAATCTGCGATGAAAAAACTCCTGATGCTAACAGAAACATTGTAGCTATTATTATTCCACAAATAAAGCTCACATCAAAACTACACCAGGCTTCTTTCGTATCATCAGCACCAATAAACTGTGCAATTAAAATTCCCGCAACAGTACCAACGGCACCGATTACTACAGAAAAAATCAAAGAAAAATTACCACATAATCCAACCGCCGCTATATTAGTTTCTCCCAACTGCCCGATCATAACCTGATCTATAATTGAAAATGATGCCTGCAGCATACTTTGCAACGTGACCGGAATTGCTATTTTACATAACGATTTCGTAAATTTTGACATCATAACAACCCCGTACTTTCTCTTTTTATTAATTTAACCGGCAGCACAATTTCTGACTCACAATCTAATCCATCCCGCATTGCTTCAAGACATTCTATTGCTGTTTTTGCTCTTAATGCTGCATCCTGATGAATCGTCGTAAGTGCAGGAGAACTTCCCCTGCTAGACATATTGTCATCAAAACCGATGATCTGTATATCCGCAGGGATATGTAATCCTTTCCCCTGTAAAAAACGCATAACCTCAAGTGCATAAAAATCTGAGACAGCAAAAACTGCTGTAATATTATTCTTTAGCAGTTCTGAAAAGTTATCCTGATAAAAGCATATCCTTTCCTTTTCCGTCTTTGGAATCTGCCAGATCAATGTTTTCCCCGGCTCAAATGCTTTACAAAATCCTTCGATTCTTTCCTTATCCATACATATAAAATTATCTGCTATACATAATGCCTTTTTATGACCAAGCTCTCTAAAATACTTTCCTGCCTGATAACCTCCATCATAATGATTAATTACCAGATTAACAACTTTAGAACACTTTTCAAAATAACCGTCATACACAACAAACGATATTCTCATCTGATTGCGAAGCTTCTCATAATCCGCTTCACAAAACCCCATGAGAAGCAGACCATCCATATTCCACATAGAAGCAAAAACAGGGATTTCACTGATATCTGATGTTGTTTTTATCATCAGAAAATATCCTTTTCTATTCACCTCATGGGAAAGAGCATTCAACGATGACATCACAAACCCATCTTCTAAAACCCTTCCCTCATACTTTATGTTATCATTCACCACCACTCCGATGATTCTTGAATTATTTCTTGCAAGTAAAATACCTGCCATATTCGGTATATATCCTGAACTTTCAAGCTCCTGTTGGACACGTTTTACCGTTTCGTCAGAAATCTTTTCTGTTTTACCATGAATCACCTTTGAGACAGTTGCGGTACTAAGACCTAACACATCTGCCACATCCACGATCCGAACTCTGTTCTGCTCCATATCTATTCCTTCTTTTCCTCATATTTTATTACATCGTATAATAGAAATACTTTTTTTACAAAGGTTAAACGTGTAACCCATTACAAAATTTGTACTCAGTTTTTGTAACATTTTACAATGGCAAGCATAGAAACAGCAAAATGTGGACAAAAAAGCGACAGCCTGATTTACATTTTGTATTTCAGGAAACTGCCGCTTCTTTTTCTTCTTTATTCTGTTTTTCTTCCTCCAACTCTCGGAGGACTTCTTCGCCGTACTTATCGATCATCCATGCCATAAAATCAATGCACCGCTCAAATTCAATATTCTGTTGCATAAGCTCCTCCCGTTATTGTTTTAATCTGAGCTTATTTTACAGAACCTGCCGGAAAACCACATTGAATAGAAATTGATTGCAAATTGACACAATCACTTTAAAAATATCCGCTTACTATTCCAAGCCATCCAATCAGGAACAATTAGCCCATACCATCCACCAGAATCTTCTTCCACTGATGTCTGACTGTAATATGGCTATACAAAATATTTACACTTTATTCATTCAAGATGACACCAATATCCTATACAAATGCACTTTCCTCTTTTGCTTTCCGCAAATCTTTTAACACTGTTCCTATATCTCCCAAAATAGCAATCCCCTTATCTTCAATGAATTCCGGCAAAAACTGATATTCTGAATTTACGGAAATATAATATGCATCTTTCAGGCTGTTTGTCAGTTCCCAAAACGGTTCCTGTATAAACATCGGTGTCATGCGCCCTACTCCAAGTTCTATCAAGAGAATTTTTCTATCTTTGTTCTTTTGAATGTATTTTGAGATTTTCTCATATTCTTCTTCGTATTTTTTCCCTTGCAGAAAATTCCCATATCCTCTTACCCACGGAAACATTTCCGCACCACAATGAGGGCAGCGAGGAATCAGTTCATCCGGCACCATTGTCCCCTCTCCCATAGCCGCAATCATATCTGCCACAGGTTGTACGGCATCCCATGTTTCATCCTGACAGCACTGGGAACACTGGAAGAAACGATGATCTCCCTGAATCTCACTGACCTTTTCTTCCGGATAAATCTTTACAAACTGTGTATCCTGATTAGTCGTTAAGATATGAAAGTCCTTTCCCTGCAAGATTCTATCCAAATCCAGATATGGCTCTCTGATAGGGGCATTTTGTGTAGTATTTAAAAAGGTGGCCACATATCCCCAGTGTTCATTTCTTGTAGAAAACCGATGCATCATGCCGCTAAAAGCACCTTTGAATCCATACTTATCTGCAAATTTTCCAAAATGCTCACGAAAAGAAGGGGTATCACTATAATAAAAGTCACCACCTCCAGCCGCTGATAAACCGGATGCTCCGCCTACTACGATACACTCTGCCTCCTGCACTCTGCGAACAAATTCCTGAATCTGTTCCTCATAAGAAAGCGGCTTTTGTTTGCTCAACACTACAGCAGTACCGCCGGATGCATAGGTACTATAGTGTCTGGAATAGTTCATTTGTGTTTTCATTATCAAATTTTCATAACAGCTCATTTTTTCATTCTCCTATCTCACAACTGTAATATCTTTAACCACCTTACTTAGTCTATCCTTTCCTTTCTGATTTCCTTTAACGCTACCGTAAGATTACCATCCACACCGATGGATTTTTCTTTGATTTCCTCTGGAATGTAAATTTCGCCCTTGTTAAATGTGATATAACTTGCCTGTGGTTCTACTGCTGCAAGCTGCATCAAAGGAGCTTTAATCATCTGATTTCTCCAACCAATGCCAAATTCCAGAATTACCAGCTTCTTTCCATGTAAATTCTGAATAAATTCTTGATAGCGGGCAGCCTTTTCCTTCCAATTTTTCGTTTCTGTAAACGAGGACATCTCACCCCAATTTACTTCCATATCTCCACCGCATTTTGGACATTTCGGCAGTAACTCTTTGGGTACTCTTCCGTTTACTTCCTCTTCTGTCATGGCGAGAACTGCTTTTTGATTAGGATAGACCTCGTCATGACATCTGTTCTTGCACCGCATCTGGGTTAATTTCCCTTCCATTTCAAAAACACGGTCTGCCTCAAAACCTGCCGGCACAAAATGATCCTCTGCATTGGAAGTTACTACGAAATATTCTTTATCCTTTACTAGTGCATAGATGTTTTTCATAATCTCACTCGGCTCATCCTGCATAGCTTTTGCCTTAACAAGTCTGCTTACAAACGCCCACTTTTCTTCTACCTTCATTGGCACTGAAAATCCTTGTAAAACACAACGCATTCCATATTTTTCTCTGAAATCTCCCATATTTTCCTGAAACCATGCGTCATCAGCAAAAATATTATATCCCTCTGCGATAGACAAACCATTACTGGCTCCAATCAAAATACCATCTGCTTCTTTGATGATTTGACTTATCTCTTGATATACATTCATCTTCATCACATTTCCTTTCCTGCTATGTTTTCTTTTAAATCCCGCAGGGTTTCTGCCAAATCTCCTGCTATATAAATTCCTTTGTCTTTTATATGCTCTGGAGCTGAGGATTTCTTCTGATTCAGACAGGCATAAAACACCTTTTCATTTTTGTATGTCATTTCCTAAAAAGGAATTTGCATACACCACTTTATCTCCTTTTTTATATCAGATTCCACACTTTTTATTTCGCTTGACTTTTATTTTTTTACTTGTTAAAATTAAATTTACATCAAGCATTAAAATCATATTATCATGTAAATTTAAAAATTGCAAGAAGAAAATTCGAGGTGACAAATGAAATATTCCACAAAGCTTAGTGACACCATTCATATTCTTATATTTATTGCTCTTGGAGATGACGAACAACTCTCCAGCACAAAAATTGCAGAAAGTATCAAGACAAACCCGGCTTATGTGAGACAGCTTATGGCGACCCTGAAAAATGCAGGCATTGTTGTCAACACACAAGGTCATGCGAATGCCGCTCTTGCAAAATCGGCAGATAAAATCAATATGTATGACATCTACCGAGCCGTAGAGGGCGATAAGCCGCTGCTTCACCTAGACACAGATACCAATCCGGATTGTGGAATCGGTATCAACATTCAATTCGCTATTGGGGACTTCTATCATGAAATTCAAAATATGGTAAATGAAAAAATGAAATCCATTACATTGCAGGATATTATTGATCGGTATTATTTTAAAATCAGGGAAGTTAAAAACCTTTAACTAATCAAGAATAGCAAGCACTGCCTGTGTCATGACACAGGCGAAATCCCCCACACTTTCCTACCATCTTTGCTACAATTTGCCTTGGGTAGTTACACCCAAAATTGAATCAAACACGAAACAGACTGTTGTAAAAACCGAACATTTTACAGCAGTTTTTTTGTACCCATTTTTAGGAAGGACGTGACTCAATGGCAAACAGAAACCGCATCAATCCGGTACAATTTTATCTCAGCGATGATGAGCAGTACATTCTCACTACCAAATTCAAAGCATCCGGCATGAAAAGCATGTCAGCCTTTTTACGCAAGGCATGTACTTGAGCAGGTAGGTTTAACCTGCTTCATATAAATGACAGCATCCCTTAGATTTCCAATTATGCAATGTTCCTGACAGAACAGCAGGAACCAGAAATGATTAAAGCAAAATATCAGGAAATTCAGGAGTTATATCCACAAGTTGGTTTCTTTCTTGGGCAACAGCTATCAAACTTTTTAACAAAACAGACATAATTTTACGGCGGACATAATTGCCCGCCGTAAAATTTCTTTTTCCCACTTTTGGAAGAAAGTAATTATTTCAGTTTTCCATACTTAACAAATCTGTATATACGTTTAAGCTGATCCTGATTAACAATCTTTTCTATCAAATCAATAATCAGTTTTTTATAATCCATTTCCTCGTCATGCATTTTTCTCTCTTCGTCCACTTTGTAACACCCGACTTCATTCACAGATGGGTATTGAGAGAAATCTAAGTGGTGAATATATATGTGGAAAACGAGACTTATTTTCTTATTGACTCATTTCTTTATCAATCCTATAATTAATACAAAAAATCCTCTAAGACAATAGGTGTTTCACTATCTCTTAGAGGATATTTCTTTAATTTAAATGGTATTTGGTAATACTTTTCCAGTTTTCCGGGAAGCCCATTTTATTCAATAATTCAACTTCACTTATATGCTCTACTTCTCTGTTTACTCGGTCAATCTCTTTTATGAGCTTTCTTTTAAATTCCAGAAAATCTTTTCCAGGTAATATATATCTAAAAGCAATCACCACAGCAAACAAATCTTGTTTTCCTTTTTCGTACTGATTACCGCTCTGTGGTAATGAAAGTTTTTTATGAAGCGGTGTATCCGCAATAGCATCTACTGTTCTGTATGTAAACAGTCGTTCCCCATGGGCACATACATTCCTATACTTAGTGAGAACAGATAGAAACTGTTCCATCTGATGCTGATTCAAAGGTTCAAAGTTTTTTGATACTTTTGATTTTAAGGACTGCGGAAACACTCGGAACATTTTTGATAAGTTTCCAAACGTAAGTACATTTGCCAAAACCCATAATGGAATTTCACCATATGTCTTGCGGTAATAGTTGATATATGTATAATCTGTGGTCGTTGTTGCCCGTTTCAAGGTCGCTATCAACTTTACGATTGTTGCATGATTTCTTTTTGTATTATTATAATTATTAGCATCCAGGTACTGCTTCTGCTCTGCTCCATACATTTCAGTAAAATAGTATGACATCAAAGAACGCATCTGTCGCTCAATCTGCAGTAAATATTTAAAGAACAACTCTCTAAGCTCTGCATCAAACTTATACAGACTGACTATTTCTTCAAAACTTGTTCCTGCTTTATATTTCTTTGTATTCGATATTCTAAAAAGATGTTTATATCCTCCCATAAGAGGGAAATATCCTATTTGGCGTAACATTTCTTCCGCATATTCTCTGTCTTTTATTCTTATTCCCTTTTCATCACTGATCCAGGAAACCTGGTCACTAAAAGAAGAGAACTTTTTCGGTGTCTGCATCTCATTTCTCCTTAAAACAAAAGAGGGAGAGACCCGCAGGCTCTCCCCCGCCTGTAGGCTTCGCAAGTTTCTACAGAACGATCACTGAGCTTAGTATACGTCATTTCAAATGTCCTGTCAATACGCCAAAACATTCTCTGTCATATCAGCTCAAAATTATTCTATGCTATTTTTCTCCAAATTATCATTCTTTTTTATCAGCTTTTAAAATTTATTTGATTTAAAAATACATGAAAAAAGCGACAGTCTGATTTACATTTTGTATTTCAGGAAACTGCCGCTTCTTTTTCTTCTTTATTCTATTTTTCTTCCTCCAACTCCCGGAGGACTTCAGCGCCGTACTTATCGATCATCCATGCCAGAAAATCAATGCACCGCTCAAATTCAATATTCTGTTGCATAAGCTCCTCCCGTTATTGTCTTAATCTGAGCTTATTTTACAGAACCTGCCGGAAAACCACATTGAATAGAAATTGATTGTAAATTGACACAATCACTTTAAAAATATCCTCATTTTCTTGAACCAAATGTATGTTCGTGCTATGATAAATATACTCAATTTTTACTTATTTCCGTATCTGCGAAAACTCTTATAAATAAAAGGCAGTAAGGCTATTGCCATCACTGTATACATTACCATTACAAGCGGAATTTGTCGAAATACACAATTCCCAATCTGATAAATAAGTGGGACTTTTACACTTGCCTGTACATTTGTCAAAATTGTTGGTATCAAATTGAAAAGCGTTGTATACCCAGAAAGTGCCCTTCCTATAAATGGCAATAAGCAATATAAAAAGAATGGAATGCAAACAGCGACACTAATTGTATGCATTTTAGCCGCTACTAACATAGACACTGAAGCCGCCAGCATACTGGCTATAAATCCACATACAACTGTCAACAAATAGTATTGTCCATATGACATAATGTAAATACTATATGCCTGATACATTTGATAAGGTGTATTCATACCACTGGTTCCCATAATTCCAAAACAAATCACACTAAGTAATATAATTCCCATACAATAAATCATAACTGTCGTAACTACTCCTGCCAGTATTTTTGTTTTAACAGCTTTTGTACGTCCATACTTTGTAGAGAAAAATACTGCATCTGCTTTTGTCTGAAAATCATCTGCAAATATTCCAGCACAAATAAAACCAACTATGATTGCCAGAATAATAGAATACGTTTCTACATACATAATCATAGTATCCCACGAACTATAAGATTCGTATTCTACTGGTAATTTTATTTCATTATATTTCTTTTCCAAGTATTTTTTCTGAACAGAAGTCTTTCCATATTCTTCTGCCATCTTTTCCATATTTTTATGATAAGTGTCATAAAACTCTTGTATATTTTCTTCTGTAATTTGATTCAGAACACTTTCATCATATTCTGCATCCGGTGTTGATACCGATATTATAAAACTCCTAATATCATCTATCGGTTGTAATGTCGTTCCGTAAATCGCATTTTCTTCTGAGGATTGTGTCATCGCATTTTTATTTTGTTCTATAACTTTTCCAAGTTCATCTTCTGTCAATGTACCTTTCCATGCTCGTCTGTTATCTGTAAGTTTTCTTGTTGCCATAATTCCAGTACTAGCATTTCCATTCTCATCCACATAGCGATTACTTGTAACTGCAAATCCGCTAAAAATGACAGCAAGTATCAATGCCAATCCGATTGCAAATACATTAATTTTCTTTGAAAAAATTCGTTTTAATTCTAATTTAAGCATCTTGTTTTTCCTCCGATTTTTCTCCAAAATAAAATAGAAATGCATCTTCCAGATTTTTTTCTACAGCCACAGCATCTTCTGTTGGCTTTTCTATTGAAATAATTCTAAGCTCTGCTCCGGTTTTTGTTGTTTTTATATTTCCAACCAAATATTCATTCATATATTTGTCTATCATACTTCTCGAAACATTACATTGCCATACCTTTTCTTTCATAGAAGATACTAAATCTTCCGCAGTACCTGCATAAAAAAGTTCTCCATCTTTCATTAACATAATGTTATTCGCAATGTACTCAATATCCGATACAATATGTGTAGACAAGAGCACCAAACGTTCTTCCGACAATTCACTAATTAAATTACGAAAACGTATTCTTTCATTCGGGTCTAATCCAGCGGTAGGTTCGTCCAGGACAAGAATTTGCGGATCGTTTAACATCGCCTGTGCTATTCCTACACGTCTAACCATTCCTCCAGACAAATTCTTCATTTTTCTTTTACTGAATTTTTCCATTCCTACTTGATTTAATAATTGCTTCACTTTTTTTCTGGCAAACGGCATTTTTAACCCTTTTATAGAAGAAATGTACATCATATAATCATATACGGTCAAATCTGGATAATATCCAAAATCCTGTGGTAAATATCCCAGAACTTCTCGGTATTCACCTCCTAGTTTCCATATATCTTTACCATTCCATAATATTTGTCCTTCTGATGGTTGAACAATCGTACAAAGCATACGCATTAATGTGGTCTTTCCTGCTCCATTTACTCCAAGCAGTCCATAAATTCCTTTTTCCATAACACAATTCACTTTATTAACAGCATTTACTTCTCCGTATTGTTTTGTTACATTTTTAAATTCTAATTTCATACGTGTAATCCTCCAAAATTTTTTCATCAAATACCAATGACTTCTGAACACAAAAAACAAAATATACAAAAGTCAATATCAGCATAGCCACCCATACCGGAGTTACAATTTTCTGATAAATAACATCATTTGCAACAATCATCATCCATAAACCAACCCATACCAGACAGGAAAGCACTGCTATATATTCTGATTTTTCCCATCTGCTGTACAATACACGAAAACATATACAACATGAAACATTTACTGGAAGCAAAAAATTAACCACCAAATCACTTAACGAGAGTATTGTTGTTTGATATGTAATTGCCAAAAACACCATAACGATCACCAGATCCACTACTCCAAACATTAACATTCTTGCTGTACAAATCTGACGCAGTGTGTAATAAGACGCCTGCTCAATTTCAATCGCACCATTTCTTCTGTTTTTCCAAATTTCCGGGACAATCAGAACCACAAATATTGTGGCAGATATTCCCATAATCCTCATCATATCTTTTATGTCTGACGTATAATTACTCAACCATATCCATAGACACATAAGAACACAACCTTGTAAAATCCACCATCTTTTTTTTATGAATTTTGTCTGCTCATACAAAAATTCAAAATAAGATGTTCTATGCGATTGTTTCGATAAAACCGACTCTGACAAAATATTCTGACATGTTTTTACTGTTTTGTTCTCTGCTTCAGCCCTTACATACTTTTCTTCAATCTCCTCTTTATATTCCTTTATTTGTTGCTTATATTTCATCATCTTTTTTCACCTCCAACTCTTTCATTAAAAGTTCTTTTGCTCTTCCGATTCGATATTTTACAAGAGAAAGTTTGATATGAAGTAATTCTGCAATTTCTCTTTGTTTCAATTCTTGAAAAAAATATAAAACTGCCGTTTCTCTAATTTCTTCCGGTAACTTTCTCACTGCCTGTTCAATAGTTAATCGGACTCCTAGATCTTCTACATGATTTTTACTACAGTCCTCTGATTTTAGCAGTTCCTCTGATGGAATATCTTTTTTCTTTTTGTAATAATTTTTAACGGTATTTCCGGCAATTGTATAAAGATAATTCTTAACTTTTCCATATTCTTTATATCTATATAAATTGGAAAAGAAACGTGTAAACACTTCTTGTGTCAAATCCTCTGCCTCATAGGGATCATTGATATGTAGCAAACAATATTGATATATACTTGAGTAATATTTTTTGACCAGTTTTTCACACGCATCTTCATCTCCTGCTCTTGCTAGATGCACTAACAAAGAATCAGTTTTGTATTCCATTCGCAAATTTGCCTCCCTCTGTTTTCTAAATAATATAACAATCCTACTATAAAAAAAGTTAGGATTTTAATAAAAATAGCCCGGATTTCTCCGAGCATAAGAAAAGCACCAACCATTTTTGATTGATGCCTTCCTCGTTGTTTTATAATGATTAGTCAAAGTCGTATGGATTGCTATAGCGCATCCAATCTAAATCCGCATTTAATCCAATTTCAGCATACAATTTAGCTTGACACTTTACCTCACGAACAGCTTTATACTTTTTTGATACCCTCTTGGTCTTTTTATCATTTGCTATTCTGGTTTTATACGCTTTGTTATTTGGATTATTTTGATTAGCGTAATCATTAAGTTGTTGTTGGGTATGTGTCTTCGATGACACGCCACTCTTCTTTGCCATGAACCTTTCTCCTTGCCTCCATTTACATGATTACGCACAAGATAGCGGACACTTCGTCACCTTCTAAGCTGAATCCATCAAGAAATGGATTATCCCTGCATTTAACCAAGTTTCAAGGGCGGAGAATAATTTTTGCAAGAATACTACAAAAATCATTTAGCTAATTATAACATTTACTATTATCCAATTCAATCTATATTAGAATTTATCGGAGTCCTCCTATGTTACAATGCTACTACTTCTTTGCATTCTCTTCCAGTTCCAGCATGTACTTATCAAAGTCAGACATAAACAATCTGTCCTGAATCACACGATATTTTTCAAATTCAGTTTCAGCTTTTGCTTTGGCAATCTCTGCTGTGATTTTGCCTGCATCCTGAAGAACCTCTCTGTCATCTGCCATCAAGAATAGATCCAGTCGCTTTGACCAGTCCTCCATTGTCATCGGAATATGACGTTCCGCACGATCCTCTGCCAAATCCAGATAAGCAGATACAATACGCTCCAGTGAACGCATTTCCTTCTCTGAAAGATAATTCTTCGCAATGCTGACATCACTTTTTACAATCTTGCCTTCAGGAGCTGCTGCCCATGTAGCTAATCCCATGTGTGGCTTATCTGCATCTGCTCGCTCGTAAATCAACTCCGCTGCCGTATGTCCGTGAACAGCATAATGCATCTTGTTTTGAACCTTTGCAAAGAACTGCTTTGTTGTTTTTGAAGTACGGTCATAATCGAGAGCTGTAGCATATATGTCGGTTATCTTCTGATAAAACCTACGCTCAGAGAGACGGATTTCACGAATCTGCTCAAGCAAACGGTCGAAGTATTCTGTTGTAAGTATTGAACCGCCATTCTTTAGACGCTCATCATCCATGACCCAGCCTTTGATGGTGTAGTCCTTCACGATGCCATTGGCCCATTTGCGAAACTGCACTGCTCGTTCATTGTTCACCTTAAATCCAACAGCAATAATCATTTGAAGATTGTAATGCTTTGTATCACGACTTACCTGACGTGAACCTTCGGTTTGAACTATCCGGAAATTCCGGATAGTTGAATCTTCCTCAAGCTCTGAGTCGGAATAAATCTTCTTAATATGCTCATTGATTGTACGAACATCCACATCATACAATGTGGCCATCATCTTCTGTGTCAGCCATATATTCTCATCCTCATAGCGCATCTCGATGCTGTCTCGCTGGTCGCCAACAGAGGCAACATAGGTCAGGTACTCCGCTGCACTGGAACGGATGGTAATTTTGTCTTTTTTCTTTTTCAATACATTCACTCCCCTCTATTGTGGCAAAATCAAAGTTGGATTTTTCAACAGTGTTCTGCTTTTCAAGAGATATCATATCTGAGTTGATTTTGTTAATTTCTATTCTGTTGTTAGCAGTCTCCATGCTTATCTGAAGTATTTCCCGCTGACCAATAAGATCTCGATTTTCTAAAATGTAATCTTTCATTTTCTTAAAGGTTTTCACAAGTGCACGGCTTTGTTTAATTGCAAGATCACCGCGCAAAACTGTCATAAGCATATATACGCCCTGTTCTGTAAACACATAAGGTTTGTATTTTATATTTGAACCTCTTCTCATATTCAAGGTGAAATTTTTGCACCTTGAAAGATTTTCCACTTCTACATCATTCAATTCAAACATAAAATCATCGCCTTCAAATTTGGCAATGTTATTCTTAACCTGCCTTTTAAAATTTTTGGTCTCGTACCCATAAATTTCTGCCAAATCTGAATCAAGCATAACTTTTTTCCCTCTGAATTCATAAAGCCGATCCTTCATGTATTCTTCTGTAATTTCGATTACTGCAATTTCTTTCTTTTTATCTTCTGCCATAGAATTCCTCCATCCATTTTGCGGTCAAAAAAAATCGTCCGCAATTCTCATATGAACATATTGCTAACATCAGCAATATGTCCAATTTGCTATTATTGTTCTATTACCTCAGTTAATCATTTTCTTTTCCATATTAGACTTTCTCCTCCCGCATTGAACCATTTTACTGACATCAGTAAAATGGTCTATTCCTCTTTTTTCTTCATTTTGTCATAATACGCTTTATACCTATAAATCGTCCGCTCACTGACATTGTTCCGCTTCGCAATTTCTACCATTGTCATGCCGCTCTCATACCCAACAACAAAATCATTATAAATTGCCATCCACTTGGCGTTATGTTTCTGACGACCGCTTAATTTACGATTTCTGTAATACTCCAATTCCTCCCGAAGTTCTGCATTCTCTTTTTCCAACTCCTCAATTCTTTTTAATGCCTCTTCAAGTGTTACAGATTTCTCCATTACCCTGTCCTCCATTCATGTCATTCTCGTTTTGTCTATATTATAAATATCTATGCCGCTTTAGTCAATCCGATTATGTCATGTTGTATCATTTTTTACAATAGCTTTCATACAATCGAAATATCGCTGATATCTATAAATGTAACTCCATATTCATCTCGCCATGCATCACCATTACACTTTGATAAGCAACGCCGATCTAACAAAATCATATAAAGCGCCTTTTCCTCATTCGTTATACTTCTAATTGGCAAACAGTACATTTGTACGTACAAAATGCATTCTTAGCTTGCCATATGGATTTTGGCGTACTAATAAAGGAACAAGGACTCCCTCTGCCTCTATACCCCTGCGAAGTTCAAAGAGTTCCTGATTTCTTTCTACTTTAAATGGATGTCCTTTAAAGGAACATAACTCCTGAATTTTCACTTGTACAATACCAACACCCAACTCGTTTTTTGCTGATGAACACATTTCCGTCTTTCCTGCCATTTTTATTTTCTCCTTTGTAATTGGATAAAAGAAAAGGACGCTCATTTTTCAGAAGTACTGAAAACAAGCGTCCTTTCGGTTCTTAATTATGATATTTAATAAAAATGTTACGGATTGTCGGACGTGTCCCCTGTTACCAGATGCAGAACTACGGATACTTCTATGCTGTTCTTCACCTGATTTTTTCTGCCTTTTTTACCGGTTTGCGAGAAGGTCATATATCTCGTAAAGTGGCTAAAACAAAGGACTTTTACATATTCGCCCGATGTAGTAAACAGACCGTCTCCACATTTTTCGATAATGGTAGGGAATTTTCATCACCTTCTGTATCATCTTCTTCATCATCGAAATACAGCGTATCTACAGCCTTTCCGTCGATGTTCAATGGTATCTTGAACTGTACAGACTTAATCCAACGACCGTCTTTCTGCTTCTCTGGATATATCTCAATCTTCTCGATTAATAGATTCATCAGCATCTTCTTGTCAGCATCCGTCATATCATCAATGTTATCAATCATCTCATCAATGATTCGCTTATACACCTCAACAGACAGGTTTTCACCCTGTGCATTCTGTATTGCAAGCTCATTCTGATATAGATTATTGTCAATTACTGCAATCTGCTCATTGATTTCATACAATCCATCTTTGTATGTCTTCATCAAATCATCATAGAACTCATCATCTATATCCAAATCATTGATACGTCGCAGCTGCTTTGTTTTCTTAGAAACCAAAGAATTTTTCTCTTTCTCAAGACGTGTCTTCTCTTCCAGCAATTCCTTCACAGAATCATCCGAATCCAGCTTTTTCAAAATCTGGTCTTTCATATCGTTCTCACCACCGAACACGTATTTTACTAATGCAATCACTTCCGCATTCAGTTCATCCTGTCGCACGTGCTTTTTGTAATTACACAAATGTCCAGACACCAGTTTTCTGTTCTTGCATGTGTAATACCACATATCTGTATAGAACTCATCTGAATTTTTCTTCTTCTTTCTGTTGACTACGCCGTACATTGAAGCACCGCAGACCGGGCATTTCAGCAATGCTGACACCATATGTTCATGTTCCTTGCTATGTGTCTTCTCACGCTTGAAAGCGTTCAGCTCACGTTTCGCCTGCACTCTGAACCATGTTTCTCTGTCAATGATTGCATCGTGCTGACCTTCATATAGCTTATAGCTGTCTTTGTCCTGTTTTACAACATGATACTCGTCACGTGTACCATCAATTTTTTCGTTCTTACGTCTGCCGTATGCAATAAATCCGCCGTAGACTGGATTATCCAGAACACCTTTTACAAAAGCGGATGATATGAACGATACAGACCCATTTTGCCTGATTTTCTTTATATATCCGTTATCATTAAGCCATTTTGCAACTCTGCTCAAGCCCATACCCTGGAGATACAGTTTGTAAATCAGTCGCACAAGCTCTGCTTCCTCTTCATTTATGACCAGAACCTTTGCTTTTTCACCCTCTTTGTCTACAAGTTTATAGCCATAAGGTGCAAAACCACCGTTCCATTTACCGTCCCTGGCTTTCTGCTGTCTTCCAGCCATTGTTTGCTCCGAGATATTAGACCTTTCAATCTCTGCTACAGATGCAAGTACAGAGATAATCAACTTACCAGCTGCACCTGCACTGTCAATACCGTCTTCGACACACAACAGATTCACTCCATAGTCTTCCATGAACTGTAAACTGTTCAATGTGTCAGCAGCATTTCTACCGAATCTCGATAGCTTGAAGACAAGCACATAATCAACATCATCTTTGCCAGACTTGATGTCACTCAGCATCTTTTTAAATTCAGGTCTTCCAGCAATGTTCTTACCAGATTTGCCTTCATCCGAATATTCACCGCAGACTTGCATTTTTCTATGCTTTGCTTCGCTTCGTAGTCGCTCCTTTTGAGCTTCAAGACTATACCCATCTATTTGCAGTTCCGTGGACACTCTTGTATAGATATAACATCTTTGTTTTTTTGCCATATTCCTACCCACTTTCTGTTATTCATCATTCAATCGTGCTTCTATTATATATCATTGATACATTTCTTTCAACATTTATCTACATGATTGCGGAATATATAAAAATCACTCCCATTACAGGAGTGACTCCACTTTATTCTGTATCACCGTATTTATCTAAATATTCATTAATCAATCTATCCAGCGTCGGTCTGGAAATACCAAGCTCTTCGGCAAGCTCCTTTTTTGTATAGACTCTTCTCAAATACTGTTCGTAATACTTACCGAAATCTTCAACCTCGATTGCTTTTCGACCTTTGTATGCCCCACGCTGTTTTGCAAGCTCAATACCTTCTCTCTGTCGTTCCAAGATATTCGCACGCTCAAATTCATTGATTGCAGCAATCATGGTCAACATCAGCTTCCCGGTCGGTGTAGCTGTATCAAGATTCTCTTTCATGGACACAAGCTCAATCTTCTTTGCTTTGAACTGTTCCACAAGCTCAAGCAAATCCTTTGTACTACGCGCCAGACGGCTGAAATCTTCTACATACACCGTATCACCTTCACGTGCAAACTCTAACATATTTTGCAGTTCAGGTCTGTTCATATCTTTCCCGGACACTTTCTCTGTAAACCATTTTTCAATGTCGTATTTTTCTAACGCCGCAATCTGTCTTGCTTCGTTCTGGTCAACAGAACTGACACGAACATATGCAATTCTCATAAAATCACTCCTTTTATGTAAAATTAAAGGGTATTTGTGTTACTCTTTGTAAAATAATTATCGTTTATAACTCTAATTTTACATATTATTTTACAAAAGTCAATATTCTTACCCAATAAATTTAAGGTAAGCCCTATTTTTACACAAAAAAAGGCACCTGAAAAATCAGATGCCAACATTTTTATTTATGCTTATTCTTTATATATTCATCATAATCAAAATCCCAGTATTTTTTCATGAATTCCTCTCGTGGTAAATTTTTCAAATCATCATAATACTGGACAGCAGCCTTACGCTGTTCATGGTATACATATACTGCATACATACTACCACAACAAATACTTACTGATGAAATGATAATCGCCAAATAAACTAACATCATTCCATCATACTTTACATGTTTATCATTCTTCTCTTGATAATATCCCACGATGCTCAAAATCAATGCTACAATGTTAATAACAATGCCACCAATCAACGAAAATACAAATCCCGTAACAACACCACACGCAGCACATGCAAAACCTAACAACCCCATAACATTTAATTTATGTTCATCAGGTTCCTGTTTAACAACAGGCACTGTATTATTCTCAACAAGTTCATCTTTCTGTCCTGCTCTTTCCTGCATCTTCTTTTTCAATGCAGCTCTTTCTTCGTCAGTCATAGCTTTTCACACTTATCCTTTCTTTATAAACTTCTATCCTCTTTTTCATCCTGTTCCTGAGCATCTTTGATACGCTCCATAACAGATTCTGTTGACAATCCACGTACAGATTTCATATCTTTACGAATCTCTACTACACCAGAATTTGCTTTCTTACGTTTTCTGTCTCGTTCTGCTTTCTGCTGTAATCGCATTGCCAAAATATCACTGCTCTTATCTTCAGACTTGTCCAGAACCAAATCATCAATATCATCCTGTTCATCCACGTTGAGATATGACTCACGCACCTTCACATTCTTACTTGGTCTATAGTGAGGAACACTTGTTACATCATCCGGAACAACAATCTCTACACGTCCGGTGACGGGTCTTTTCACATCCGATTTACTCTCGTGTTCATCTTCGTCCCAGTCATCTGCATCCGGCAGCATCGCTGCACGCTGTCCTGGTGTCACATCTTCCTGTACCGGTAAAGTCACATTTGTTTCATCTTCCTGCGCGGTCACATGTTCATTATCTTCATTACGATTTCCATGCAGCTTGTGTTCAATTTCCTTCTCAGAAAAATATTCCTGTACGTGCTCTGCATCATACAATGTTCCCAGCTTGTATGAACGTGATTTTAAATTCTGAGGAATCTTTTTATCACCGAATCCATCTGTATCCATCAATTCATACGTGTAATATTTTCCACGCTTCTTGCTGTCGTGTACTTCGATGTTCACGCCGTGAGCTGGCAGATTTTTAATCCAATCTTCTTCGCTTTCACTCTCGTTCAATGCTTCTGTGATACGTGATTTCAAATCATCTTTCCATACATATTCACCAAGTGCACGCTTCGCACGTTCGGTCTGTGTTGTCTTGTCCATTGTCTTTGCGTTACCAAAGTCCAGTTCAAAATACTGACCTGCAATCTCGTTTGTCCACTGTGCAAGTGTCGGCTGATAATACTGCTGTTTATCACAACCTTTGCTCGATGTCATGTCTGTATCACTGATAATAATATGATTGTGTATCAAATGTGATTTACCATCTGTCTGTGTAAACACGACCGCCTGTCTATCTGGATAATATGTGTGTGCAAACTCCTGACCAATCATGCTCGCAGTCAAAACATCAGACGGTTCGTCTGGATTCAGTTCATTGATACTGAATGATTGCACAACACGAATCACCTGTGTTTTATGATTTGCTCTTGCTCTGTTCCAATACTTTTGCATCTGAATTTCTGCTGGTACACCCGGTAAGATATTCACATTTGCAATCAAATCATTACGGACGTCACTGCCGTTATGTCCCTTACCTTTTCCGTATGCATACATAAGAGCACCATGTCCGTTCGCAGTCCTTGTTACTCTTGTGTATGCCATAATTCCTTACCAATCCTTTCTGATGCATTATCTAATTGTTCCATGTATTTCTCAACACTGAACAATGTGAAATAACTCCAGTTACACGCCGCCTGTGCTCTGTGTAACTCCTGTAATCTCATATTGATGTATCTCTGTTCCGACGGATTCGCAGTCTGCAGCTGCTTCTCTAACAGACTGATACGTCTATCAATGTTATTCCACTTTGCAAGCTGGTTCACATTCACTCCCAGCTTGTTCAACGCTGTCTTGATACCTTGTAACTCATTTGCAATCAACGCTGTTGCACGCTTCATGTATTCACCCTGGTCACCGTCGATGTATCTCACGGTTCCAAGATATTTTTCCAGATGCCCATCAATCGCAAGTCTTACTACTTGTGAGAATGGTACATCAAATTCTTTTGCCATGTCCTTCATCACTTCATCAACTTTCTCATTGATTCGTGCTGAAATCTTTACAAGCCTGATTAACTCCTCTTCGCCGATTTCATCTTCGCTTTCTTCTGTATTACCATCTGAGATGATTTCTTTTTCATCATCTCCTGTCGGTTCCTGTACCACTTCGGATGCAATAAAGTCATCGTCTGGTTCAGGCTCCGGTAAATTATCAATTTCATCCTGCTGCATGGCAGACTGCATTTCTAATTCACGAGCTTCCTGTTCCTTTTGTCGTGCTTCTTCCTCTTTCTTTTTCTTTAACTCCGCCCAAAAATCAACTGTACCGTTCGTATTATTCACACTCGACATACACAGTCATCTCCTTTCTTCGTTCACATTGTCTTGCAAAGCCGAATCCGGCTTTTCTGCACCAATGTTCACCTTCTTGCTCAAATACCTGCTGTTTTACCCATAGGGTTTGTCTCCAACAGTGTATTTTCGCCCCATGTTCACATCCATATAGGGTTTGTCCCCTAACACTTGTGTACATGGTTTCCTACCCATTTTCTTTAAAAATGCAAGTATAGGGTTTGTCGGCGGAGCCGAAAAACCCTACCGTTCGCTTACGCTCACTTACTTGCAAGGGAAACTTCGTTTCCCCTTGACCCCTTCATGCTTCGTTCGCATCCTGCTCACTCTTAATTCCAGCCCAATTACGAACGAAACCACAAACAGTTTTCACAACTGTTCACATGCATTACTGCAACTGTCCTGTTTCGTATGGGTCTGGTTCCTCGAACTGGTTCACGCCGTACATGCCGTCATCTTCATAGTCATCTTCCGCTGCCATCTTTTCCAGTTCTCTATCAAGCTTCGCAGCTTTTCTCTTCTCAGCACGTTCCTTTTTCTTTGCTCTCAGCTCATTGATTTCACCCTGTGATTCACTGATAACTGCATCAATGTTCTTCACAATGTGCTTCGCAATCACACGTGCTTCGTCCTTGCTGTACGCTGACATTTTTTCCTGTACATCTTCGCTGTTCAGCAATACATCATTGATGATTTCAATGACCGGGCGTGCTTCTTCACGCTTGAGTTCTGCTTCTTTCGCAGCCATTTCTTTCTTCATTTTTTCAAGTTCCGCACGAACATTTTTTAAATTACTCATATGCTGTTACCTCTACTTTCTATATAAATTTTGTTAACTTACTTTCCCTGATACTTGAAATATAACACATTTTAATGTGATTTCCTATCCATTGTGTAAATATTATTTTTATAACGTGTTTCATACGTATACGCAAAAAAATATCCCGTGATGAGAACTAAATCTCGTCACGGGACTATACATTAATCTACATAATAATTTGTATTGAAAAACAATTCCTTCTCAAATGAATCAGCTTCAATTTCCATATAATCATTTGGAAAATCACGAAAAACCGCAGGAATTTTTTTCACTTTATTGATTACTGTATCAATGTCTTCTGTTAATCGACCACCCTGTACAACATACAACCATTTATGATTGATTCTGACTGCACAATCCAAAGGGTGAAAAGTAACTTCATCATTTTTAATTGCTAACAACCAGCTTTGTAAATCCTTATATTTTCCAATATCCTGTAATATTGAATCCTCAAAATGCAGATAATTTGTTTCACTAATTTTAATGTTCATCAAAAATTTACCTCAACCTTCTGTACTGATTATTTTTATTCACAAATAAAATATAACACATTGCAAAATTATTTCCTACCCTATATCTTTATTATTTCTCATTAACGTGTTTCTTAAATAAAAACAAAAATAATTCCGTGATGAGACTTAAATCCCATCACGGAACTGTCTTATTTAATCAACTATTCTAATTGATTTTCACTGAAAATACCCTTATAATTAATTTGAGGTATTGGCATCCAAAATCTTGATAATATTTTCTGCAATTGCATGAATTACTGGAACTGCAACTGAATTACCAAATTGTTTGTATGCCTGGGTATCTGAAACAGGAATGATAAAATCATTAGGAAAACCTTGAAGTCTCGATGCTTCTCTAGGCGTAATTTTCCTTGGATTCTTACCTTTCTGTTCAATAAGAATTTCAGACCCGTCCTTGTAATAACGTGCGGAAATTGTATTTGTATATGGACTATCTTCATTGAACAACCCATATCCAAAACCTTTGCCTGCGGCTGCATTATCAATTTTGCGTCTTTGATGACCCTGCCAGAGCTTATCAGACAATGTATATTTGTCATCCACATTCTTTTCTAAGATATCTCCAACTCTTGTTGGTGTCTTAGGTGGAACAGGATATTCAAAATCTTGATAATTTTTAACTTGATTTTTATCAAAACCTACAATGTAGATTCGCTCACGATTTTGAGGAACGCCAAAATCTTTTGCTGGAAAAACCTGATGATATACTTCATAATCCATATCTTCTAAGGTTTTACGAATTGTAGCAAACGTTCGTCCCTTATCATGACCAACAAGATTTTTTACATTTTCAAGCAAAAATGCCTTTGGTCTTTTTTCCTTAATGATTCTGGCGATATCAAAAAACAAAGTTCCTCTTGTGTCACCAAAACCTTTTTTGAGACCAGCTTGGCTAAATGCAACACATGGAAATCCGCCTACTAGAATATCATGGTCTGGAATATTTTTTTCATCGATTTGTGTAATATCACCAGCAGGCATTTCACCATAATTTGCGTGATATGTCTTCTGTGCAAATTTATCCCACTCACTAGAGAACACGATATTTACAGCACCTGTCTGATAAAATCCAAGTCGTGTACCACCAATACCTGCAAATAAATCAATCATCCGATATCGAGCATTTTCATCATTAGGGAATGGTACTGTTTCTGGAAAATCAAGAATTGCTTTCAACTCAGCACCAGACGGAGAAGCTTCTCCATTTTCCCAACGACGAATTGTTCTATCACCAAATTTAGGCAATCCAACAGCATCTGCCAACTCTTTTTGAGTCATATGCAGACGTTCTCGTTTTGCTTTAATTGCTTCTGAAACATTTATGTTCATTGTATGAATTCTCCTTTTCTGTGTCATTAACAGGACATTTTGTCCTCTCTTTGACACAATTATACCATACAATGAACATTAATTCAACTATTATTGTGAGGTTATTATTATGGCACATATTTCTGAGAATCAATTTAAAGAATTAGTCAAATCCGAACGTTCGGAACACTTTATTACACCATTTGGACTGGTGTATAAAACATTTATCGACTTAGGATATGACAAAAAAGATTGTTCATACTTTATGGAACACGCAAGCGAATATATTGCAGATATGCGTGAAAATTGTTGGAACGAATTTGTTCCATTTGAAAAAGAATTCACTACTAGAATGCTTACATATCTCATTGATGTAGAAAAAGTATGCAAAATGAATCCCGTTGATGCAATCAAAGATTTCACAATGGAATATCCTAATCATATTTACAATTTATCATTGAGCAATACGCAAAGTCGACGCAGCAGAGCTGGTAAAGAATTTGAAGCAATTATTGAATTGCTGCTTATTGGTGCTGAAATTCCATCCGATGCACAAGGTGCTATTGGAAAACAATACTTTCAAACGCATCAAATCGGTAAACTTGTTGATTTTGTAACGCCATCTGTTGCAGAATATTTAGCTAACAAACGCAATACAATGTTAATTAGTGCTAAAACAACATTACGTGAAAGATGGCAAGAAGTTCCTGAAGAAGTTAACCGTACTGGAATCCGTGAAATGTATCTTGCTACACTGGATAGCACTATTTCAGATGAATCATTGCGTATCATGTACGAAGCCAACATCATTATTGTAACTACAAGAATGAACAAAGAAACAAATTATCCTAACAACAACCGAGTGATTACATTTGAAGAAATGTTGTCAATCGGTCGGGAAACTACAGACAAATGGAATGATTACGATTATTCAGACCAAGATAAAGACCTGCTTTTACGTCATATCAAAAAGCAAATTGAAAAATTTAATGAATATCCATACGTAAGAAAGTATTATGAAAAAAGATTAAATATGTTTGAATAACACAGCAACAAAAAAGGCGAAGCTATACGTTTCGCTTTTTTCATGTCCTTATTTATTTTGATGGATATATGGATAACTCTCCGAGTTATCCACATACCCACAAAACCTACTGCTGCTGCGGATTCCACTCCACATATATATTCACACATTACCAATTGTGGGTATTCATGTATTCATCAGCAGCCAGTCTGAAAAATGCAGACAGGCTCAAGCCGTGTGCCTTTGCCTTTGTTGTCAGACGTTCCTTCTCGTCCCTGGTCATTGATACAAGGGCTGTTGCTCTTGTATCACCGCCGACTGTTTTCTTCGGTGTCTTCACCGCTGCTGTCACTGCTGCATCATGTTCCTTTTCTGTATCACTCTCAAAACTGTCTAAAAGACTTGTCATATTCTTTTTTGCTCTTGGCATCTCAATCATCTCCTTACATTCTTGTACTGATTTTTATATCTATTTCATATCTACATTATAGATACAAAATATCTATTTTGCAATCAGTTTCTTGCTCTTCTTAACTTTCGGTTGCTGCTGTACAGGCACCTTGGCAAGGTAGCTGATTTCAGAACACAAGTTGTTTACAGCCTGTGTTGCAGGAGAATGCTTATTGATTTCGTTGACAGAACAGCGACAGTTCTCAGCCTGAACGAGAACTTCTGACTGTGGAATGGTCAATACAGTATCCAGATGCTCTTTCTGTCTGTATTTCTGCAACCATTCCATAAATGATACAGATGCAGTGAATCTGTTGACACCATTGACAGCAATGACAATCGGACAGTTCGTATTCTTCTTTACAAGAGATACGGTACGTGTAAAACTTTCGATATTACCACCAGTCGGTCTGACAGGGATTACAACCACATCTGCTCCTTGAATGGTCTGAATTGTTTTGCTGTCCATGATACGCCCTGGCGTATCGACAACGGCAACCTCTGGATTGTCTACCTTCTTGTCATTGTTCCTGTTCTTGTACTGTCCATCGAAGCTGTACAGAGACACTGGAACATTCTGTCTTGTATAGTAATAATATAATTCATCTGATAAACGTGTCTTTCCAACGCCACCTTTTTCAGATGTGAATACTATCGTTTTCATCTTAAAATCGCTCCTTTTATATATACGTTGTATCTATTTTATAAATATTTTATATCTATTGAATATCTATAAACATTATAATAGATACAGATTCGGATTGCAATAGCTTACGCAAATTTTCCTACCCAAAATATACAAGGCAGTGATTTCATCGTGTATCACAAAATCATGATTTTAAATGATGGGAAAATTTTGGGCAAAACATGTGCCATATTTTGGGCAAAATAGGACCAACTTATGGCACAAAAAATGCCCATGGAAAAATCCATGGGTTAAAAAAGAGGATATTAGAATATATATTAAGTAAATATTTTATAGTTACTAAATATCTACAAGATGAATATAAAATATATAAAAACTGCATTTTCAGCAGATTGTTCAAAAAATTTTGATGGGAAAAATATGGTGCAAATTATGGGCAAAATTTGCCCAATTTATGTGCCATATTTTGCCCATGGTGTTTTTACACTCAAAGTTTCTGAAAGATTTCAATTCACACTCCCGTACGGGGAGTGACCATGGATGATAAGACCATACAGACCGTTCAATTTCAATTCACACTCCTATGCAGGAGTGATTACAAGATTAGCACCAAAAATCATACTTTTGCATGACTCTTTTTCCTACCCTGTATAACAATTTTATCACATAAACGTGCATTTTTCAATAGAAATTTCCTGTATTACAACAAAAAACAAAATCAATCCTGTGAACAGGATTGTAAAAGATGTAACTATCGTCACATCGACCGAGAGTCATTCTGTAATGATTAGAAAATCATCGTAAAACGTTTATATACATAAAGGAGCTTAGAAACTATGATATTTTATTATGACGAAGAAAATAAATCTTATGATGTAACACATGCAGGCGGTATAATAAAGCTTTTTAAAGATGTCATTCCAGAAGATGATACAGAAAGCGTAGTACGCGTTCAGCTATATCGAAATTTCCGTGTTGCCAAAATTAATCGTCCAGGATACGAACGATTAATGCGTGATGCTGCAAAACGTGTAGATAAGAACTATCCAACACTGACAGGTGTCAAAAGACAAAGAGAAATAATAGATGCATGTCATGATATCATTTATGATATTACATTCGCTGACTTAGGAGTCAGAGACAAAAGTCCTTATTTAACACCATGGTCAAGATTAGACCACCCATTACTGGCAGCATCGGGCAAAAATCCATCACCATGGAGAAAGATTTAAGAACTCACAGAGCTTAGCAGGCTCTGTGGGTAATTTTTTTGTATATAGCCGTATAACGCCGAAATATTGGATATAGCGAGCATTTTAAAGAAAAACGTATAATTTTACAGGATTGATATTTTATACGCGTGGTGACGTCATACGGCGTGTTAAACGATGGGTTTTGAATTGTTTAGCTGATTGCCAACAGAACTTTCTTACCTTCGGTCTCCTTTCCATCCATCGTACCGATAGATTTTTAACTGCTTGCGCAGTCTGCGGGTTTAATTATGAAAATAATTAAAGATTTAATCATACACAAAAAGAAAAGGAGATTACGATTATGACAGCAAAAGAATGGAGCAAAGCAAAGAACACATTCAAGAAGGTTTACAGAAGCATGAGAGCAGCTCATCCAGATTGGAGCAATGCACGTGTTTACATGGCTACCAAAGGTCAGCTTAACAAGTAAACAAAAATCCCTACCCGGAAACGAGTAGGGATTATTTTTTCGTATAGCCGTATAACACCAAAATATCGTGTATAGCGAAGATTTTTGAGAAAATCACATAATTTTACACGTTTGATATTTTATGCTCATGGTGACGTCATACGGCGTGTTAAACGATGGGGGTTGAATTGTTCTGCTAACTGCATACAGGGAAACAGATGGATGATGAATGTTATCAGCATCTAAAAATCCAGAAGCAAAAAAAATGTAGCACGTTTCGTGCTACGCATAAATCCAATGCCCAGCAGCACATTCAGCGTTTTTGTAGCAGACAGTGTAGCAGACAAAAAAACAACGTGCTACGCATAAATCCGTTGACTGGTAAGGAATTCATGTGTTTTGTAGCACGTGTAGCACGTTTTTTTGGGAACATATATATAACATTTTTATTTTAGTCTACACTAAATTCAAATCCATTACGTATCAACGGATTTATCCAAATTACACATAATATCATAATGATAGTATGTGTAAATCATGTGTTCTACATGTCATGTATTCACCGTAAAATGCTAAAAAACCAGCACATAGTATCATTATGATACAAAGAAATTGCTAATATTTTCATCATACAGTGAAAAAACTGTTTTTCGGTATAAAAACTTTGTATACCGTGAATCCGTTACTGGGTAGCGGATTTATCGTTTTTCACACTCTCGGTATAAAAATGATTTTTTCAACTTATCCCGTTAAAACTGTTGATACATAAGGGATTTACGGGTTCCGTATAAAAAGTATAATAAAATTTCAAAATCTTTTTTATATAAAAAATATCATACATAGAATACCCCATAAATATACTTAAAACCCTTATGTATCAACACATTTATCCAATCATACACATAATATCAATATGATACAAAGTAAAACATATTTATAGATAACATCAACATGATACAAAGTAAAATCCTTATATATCAAGGTTTTTAAGCATTTTCTATTTTCTCTTATATAATTGACTTAAATTTTTCTTATACTTCTTATACTTTAAGATAAATCCGTTATAGGACAACAGATTCAGCGTATAAACACGATTTTTAGTTTTTATACCGGGTATAACCAAAAATGATAAATCCGTTGACTGGTAATAGATTTAGCGTATAAAAAGTTTTTATACCGTTTTTTATACCGAAACTCGAAAAATAGAAAAAAAATAAAAAAATCATACATGTGTCAGTTACTGCCACATTTGTGGCACCAACTACTGCAACGCTAAATCCAGTACCCAGCAACACATTCAGCCGATTTAGAAAAAATATGTGGCAGTACGAAAAATGATACTGCAACATCAAATCCCTTACCCAGTAATGGATTTGTCGATTTGTGGCACTTGTGGCACCAAATCGCATGTAGCTTTTTTATAAATAATTTTTAACACATATTTTTACACCCAAATTCGATAAATCCATTGATAGTATTACACTTTATCCAATCATACACATAATATCATAGTGATACAAAGTAAAATACCGTTTTTACTTAACATCAAAATGATACAATCAAATACGTTGATACACAATAGATTTGTATTTTATATATATTTTCTAAAATTAACCTATATTTTTACTGCCACAACTGCCACAAATGGATAATTTCCTTACGTATCAACGGATTTGATGTTGCAGTAACTTTTTTTTACTGCCACAAAAAAAGTGCCAAATCGCTTAAATCAAGTACCAGTCAACGGATTTGATGTGGCACCAGTTGGTGCCACATTTGTGGCAGTAACTGCCACAAAAGGTGCCACATCCATATTTTACTGCCACATTTCACTTCTGTATCACGTAGTTGGTGCCACAAGTGCCACATTTTTTTCTGTATATCAAAAGTTAGTGCCACAAAAAAAGAGATGATACATTCTCTGTATCATCTCAATCAATATCATACTCTGTGAATACCTCTGTAATATGCCTTCAAAGACGGACGGCATTTTTTATCCCTATCATTACCTTTGTATGTCTGACTGTACCAGTCTTCCAACTTGTACTCATCAATCATCCATTCCGGCTTGTCCATCTTATTACCAGGTCTAATACTTTTGTCTTTGTCATCACATTTCCAATCAGGGTATTCCGGCAGAATATTCAAAATATCTTTTACCAGTGTCTTCATAGATTTTGAACAATCCTTATCACCCACATTCTTCTTATACCATGCTGTGTATAAATCCCTCAGGAATGTGAATGGCACAAAATCCCACTGTAACTGTGGCATGATTTCTGCCATGAACTGACGTACTGGGTCATTGAACTCTTTATATTCCTGCAATGCATCTTTACATGCTTCCGGTACAGACAGTTCATAGTAGTTCATATTCAGAACTTTATACAATACATATTCCAATACTTCTTTTCTACTCAAATAATCGTCTTTGATATAACGTCGTTCTGCTCCTGTAAAACACTTTGTAAACGGAATGAAAAGCTGTCTTCTGAAAAACGAATCAGACTTGTCTTTCACTCTTGGAAGCTCATTCAGACACTGTACCATGAATCCATGGAACTGATATGTAATCGGCGTCTTGAACTTACGGTTAATCTGAATGACATCGTTTGTAATGATAGCTTTCAGATTCGCAGCCTTATCAATATATGTACCGACATCATTCTCATCCACGATGATGGCAGATGCATTGATAAGCGGCTCAAGCAAGAAATCTTTGCTCATATCAGCCAGTGGCAGTGATACATACGTACCCTCTCCACAAAGATTTCTCATAAGCTCACAAAATGTTCCCTTACCATTGTTACCTGATTCAGCATAAAACCATGCTGATTTATTCCAGCGTACATTTGGTCTAATAATTGCACCCATCACTTCCCAAAGCGTATTGACAATCTCAGGGTCATCCGACAATGAACACACCCAGTTCTCAACATCCCAGTCTGTATTATCTACAGGATTGTGAATCACGACATTCCTTGCATTCGGATTATAATCAACTCTTGATTTTGTAATGAACACAAAATCCGGCGTAAAAGGCATCAACACCTTTGTATTATAATCAAAAATACCATTGTTGACTGCAATCAGATTCGGCTTTCTGCAAAGCTTTACATGCGGTGCAATCAGTCTGAGATGTTTAATCATCTCGATTCTGTCTTTTGCAGACATTCCATAACAATATCTGCCAGCCAGCTTTTCAAATGTTGCTTCTGTACAATCATACAAGCCTTCATATTCTCCAGATTCCTGATAAATACCAAGAACAGCAGACTGTGTTCTCAGCTCAGAACCGCCTTTATCGACCAGTTCAATCAATGCGACCTGATATAAACTCTCAATGATTTCAGCAATCTGCACAGGCATCAATTTCGTTGGAATTCTCCATCTTGCGCCTTTTTCAGCGGCTGCATTATATAAATCAAAATAATTTTTTGTAAGAGCCAAAATGCCTTCTTCAACATCAGCCGGAGCCGGTGTAGTGCCTTTAATTGATACAAGATAATCTCTTGTAGCTTGTCTAATTGTATCTAACTGCGTATGTGCCATATATTAACACGTCCTTTCTTCAATGAGTTTAATTTTCTGTATAAAATCTACGTTTTCCTATTGAAGTCAGTGCCAAAATATGCTAATATATGAGCATAAATAGAGAATGAATGAAGTCTTGGCACGTCCTTTCAAATGACACTGACTTCCTTGATAGCAACAGTGATGCCACTCACAGTTGCTATTTTTTTATGTAATTTTAAATGTGACCTTTTTCAACAACCCATTTTTCAAAAGCTGCACGGTCAATCATAACTTTGTTTGATTTACCAACGGTGATATACTCCTTAAATTCCCCACCCTTGATAATGTTTTTTAGCTTTGTAACACCTAGTCCCATGTATGCTGATGTATCATTTATCGTTAAATATTTACGTTCTCCAAAAGGAATTCCTGCTGTACCTGCCATCTCTATAACCTCCATTTTTACTTGTATTTACCTTGTTTTATCTTATTTTAACAGCCCTTAATCTTAATTTCAAGACTTTCCTACCCAACTTTTCACTATTTTCTTTAAACGTGTTATCTATCAACGTATCCAGCTCAAAAAATTTTTTCACAGCATACAAAAAAGACCGCCCACACGGACGGTCTTTTTTTCTTTCCTTTAATTTTTGTCTTCGTCTTCAAATACATTTACAGCATCTGACACCTTCAGAAACATGGCAATATCATGCATCTGTTTAAGACAAGTCTGAACCTGCACAGCAGCTTCCAGCATCCTAGCATATGCATCACGCATATCAACATTGATGAAATCATCACCGTGTTTCTCATGTAAAAGGGAACCGATAATATTCACATCATCAAGCTTTGCACAATATTCCTCATCTGACAGATTATCATAGCGACCATTTTTAGCGCGCTTTGTAAACTTGACAACTGGATTATATACTGAATACCCCACAGGAATACTGTGAACAAGCTCTTTCAGTTCATCTGATTCACTGATTGCTTCTACATTCGCTGACAATGTTGACAGCGCTGACAATGCAGCATCCATATCAACATCCTTGTCAATCTGTGTCATATACTTATTTTCTTTTGCAAAATTTTCAATGTATTTTCTTTTCATTTCTCTCATAATAAAATACTCCTTTGTTCTTTTTTTTTAAAAATTGTAAAACATAATATAGCTCTTTGAACTTTATAAGCCGGTCAGCTTACATGAAAGGAGATTCCTCAAAATTTAAAGAAAAGTTCCGGTCTAACCCTTATGTAGTTTGTAATTGCTAAAATAATGCTTAGGAATTATTTTAGCAATTTCATAATAGCACATTTCCTACCCTAACGCAACACGTATATTACTCACCTGTATCACATAAAAAAAGACCGTCCTCCCGGACGGTCTTTTCATATCTACTTTTTTATATCATTTTGAAATGCTTAAAAGCCTTCATAATCAGTTCTCGCTTCTCAGCCGGACAATTCGGCACCTTATGACCTTCGGCACCTGTATTATAATTCTCACGCTTCTCAAAACCTAATTTGTCTTTTACTTGAGCAATGTATAACGATGATACAGAAACATTATACTGTTCCTTAATCCATTTCTTAATTTCTGCATACGTTGCAGAACCCTTGATACCTTTAAGATATTCAGCATCTTCCGGCTCATAATCTACGTGCATATACTCAATGCTTTTGTCGTTGACCGTTTCCCTCACCAGACAGCAAACCGTCTCCACATGGACAGTTCCAGGGAACATATCAACTAAACAACATCTCTTGACCTCGTATCCCGCTTCCCTAAATACAAGCAGATCTCGCATGAGACTAGTTGGTTTACAACTTACATATACCATTTCATCTACATTGAAATTAATGATTTTTCGTAAAGCCTTTGGATGAATTCCATCTCGCGGAGGATCGAGTACGAGAATGTCCGGCTTCTGGGTTAAGTTATCCACAACTTTTAGGACATCGCCGGCAATGAATTCACAATTGTCTAAATGGTTGTCCACTGCGTTCTTTTTGGCGGCTTCCACCGCTTCTTCTACGATTTCGACACCGACTACTTTACTTGCTACGGGTGCAAGCATCTGTGCGATCGTTCCGGTTCCGGTGTAAAGGTCGTAAACGAGTTTATCTTTTGTTTCCCCAACGTATTCTCTTACCTGATCATACAGGACTTCTGCTCCTAAGGTGTTTGTCTGGAAGAAGGAGAATGGAGAGATTTTGAAACGCATGTTATAAAGGTATTCATAAAAATAATCTTGTCCGTAAAGTGTTTTTGTTTCATCGCTTTGTACTACGTCTGCAAGGTTGTCGTTTAATGTATGCAAGATTCCAACAACTTTTCCATCAATTTTCTGGGAGAGAATCATATTGACAAATTCAGATTCGTCCAGTCTGCTCTGTGTTGTAGTGACAAGATTAATTAAAATATCTCCTGTTTTTACAGAACGACGCATTACGAGGTGGCGGAGAAATCCTTCGTGACGAATTTTGTGGAAGTAGGTTTCTCCTTTTTCTTTAAAGTATTTTAAGATTGCCTGGAGAAGTACGTTAAAATCAGGGTCTACGATGCGACAGTCCTCTAATGTTACGATATCATAGAAACTATTTTTCTTATGCATTCCAAGAGCAAGAGGACCGTCTTTTTCTTCGTCACCAAATGTGAATTCCATCTTGTTTCGGTAGCCTTCTGTGATCGGGCTTCCATAAATATTTTCGATAGCAAAGGAAAGACCGTTTTTTTCAATTAATTCTTCTACCTGGCGTTTCTTTAAATCAAGCTGCTGCTCATAAGAAAGGTTCTGATAACGGCAGCCACCGCAGATACCGAAATGTTTGCAGGCTGCTGGCTGTTCTATCGGAGATGGCTCGATGACTTCAAGAAGTCTTCCTTCGATTTTATCTCGTTTCTTTTTATTAATGGAGAAGCGTACTACCTGACCTTCTAACGCATTTTTTACGATTACTTTCTGCCCCTCAATATCTATAATTCCTTTATTAGGGAATTCGGTTCGGATGACTTTTCCCTCAAAAATATCTCCTTTTTTCATAAAATAATTCCTTTCTATAAATACATAAAAAATGGAAAGGATGCTGCAATGTACACCCTTTTCCATTATATTTAAGAATGTCCCGGCTTTCTTGCACGAGTACATTTATATTATTTTTTAAATTTTCAGTTCGGTAAATTTGGATTTATAATATCCATGTCCGTAATGGGCCTCGCCTTCATCATCAATTTCCATAATGAGAAATGTTGGCATATGATCAGGTTGTCTTGGGTAAGAAACGCTTCCCGGATTTAATATCGTTACATCTTCATCGATTTCGATGTATGGTTTATGCGTATGACCAAACATAACAATATCGATATTATTTTGAAGTGCATACTGTTTTAAGCGTTCTACACCGCGATATACGTAAAAAGTATGTCCGTGAACAACCAGTACCTTATAATCGCCAATATTAAAAATGTCTTGTGCAGGAAGATCAAGATTATAGTCGTTGTTTCCGGAAACCATATGTACCGGACAATCTACCAATGAACGGATATAATCGTCTCCTCGCTCTACATCTCCACAATGGATGAGCATATCGATTGGTCCAACCTGCTCGATTACTCCTGCCACATCATCATTACGTCCATGCGAATCACTGATTACCAAAATTCTCATTTTATTTTCACTCATCTATTTACAAAATCTCCTTTATCTGGCGTAAAGCCTTTCCACGATGACTGATTTCATTCTTTTCTTCTGCTGAAAGCTGAGCAGTTGTTTTGCCTCTGTCCGGAAGATAGAAAATAGGATCATAACCAAAACCATTCTCTCCGGCTGGCTCCTGTGCAATTCTTCCTTCAATGGTTGCTCTGCGAGTCTCTATCGTCCCATCCGGAAATGCCGCTGCAATAACACAGACAAAGCGGGCACTCCTTACAATATCCGGAACTCCATGCAGTCTGTCTAAAATAATCTGATTCTTAATACGATACGATGTGTTCTCTCCCATGTATCGGGCAGAATACACACCTGGTTCTTTATTAAGATAATCAATTTCCAGACCGGAATCATCTGCTAAAACAATACTTCCTGTTGCCTCCATCACCGTTTTTGCTTTAATGATGGCATTTTCCTCAAATGTTGTTCCATCCTCTACAATATCTACATCGACTCCGGCTTCTTTCATCGAGAGAATCTCATAATCCAAGTTACCGAGGATTTCGCGAATTTCCTTCATCTTGCCTTCATTTCCAGTGGCAAATATTAACTTTTTCTTCAAAATTCTGCCTCCTACAAAGCTCATACTTTATCTATATGACTTCTAATATCCGCTTATTAACTGCATCGTGTGACAGTCACTAGGTCACTACGCTTCTGACTGCTCTGGCTTCTTTCTCCTTGGCGGCTTTGGACCTGGGAACATATAGAAATATGTCTTCATCATTCCGTTATAAATCTTACGGTTCTTCGCCGCTTTCTTTCCGATATAACGTTCTGCATCTTCATAAGCTGTGATAACATATTCTGACCATCCGTCAAGTCCTGCGAAAGCTTTTCCCATATCACGATATAACGCCGGAAGATCTTCTTTTTCTTCTAGACGTTCTCCGTAAGGAGGATTCGTAATAACAAAGCCGTACTTCTTTGGATGACTTAAATGATGAACCGGTCGCTGCTGAAAATGAATGAGTCCATCCACACCGGCTCTCTTCGCATTCTCTCTTGCCGCCTTTACGATCTGTGGATCAATATCGTATCCCTGAATGTCCATTTCCACACTTAAATCTACCAGAGATTCTGCTTCTTCAAATCCTCTTGCAAAAAGCTTCGGAGATACAATATTCTCCCACTTCTGTGCCTGAAATTCCCGATGCATTCCTGGTGCGATATTCGCTCCCATCATTGCTGCCTCGATAGGAAATGTTCCACTTCCGCAAAATGGGTCTACAAGAATACGATTCTTGTTCCAAGGGGTAAGTTTAATAAGTGCTGCGGCCAGTGTTTCCTCGATTGGTGCCTTACTTACCATACGGCGGTAACCTCTTTTGTGAAGACTTTCTCCGGAAGTATCAAGTCCGATCGTCACAACATCCTTATAAATAATCACTCGAACCGGATAATCTTCGCCATCCTCTTCAAACCAGTTAATATGATAATGTTCCTTCATGCGCTCAACCATCGCTTTTTTTACGATAGACTGAATATCTGAAGGGCTAAATAACTTGCTCTTTACGGAAGTTGCCTTTGTTACCCAGAATCTTGCATCTGATGGGAAATACTCTTCCCATGGAACTTTCTTGACATTCTGGAACAGTTCTTCAAAAGTTACAGCCTTAAATTCTGCCACTTTTAAAAGAATTCGCTGGGTTGTTCTCAAGAAGATATTCGCTCTTACTAAGGCTTCCATATCTCCGGCAAACGTTACCTTTCCATCTTCCACCTTCACAATCTCGTATCCCAAATCAGCGATTTCTCTCTTACACACTGCCTCAAGTCCAAAATGACAAGGTGCTATAAATTCATATCTGTTGCCCATCTTTCCTCCATTAACTGTATCTTTTCATTATATGTTTCTTTATATTTTTCTTTTTATCTTTCTTTTAACTTCATATAGATACACTTTTTATCTTTAAAAAATATTTCTTAATAGTTATAATTGTACTTAGGAAATATTTCTGTGTCAAGAAGTACGCACCATCGTCCATAAGTCATTCTTCTCTTTTTCCAGATATCCTTTATAAAACATAATCCCACCAACGACATTATATGCGTGAATTCCCATAGAATCCAACTTTCTCGCTGCCAGTATACTTGTGGAACCTGTATCACAATATACGAAAACCGGTTGTTCTTTTTCTACATTAAAATCTGCCTCTATATCAAACTTTTCTTTCATAATATCTGTAAAAGGAATATTTACCGCCATTGGCAGATGTCCCTTTTTAAATGCTTCTTCTGACCGAACATCGACAAGTAAGCCTTTAGATGCATAACTCTGCTTTATTGCCTCCGATATCGAAATGAGATCAAACATACCCTCGCCTTCTTCCACCTCTATATATCAACATATGTATTTTTCTAAAAAAAGTGCACTTCTGATTTAATTGAATAGAACAGACAAAAGGGGATGTCGCACCAAAAACAGCCCTACTCTATGGCACGGATTCATGCATTGCATGGAATCGCTGCCATATTTTTACGAACAAGCGTGGGACCTATGGCATAATCGCAGACGACTTGCGTTTTACTACTCAACTTTCGAACGTTTATGGAAACGCCATTCGCGCTAAACTCGCTGCCGCTCAGACAACGCGCTCGGTGGCGGGTTCGTTCTCAAGTTTCGTGACGCAAAACCTGCAATGCATCTGCTCTTTATACCATAGGCATCCACGCTTTTTTCATAAATCTCCGGAATTCGATTCCATGCAATGCATGAATCCCCGCCATTCGCCACGCCCGATGCCAAAAGCTGTTTTTGTTTCCCCAGTCTGTGGCAAAGCAAAAGAAAAAAGCCGAACTTTTTTGCAAAGAACGACTCTGGAAAGACATTAGCCGAAGTGACGGAAAAGACTCTACAAGATCAACGAGGAAGAAGGGAAAATCTGGAACGGATCACCAGAGAGTATGGGACACAGCTGAGGATGAACCGGAGTATCCAGGCTGGACTTTTGTCTAAGACAGAAGGCTTAGATAAGTGCGCTTTTTCAGCAGTACAAGTGCTGTAACTGTAGCCAAAGCAAGCAGATTCTGCTGAAAATGTGTACAAAAAGTCCGTCGCAGTTACGGTCGTTAGACCGTTACTGCGACGGAACCTTTGGCTCCAAATGGAATCCGTATTTTCTATTCTGCGATGATCTTTACCGATACGCTATATTTAGGCAAACGATTATTTTGTTACGATTTTGATAAATTTCTTCTTTCCTCTCTTTAACACTTTGCCTTCACCATTGAAGTCGTCTAATGTATAAGAAGCTTTAAAGTCTGTTACTTTTTCTCCATCTAATGTTACACCACCCTGTGTTACATTACGTCTTGCCTCAGAACGTGTTCCTGCTAAACCGGATTTTACAAGAAGTGCGAGAATATCTACTGCACCGTCTCTTAAGTCTTCTTCTGAAACTTCACATGTTGGCATGTTTGCAGAATCTCCGCCATTGCTGAATAATGCTCTTGCAGCTTCCTGTGCTTTCTGTGCTTCTTCTTCACCATGAACTAACTTTGTAAGCTCAAATGCAAGAATTTCTTTTGCTTCATTTAACTTGCTGCCTTCCCAGCTATCCATTGCATCAATTTCTTCTAACGGAAGGAATGTCAGCATACGGATACACTTCATAACGTCTGCATCCGCAACATTTCTCCAGTACTGATAGAAGTCGAATGGAGAAGTCTTGTTAGGATCTAACCATACGGCACCGGACTGTGTTTTACCCATTTTCTTTCCTTCGGAATTTAAAAGAAGGGTAATTGTCATAGCATAAGCATCGGCATCCGGTCCTAATTTACGACGAATCAGTTCTGTTCCGCCAAGCATGTTGCTCCACTGATCATTACCACCAAACTGCATATTGCAGCCGTATTTCTGGTATAACTCATAGAAGTCATAGCTCTGCATGATCATGTAGTTGAATTCTAAGAAGGATAAACCTTTTTCCATTCTCTGTTTATAACACTCTGCACGAAGCATGTTATTAACGGAGAAACAAGCGCCAACTTCACGAAGTAACTCAACATAATTTAAGTCTAACAGCCAGTCCGCATTATTAACAAGCATAGCCTTTCCGTCAGAAAAGTCAATAAAGCGGCTCATCTGTTTCTTAAAGCACTCTACGTTATGATTGATTGTCTCTTTTGTCATCATCTGACGCATATCTGTACGTCCGGATGGGTCACCGATCATAGCAGTACCTCCACCAATTAAAGCAATCGGCTTATTTCCTGCCATCTGAAGACGTTTCATCAGACAAAGAGCCATGAAATGTCCTACGTGAAGACTGTCTGCTGTTGGGTCAAATCCAATATAAAATACAGCCTTTCCATTGTTTACAAGTTCCTTAATTTCGTCTTCATCTGTTACCTGTGCAATCAATCCTCTTGCAACCAATTCGTCATATACTGTCATAAAAACCTCCATTTATTTTTCTTATTTTATTTAACAGGGTATCCCAACGGAATTCTGCAATGAAACTCCCTGTAAAATAAAAAAATCCCGTCCTAATAAAAGGACGAGATATAACTTCGTGGTACCACCTTTTTTCGCAAAACAAAATGTTCTGCCTCATAGACAAGCGTCAATCAACGCCTCTGCGGATAACGGCCGCCGCTCCGTCACAGCCTACTAAAAACATCGGTCTCATTCGGTGTGCAACTCAGGAATGTATTCACTTACTATCTAGCACATGACCTCCCACCAGCCGGTCACTCTCTGGAATGCATCAATAAAAGTTACTTCTTTCCGTCTTCGTCTTTCGCTGAAATTCATATAAATGATGTCCTTTATATGCGGACAGGCATTATGTCTCCTATTGTAGTAAACCTTCAAAATTTTGTCAAGTAGGATTTTGGAATTCTTGAAAAAAGGAATAAAAAGAACTGGTCAATTGCCAGTTCTTAAAGAGAGGAAAGTATGAAAAAAATCTATCAAAAAAGCGTTGTTGTTTTTTTGATGTCTCTATCATACCGGGAAATTGTGAACAGTCTGTGAGAAAAAAATGAAGATAATCTGAAGAATCGCTATTTAATCCTTATCATTTTCTTTCGTTTGTAAACAACCGGTTAAAATTAGGCCTGATAAAGTAAAATATATCCTCCTGTATTCTTCTTTCTGCTAAAATATAAATGCGTATCCTCTGTATTTTTCTGCGGAAACATATAGGATATCAGTTCGGAAAGGTCTGCTCTTTTTAATCTTTGTACTTCTCCTGCCCATTCCCTTGTTGCAGAATCTGTAAAAACTACCTGTCCTTCTTCATCAACGCCAAGAAGAATCATTGTATGATAAGAACCCGCATATTTTTTATCAAAAAAGTGAACGATTCTTCTGCCTTTTCTTCTCATTCTACTTGTTTCTATAATAACAGGGCTGCCTTTTTGTAAATGTTCCATAATCTGCTTTTCGGCATAGTTATCCTCAAAGTTTCCTACGTATTCACAGGAAATTCCTTCTTTTTTCAAAATTACTGAAATGCCATAAAGAGATACCGGCATCTGCCTTGCCATCACTTTTCCGTAATTTTTTTCATAAACTTCTTTTGGAAAATGTTTTTTCTCGATTTCATAAACGGTTTGGTCCGGTGTTAATTTCGCATACTTTTCCACAAAAGCTGCCAATGCGGTTGTCAACGAACAGCACGCACACCCATGGCGAAGGATATATTCACTGGCCTCACCATAAACCCCTGCTTTTTGCTGGAAAACCGGATAAACTCTTTTTGTACTGCCATCAGAAATTATTACTTTAAGTATTTTTCCATTCAGATCACTGTTCGGAAGGGATGGAGAAAGAAACTTCTTTCCTTTATTATCTGTCAAAAAGTTCAAATGTATACACTCCATAAAAATCCTTTCTTTTTCCTGTTTATTATTTCCTGCTTATTGTTTCCTGTTTTTCGTTTTCTTTATGTCGTCTTCGTAAAATCTCTCCATCTGCACTTTTGTTCAAATGGAGAGATTCTGGCACTTTTTTAAACTAAAGTTTTGCTATTATCTTTCTCTTATATGCTAAAAACTGATCTGTAAGATAAAAATCTTCTGCTCGTGGTTTCTTTTCCTTTATCACGATCTCATCACGTATTTCCCCTGGCTTTCCATTCAAGATATAAATTCTGTCAGAGAGTAAAATTGCCTCATCTATATCATGCGTGATAAAAATTGTAGACAGATCAATATGCTGCATGACTTCAAGATACCATTTATGAATTGCTGTTTTTGTTATAGTATCAAGTGCGCTGAACGGTTCATCAAGAAGGGCTACTCCATTGGAAGACAAATAGGTTCTAAGAAGAGCTGCCCTCTGACGCATGCCGCCGGAAAGCTGAGAAGGATACTGATATTCTGTTCCTTCTAAGCCAAAATCTTTAAAATACGTCTGCGCCTTTTCTCTCGCTTCTTTTTTCTTCATTCCACGAAGTACGAGTGGAAGCGCTGCATTATCAATTATTTTTTTATGTGGAAAAAGTAAATCTTTCTGAAGCATATAACTGATCTGACCTGGTTTGGATGTGATATCTTCTCCATTAAGGAATACTTTTCCTTCTTCTGGCGTTGTTAATCCGGAAAGCACATGGAAAAGTGTTGTCTTTCCAGAACCACTGACCCCGAGAAGAGAGACTAATTCTCCCTGATTCAGTTCAATATTAATATCTTTGATTATAGTTCTTCCACTATATTTCTTTGTAATATGTTCTGCTTTTAAAAGACACATTTATCCATTTCCTTTCATAAACAAATCATTATCCGAAAAATTACTTAGAAGATGGAAGATACTCGTTAGAAAATCCTTTTCCTGTAAGATCTTTTGTTGTCAGCTTATTCTGTGCAAGCCATGTGTAGAAATTATTCCATCTTGTCTCGTCGATCACACCCCAGTTGTCTGCATCTGCAACATACTGTTTAGAAAGCCACTCCTGACTTTTATATACTAAATCTTCAGAACCTTTTAAAGAGCCTGTATCATCGCCTTCAATAAGAATATCTGCCGCTTTCTTTGGATTATCTATTGCATACTGATATCCTTTTTCTGTTGCTGCAAGGAAAGCTTTGGCTTCATCTGGTGAATCTTTCAGGAAATCATTATTTGCGATCATAACCGGTGTATAGTAATCAAATACCGGATCAATGTCTTTGAAATTCCAATAATCACAGTCAACACCTTCTACTGTCGCGTTGATTCCGCCCCATCCATAGAACACCCAGATTGCATCTGTCTGTTTTGCTTTTAATGCAGCCGGTTCATCTGTAATGTTGTTAGGAATCAGTTTTACCTTACTGAAATCCGCTCCTTCATCTTTCATAACTGTTTTTAAAGTTGCCTGCTCAATTGGGGATTCCCATGTAGAATATGTCTTTCCTTCAAGTCCTTTTGGACTGTCAATGCCGTCGCCCTTTCTGGAAATAATTCCTGATGTATTATGCTGGATCAATCCTGCAACTGCTGTAATCCCAAGTGGATTATCTGAATCAATTGCTGCTGCCATTGTATCCTGTGCCTCAATAGCAAACTGTGCCTGTCCTGATGCACACATAGTTGCTGCCCCATTTTCCGGTGGCTGCACAATCTCTACATCAAGTCCGGCATCTTCATAATAGCCGAGTGCTTTTGCTGCGTAAATTCCTGTATGGTTTGTATTTGGCGTCCAGTCAAGACAAAATGTTATCTTTGTAAGATTCTTTTTGTTATTTTCTGTACTTGCACTTTCATTCTTTCCGTTAGCAGAACCGCATGCTGTTACCGATAATAACATAACTGCACTTAAAGTTCCTGCAATGACTTTCTTCCAGTTCAACTTTCTCATAATTTCCTCCTGTATATACTTTTCTTATACTTCTTACTATTCAGCTTCTTACTATTCAGCTTCCTTTTTTTCTACTCTTAACCATGGAAGTGAAATCGTCTTAATCAGATTCACTGCAAACATTAAAAGAAGGCTGATGATCACAATAAAAATAATAACTGCAAACATTTTATCAAAGGCGTATGCCTTTGACACTCTTGTCATGTAAACACCAAGTCCTTCAAAACCGCCAAGCCATTCAGAAATAACTGCCCCTACTACTGCATAGGAAGCAGAAATCTTTAATCCTGAGAAAAACTGTGGTAATGCGGCCGGTAACTTCACATGGAAAAAGATCTGCACTTTTGATGCACCCATTGCCCGCATCAAATCAATAGAATCTTTATCTACACTCTTATATCCGTCAAGTAATCCTACCGTAATAGGAAAAAATGTTGTAATCACGACAAGCGTAATCTTCGGTGCCATATAAAATCCCATCCATAACACGAGGAGAGGGGCAATTGCAATCGTTGGAATGGTCTGTGTAATGATCATAATAGGATACAACGCTTTATTCAGTATCCGAAAATGATCCATTAATGTTGCCATAACAAATGCCAGTACAACACCAATACATAATCCGTAAAAGGCTTCCTGTAATGTAACAACTGCATGTCTTAAAATTGTAGGCAGATCTGTAAAAAGTGCTTTTACTACCTGGACCGGGGACGGCAGCATATACGCCGGAACTGCCCCGCTCTGATATAAAAACTGCCAGAGAAGAATTAACAGACAGAGTGCTGCTGCTGCCGGAAGCTTACTGGTGATGCTTTGTAACCTTTTTGTCAATAGTCAGCACATCTCCTTCCGCTTTATAAGAGATCTTAACATAGGTATTCATTGCCTTGCAGCCTGCCTTAGCAGCTACTAACTGACAATTCTTCACGATTTCCATGAGTGTATCATAATCTCCTTCGATTGATGTCTCACATGGTCCTACATAATAATTTAATCCGGTTGATTTAATATAGTCAATTACCTCGTCTACAATACGAATTACTTCCTCTTCCTCCTGCACAGATGGCAAAACCTGAATTGCTACACTTGCGTTCATTTTTCATTCCTCCATATCTTTAAATATCATGTGCTGCCTTACCTGAAAAAAGAAAAGCGCCGGCAATAAATGCTGACGCTGCTTTTGTATGATCCTCAGGTATTCTTAAAACTTTCTCTTATAAAATTCCAAAAATCTCTTATAAAATAATCTTATAAAATAAAAAACTTTATAAAAAATTTATATTAAAAGTTCTCCAAAAAACATCCTGATACATTTTGTTATTAAAAGCTCTTTTACAACTTCTTCCACGCTGGCATTATCCAAACAGGTACAAGGGTCTAAGGTTTACCTTACTCTCAGCTTCTTAAAATCACAAGCTCCCCTGGTCTTATATTGAACTTTTTACAGTATAAAACAATTTTAAGAAAAAAACAAGGGCAAAACTCTTGCGTTAATTAACAAAATAATGGTATAATTTTGCTTTAGTAAATTAAAGGGGGACTGTACTAATGCTAAAAACAATAGAAGCCGTTAACAATGTTGTTAACAACTTTATCTGGGGAATCCCTGCCATGATCTGCATCATTGGTGTCGGCCTTTTCCTCAGTTTCCGAACAAGATTCATTCAGATTCGAAAGTTTCCTTATTCTATCAAAAATACACTGGGACGAATTTTTGATAAGTCTGAAGCCGCAGATGGATCGATCACCCCGTTCCAGGCTGTTTGTACCGCACTTGCCGGAACAGTAGGAACCGGTAATATTGCCGGAGTAGCCGGTGCGATTACGATAGGAGGACCCGGCGCTGTTTTCTGGATGTGGATATCAGCCCTTCTTGGAATGTGCACCAAATATTCTGAAGTAACACTTGCCGTTCATTTTCGTGAAAAGAATTCTCAGGGTGACTGGGTAGGAGGACCGATGTATTACATTAAAAATGGTCTTTCCAAACACTGGCACTGGCTGGCTTTTCTCTTTTCCCTCTTCGGTGTCCTCACTGTATTTGGAACAGGAAATGCAACACAGGTCAACACGATCGTCACTGCGATTGATTCCCTGATGCTCAACTTTAACCTTGCTTCATCAAAAAGCCTTTCTACAATCAATCTTGTAATTGGCATCATTATCGCCATCGGCGTTGGACTGATTCTTATCGGCGGTATCCGCCGAATCGGAAAGGTAACAGAAACTTTAGTTCCATTTATGGCATTGCTTTACCTCATCCTTGGACTTGGCGTTGTTCTTTTAAACATTCAGCATGTACCGGCAGTATTTCGGTCCATTTTTGAAGGAGCTTTCCATCCGGCAGCATTTAGCGGCGGAATGGTTGGATCATTATTTATCAGTATGAAAAAGGGTGTATCTCGTGGTATCTTCTCTAATGAAGCAGGTCTTGGTACCGGATCTATCGCTCATGCAACAGCCGATATCACTCATCCTGTAAAACAGGGTCTGTTTGGTATTTTTGAAGTATTTACTGATACGATTGTTATCTGTACACTGACCGCATTAATCATTTTATGTAGCGGAATCAACATTCCTTACGGCTCAGCCGCTGGCGCAGAACTGACTATTCAGGGATTTACCTCAACTTACGGTGGATGGGTATCCATCTTCACAGCCATTGCACTTTGCTGCTTTGCATTCTCCACCACGATTGGCTGGGGACTTTACGGCTCCCGCTGTATCGAATTTCTTTTTGGAACAAAAACGATCCGCCCATTTATGATTGTCTACTCTCTCGTTGCGATCATCGGTGCAACGGTAGACCTTGGATTATTATGGAGTATCGCAGAAACATTTAACGGACTTATGTCCATTCCAAACTTAATTGCTGTATTCCTGTTATCGGGAACTGTAGTGAAATTAACAAAAGAATACTTTAACAAAGATTCTGATTTGTAAAGCTAAACAAACGAAAAGTAGAAATTTTATATAGAAGAAAATGTAAAGATAGTCACGGCATAGAAAATGCCTGACCGGCATTTTTATTTGCTCCGACATCACATTTTCTTCTATATAAAATTTCTACTTTTCTGTTTCTTAGCTTCAAATGAAATCAATATCTTAATTTAGAGAAACGGAAGGGGACTCTCCAGAAGGTTATGACTTTCCGAGGAATTGAATTCTAAAAGACTGACTGCTCGTATTTTAGTTCCATACTTTGTTTTAATTTACTGAAACATCTTCTGTTTGACTTAACTGTTTATGAACATCACGTCCACCATACATAATTCGCACTACATATACTATTTCAGTTTTATCATCTGTTTTGTAAAATACCAAATAATTATCCACTGGAAAAAATCGAAGTCCTCTACTGTGCCACGGTTCTTCTTCATAAAACCGATTTCTGCTCGGCATGGTATCCAGCTTTCGAACAGCGGTCATAATCCGATTTGTCTGTCCTACAGCATTCTCCGGAGCCAACAATTCCTCTGAAATATATCTGAAAATATTTTGCAGATCTTTCTTTGCCCCTGCTGTATACATCACTTTATATTTCATATACCAAATTCCTGTTTCATTTCTGCTTCAATTTCATCTGCCGAATATACTCTGCCAGCCTTAATATCTTCCATGCCTTTCTCTATTTCTGCATTGAATTGTTCCTTTGTCAAAGAACCATATACAACAGGCTCTTCATAAGCTGGAAGTTTCATCTCAAAAGGAATTCCTCTCTGGAGTACAATCTGTCTCAGAAACATCCCTACTGCATTGGACATTGGAATTCCCAGTCGATTAAGCACCTGTTCTGCCTGTTCTTTTACTTCAGGTTCGACACGTGCAAATACATTTGCTGTTCTTGCCATAGATATCGCCTCCTCTTTTTTTCATTATATCTTGTTTGATTGCAAGTTGCAAGCAATTCGCAATCTATTTTCATAATTTCATACACTGACAGACGGCAGATGCAGATAAGGTATTTATTAAAATCCTGATTAGCAGGGGGCGCCAAACGCTTCATTTTACCTCAAAAAACGAAAACTTCGGAAAAATCCCCATTCTCACCAACTGTGGATTTGAAGTAATCAGAAAAAAGAAAAAATACCATATTCCAGATGCGGCTTGGGAGCGTGTTTAAGATGCGGATGAGCATCTTAAATACAGCGACTACAGAGCAGATGGGATATGGTATTTTTTCTTTTTTCGTCTATATTAAATCTACAAATCAATCTACAAATCAGATTTATTCTTCTAATTCTTTTTTGCGGTTTCTTGCATAATGACGTATCATCTCAAAATCCTGTCTATTCTTCCAAGTAATTGTTTTTAAAATTGCTCCAGAAAACAGGGATAGAATTGCTGTAAGAATAACAAAACAACATACGATCAGGGTAGGGAAACGTTTTACTAAACCTGTTGCAAAATATTCTTTAAAAACTGGTACTGAAAATCCACCACCCAATACTGCTAATACCGCTGAAATCAACCCGAAATATTTCATTGGCTGATAGGTGCGGAATAATCGTGCAATTGTTCGAAGTACTTTTATTCCATCTGAATAAGTATTTAACTTGCTCTCGCTTCCTTCTGGTCTGTCTTTGTAATCAACAATTACATTCTCTACAAACATATTCTTATCTGCGGCATGAATACTCATTTCCGTTTCAATTTCAAATCCTCTTGAGATTACAGGGAATGTCTTTACAAATTCATAACTGAAGGCACGATATCCGGTCATGATATCTTTAATATCTGTGTGGAACAGATGATTAATGGAGCTTCTTACTAATGAATTACCAAAGTTATGAAATGGTCGTTTATTCTCCTGAAAATAAGTTGAGGATAATCTATCACCAACTACCATATCTACATTTCGGTTTAAGACCTTGTCTACCATCTCTGGTGCATTCACTGCTGGATATGTATCATCTCCATCTGTCATAATATAACATTCCGCATCAATATCCCGGAACATACGACGAATTACATTTCCTTTGCCCTGTTGATACTCATAACGTACCACAGCCCCATTCTGACGTGCGATCTCATCTGTACCATCTGTAGAATTATTATCATACACGTAAATTGTTGCATCCGGTAATACTGCTTTAAAATCCTTAATTACTTTTTCAATTGTTTTGCTCTCATTATAACAAGGTATAAGAACTGCTATTTTATCCATAATATCCTATTGTCCTCTTTTTCTTCTTCCTCATGTTTCGTGGGTCCCAAAGTCACACGCCATTTCGTGCAAGCACGATAAGGCGTGTGACTTTGGGACCCTATATCATGATATGCTTATATGATGTCACGAATTACTTTGCAACTAACGCTACTCCCGTAATTCTGATTATACTTTATTAATGTATCATAGTCAATTCTGGTCAATAATTCTTAAGAGTATTTTTCAGCAAATTATTCAAGAATACCCCGGCAAACTCAGAAATTGATAAATTAGAATTTAAATACCGCTACTCCATATGCTGGCAGCTTATATTGGATAGAATACTTTCTTCCATCGCATTCTTTTTTCACTGGCTTATATTCTTTCGGTCGTCTCTTTCCTTTTCCGCCGAACTTCTTATCATCACTGTTCAGTACAAGAGTATGTTTTCTGCGGCACGTTGTTCCTACCCGGTAATCCGGACGTTCTACCGGTGTAAAGTTAATAACAAAAAGCATGTTATTCTTCCCACTTGCAGAATGTCTTACAAAGGAGAAAATACTTCTGTCACCATCATCCGCATTGATCCATTCGAAGCCTTCCGGCCAGCAATCATATTCATAAAGACATTTATTACTTTTATATAGGTGAAGTAATTCTTTTACAAATAACTGAAGCTGATGATTCGGCTCTTTCTCTAAAAGGAACCAATCAAGTTCCCTCTCTTCACTCCATTCCCGATGCTGTCCGAAGTCCTGTCCCATGAAAAGAAGTTTCTTACCTGGATGTCCTGTCATGAATGCATAGCCCGCCATAAGATTTTTAAATTTCTCTTCGTAGCTTCCTGGCATTTTTTCTATCATAGAACACTTTAAATGAACAACTTCATCATGAGAAAGAACAAGCATATAGTTCTCTGAATATGCATAGACCATGGCAAAATTCATCTTAGTATGATTATATTTTCTAAAATATGGATCAAGTTTCATATACTCTAAGAAGTCATGCATCCAACCCATATTCCACTTAAGGCTGAAATCCAAGCCTCCATACTCTGCCTTATCCGTTACTTTTGGCCATGCGGTAGATTCTTCTGCAATCATAACAATTCCAGGATTTCTCTTCTTTACGATCGTATTCAGATGTTTAAAGAATTCGATTGCTTCAAGATTTTCATTTCCACCATAAATATTAGGAACCCACTGACCATCTTCTCGTCCATAGTCTAGATAAAGCATAGAGGCAACTGCATCTACACGAAGTCCGTCTACATGATACTTTTCCAACCAAAACAGGGCATTACAAATGAGGAAATTCCGGACTTCTGTCTTCCCATAATCAAATACTTTCGTTCCCCAGTCTGGATGTTCACCCTTTCTTGGGTCAGCATATTCATAAAGACAGGTTCCATCAAATTCAGCTAAGCCGAAAGCATCTCTTGGGAAATGTGCCGGTACCCAGTCAAGAATAACACCAATATTCTGTTGGTGAAGATAATTGATGAAATACTGAAAATCTTCCGGTGAACCATGTCGTGAAGTTGGCGCAAAGTAATTCGTCACCTGATATCCCCAGGAACCATCAAATGGATGCTCGGCAATACCCATTAACTCTACATGAGTATATCCCATATCTTTCACGTATTTTGCCAGCTCATGAGCCATCTCTCTATAATTATAAAATCCATCTACATCTTCTTCTGTTTGTTCATGCTTTTTCCAGGAACCCGGATGTACTTCGTATACAAACATAGGATCTTTCTTATCATCGAACTTCTCTCTCTTCTTCATCCACCGGCTATCCTGCCATTTAAAATCGGAAATATCAGCAATAACAGATGCATTATTCGGACGGAGTTCTGCCTGAAATCCATAAGGGTCTGCCTTTAGTATCGTATAGCCCGCCTTTGTTGTAACACAATATTTATAAATATCTCCAATCTTCATTTCAGGAAGAAAGATTTCATAAATTCCCAATGGCTCTAAACGTTCCATCGGTGTAGCATTCTCATCCCATTCATTAAAATTACCAACCAGGGAAACTGCTTCCGCATTCGGTGCCCATACAGCAAAATATACTCCCTCTTCACCATCAACTGTCATAGGATGTGCTCCAAGTTTATTATATAAATCATAATGTGTCCCCTGACCAAATAAGTACTGGTCAAATTCTGTAATAAATCTGGTATCTGACATAACAGACTCCTCCCGTTTCAAAATTCACAATTTTCTTGTTCATTATATCATAAAATAGTAGTTTTTTCAGCAATTACTTATGCATTTTGCAAATAGGATTTCCATAATTCTAATTATTTGAAAAAAAGGATAACGAATGTGCCTCGACACATTTCCCAGGAATTTCTTTCCTGTAAAGCAAAAAACAGGAGAAAGAAATGTCTTCTCATCTCTTTCTCCTGTATAAATATGTCTCTTATATATAACTATAGAACCATTTTATTTATTTTAGAATATTAACATTCGCCATGTTTACAGATTGTCTTGATCCATCCTTCTGGTGCTTCAATATGTCCCATCTGGATTCCTGTAAGCGTATCATATAACTTCTTGATTACAGGTCCCATATCATCCATTCCGCTTGGGAAACAGATTTCTTTTCCATGATCAACAATCTTTCCAACTGGAGAAATTACTGCTGCTGTTCCGCAAAGACCACACTCTGCAAAATCTTTTACCTCATCAAACAGAACTTCTCTGTGTTCTACTTCCATTCCAAGATAATGTTCTGCGATATACATCAGAGAACGACGGGTAATAGATGGAAGAATACTGTCTGACTTCGGTGTTACAAGCTTACCGTCCTTTGTAATGAAAATAAAGTTCGCTCCACCAGTCTCCTCAACCTTTGTTCTTGTGGCTGGATCAAGATACATATTCTCATCATATCCCTGATTATGTGCGTCTACGATTGCATGTAAACTCATCGCATAATTCAGTCCTGCTTTGATATGTCCTGTTCCATGAGGAGCTGCACGATCAAAATCTGAAACTCTGATTGTAATAGGCTTTGCTCCACCTTTAAAGTATGGTCCTACTGGAGTAACAAAAATACGGAACTGATACTCATCCGCTGGTTTTACACCAATAACCGGATTAGAACCAAACATATATGGACGAATATATAAAGTAGCTCCTGAACCGTAAGGTGCTACATATGCTGCATTCGCTTTTACTGTTTCTACAACAGCTTCAACAAATTTTTCTTCAGGGAATACCGGCATCTCCAGTCTTCTACAGGAATCTGCCATACGGGCTGCGTTTAAGTCAGGACGAAAGCAAACGATATCTCCGCTCTCTGTTGTATATGCCTTTAAACCTTCAAAACATGTCTGTGCATACTGAAATACACCGGCACACTCGTTCAGAGTAATTGTAGCATCTTCTGTAAGGGCACCTTCATCCCATGCACCATCCTTAAAATTAGCTACAAATCTTTTCTCTGTCTGCTGATAGCTAAAGCCCAGCTCGCCCCAGTTAATATCTTTCTTTTCCATCGCGAAAACTTCCCTTCTTAAAATATGAAATAAATCTAAATATGAAATAAATATTATAAAAAACTTCATTTCATGTTCTTATAAATTTTGAAGCTATTATAACACATCATTTTTCAATTTTCTATGAAATCACAGAAATAAATCTAAAAAATTTATGATATTCCCATCATTTCATGATTTTGCACAAAAAAATGTATTCTTCTTATTTATTCATCCATATCTTTCTAGCTCTTTTCATATAATGACAGAGAAACAAAACGAATAAAAAAGAAAGAATGATTCATTATACCTTCAAATCAATTCTCGTTTATTGCATTTAAAATCAGCAGGCTCTCCTCTTCCATTCAAGTCGAGCAGCTGTCACTCACCACCTGAAAGAGATGGGAGTCTTCTCGACTGAGATAAATTAAAGTGCCAATTCTTTCATCCATAATCCGGCGAGCATTTTCATTCCTTCTTTATTTGGATGTACTCCATCTACAGTTTCGTATTCTTCCTGATACTTTTCTAAATCTGCCAGATGCACTTCTGCCTTCTGTACACAGTCTCGTATAATATCAGAATAAATTCTCTTTGATATCGTTCCATCGATATTAAAGAACACTTCTCCTTCCGGCTCTTTTCCCTCCGGAAGGGTGCAGCACCATATCTGTGCATATGGATATGTGTTCTTCAATCTGCAAAGCATTGTCTGGTATGCCGATTCAAATTCTTCCGGCAATACGCAAAATCCCCAGTCATTACAACCTGCACTCACAAGAATGAGGTCCGGTAATCCATTCTCTCCTAAAGCCTGAATTCTTTCTTCTGCCATAGCAGATGTAGATAAATTACCTGATACCATACTGCCTGCCACCGAATTATTAATGCCAAGCTCTGCATCAAATGCACGAATCACCTGCATCCACCATGTATCTTCTACTGTTTTAACTCCTGTCTCCCACTGCACATAAGAATCATAGAAAACACTGTCTTTTGGTGTATAGCCAGCGAATGTACTGATCGAATCTCCGAGAATAGATATTCTCAGCTTCCTTTCTTTTTGTAATACCTTTTCCATAAAATGTAACCTCTCGACGAACTCTGCCTGCCAGTAAAATCTTACTCCTTTGCATCAAATGCAATACCAACAACACGAGGTCCTGCATTCGCTGCTATTTCTGCTCCAATCTGATAATAGCTACTTGGACCGTAGCCAAGCTTCTCTGTCATCTTCTGCGCCATCTCTTCCTTAATCTTATCATCATCCCCGTATTCGATCTGATATGCAGAACCCGGTTCCATGTCTGCAATTGCCATATCGCAGATTTTAGATACAACTTTCTTCTCTCCCCGACACTTTCCGGCAGTTGTGATCTCATGATCCCAAATCTTCATAATCGGCTTAATTCCAATCTTATCTCCGATAAATGCCGCTGCACTCGGAATACGTCCGGACTTTCCTGCATATTTCAGATTATAAATTCCAAAATAAATGCGTCTGTGAACAATCTTTTCCTCAAGATACGCATTAATTTCTTCGACAGAGCTTCCTTCCTGTGCCATCTTTCCTGCCATAACTGCAAGTTCACCATATCCGGCGCTATAACTTCCACCATCATGGCTGTAAATATGCATCTTACCTTCACATTCCGGATGTTCTTCAATCAGCATATCCACTGCCATCAATGAGTTATTGTATGTGGCTGATCCTTTTCCATTAATCAAAATTAATACAAGTTCTGTGCATCCCTTCTGATAATACTCATAATATAAATCCATAAACTGAAAGGCTGTAATCTGAGAAGTCATTGGAATTCCATCATTCTCCTCCATCAGCTTATAACATCCTTCATTATCAAAATCTACACGACTTGTATATGTCTGATCTCCTATCACAACAGAATAGGAGATCACATCTAAATTATATTTCTGTTCTGCTTCCTTTGAGATATCACTTGCAGAATCCGTAATGATCTGTATCTTTCCCATAAAAACTTTTCAATCCCTTCCAAAATAAATAGTATTATTTTTCAATTACTCTCAACAAATTATTCTTAACGAATTTATTATAAACAAGCTTCGGAATCCTGTCAACTTGATGCTATCCCCACCTTTCCAACAAAATTAGAACGATGGGGATTTAAAGGGATGGGAAAGTTTATAATTGGCAATTGCACAGTTGCACATTACTTTGTTTTCACAGATTTTATCTTTGACCATTTAGAATAATATGTCTTACCATTTACCTTTAAAATTGTGCGGACACGTATATAATATTTCTTCTTTACTTTTAATTTTTTTAATGTAACACGAGTTTTTTTGTATCCATTCACATTTTTTGTTTTTGCTTTTTTAAAGCTTCTCTTTGTACTATACTGAATCTGATAACCTTTGATTCTCTTTTTCTGCACTTTGGAAGTTATTTTCTTCCATGTCAAAGCAATCGATCTTTTTGCTGCTTTTACAGAGCCGAGTTTTGTTGCTTCCGGTGTCGGAACTGCTGTTTTTTTCGCTGCTATCGTAACTTTAAGAATTGCTGTAGAAGCAAGTTGTCGATTTGTCATATATGCCGTCGGCGCAGATGCTGTCGCATAACAATTCTCATCAATCACATATTCCAGGTAGACTGTTCCCGGATTATGTGCATTCAATGTTACTTTTCCAGAACGGCTTTGGCTCAAACTCGCTATGTTCCCGGAAACATCTTCTTTTCCATCTGCAGAAGTTATGATCCAGTGTCCCTTGTCCTGATTAAATCCAATATAATCCGTACCTGCTTTATTAATTCCTTTGACTCTAATATTGGATATGGTAAGAGAATTACCAGTCAAAAGATTCAAATCCGATGCTGTCGTTTCAATTTTTGACAATGGCTGCGTTGAAATCAGTCCATCATATGTAACGTTGATTGTCTTTAAATTTACACTGTATGTAGCTCCTGCAGAAGACATTGGAATATACAATGCCGTATTGGATTTTGCATACTGAAATGCATTTTTAGTATCAGAATTTGATTGCAGTTCACTCCACGTAATATTACGGTTAGTATCTTTAATATTTATATTATCGGTAAGGTATACTTTTAAATCTTCTCGCGCACTGATACTGTCACTTCCAAAAACACCTAATGTTGCTGTATCTGCATCAGCTTCATCATTACTGGCATTTAATATATGTTCTAATAACATAACTTTATAAGTAAGGAGTACCGGGCAATTATACGTTGTAACTTCTTCACTGTCAGAAGTTGTCCTCTTCATCATAATCGCACTGTATGCCGGAAGAGAAATTGACGATTTATCTTCTTTCCGCTCTGTTTTGCTTACGGACTCTTCCTTTGACCATCCTTTTTCCACTGTATTAGAATAATCAAATGTATAATCAATCGAACCACTTGCGAATGCTCCAAAATTAACATTTGTGCCGACTGTTACAGAATGTCCCATTGTATAGGAAGAACTTCCATTAATATTACTGGTATGTGAAACCGTATTTTCAGTACTGCCGGTATATTCTGCATTAACATTCTGCGGTGAATTATTTGTAATACTTGAAACAAAAGAGTCTTTACGATCACTGCCATCATTTCTCTGCCTGATATAAGTTGTTCCTTTATCTTCCTGAAGCACAGGACTAATCTTAAAATCATAAAAAACAGCAATCAGAGCACTTCCATGACCGTTTCTTCTCTTGTCACCATCTGTTCGATTTAAACTTAAAACAGACCAGAAGACATCGCGGTTTGTAGTATCTGTAAGAGCAGAAAAACTATTCGTGGCACTTTGAGAGCCTGAATTCCAGCCTTTTTTATTACTGCTACTAGTATGTTGTGCCAGATAATAGTCATACAGCTTTTTACGTATATCTGTATTGGCACCGCTTAAAGAACTGCTGTAATTTAGACCACTGCGATGAATGTACCAGTTATAACCATTTTTATACTCATTATTGGATATCTTATTGGTATTATTGTATTCTGCAATTGTAACATACCGCATTGCTTCCATTCGAGAGTTGTAATTACTGGTTGACGACTGTGTTCTCCGTTTTTGATGAAGCATATATGCAACAGAAAACCAATCCTCCGCTGCCGTTGCCTTCGGCGCATTCTCTTTTGTTGATGCATTATTTTTTTCATGAACACCATCAAGCATTTCTCTGTAGAACTTTAATTTACTTGACTCAAAAGAAGTGCTGTTTACATTAAATGCTGTCGCACTTCCACTGCATACACCGGTTGCTTCTTTTAAGGATAAAGTGGCAGGAATAGCAGCCGGTGCCGCCGTTCGTGCATAGCCTCCTGGTGCGATAGCACCAGCCAGAAAGGAAACAGCGAGAACAAAAGAAAGGAAACCTTTCTTCCACAGGACTTTCCTCATTTTTTTCATAAACATCAAACCTCCTTTAGATTAAAACACCTTATTATTTCTACTTTTTATTTCTACTTTTTATTTCTACTTTCATTGTATTAAATATAAATAAAAAAAAATAGTTACTGAGAGTCACTTGTTTTTGTTTTCACTGCATCAAAAAAGAACTTACAAAACAGGCTAGTATAAAAATGCAACTACAAAGCATTTATATACTAGCCTGTTTTATAAGTTCGTCTATTGTTATTAATTCAAGTCGAGCAGTCACTCATCACCTGAAAGAGGTGGGAGTCTTCTCGACTGAGATAAAATTATTCTTCTGTTACACATGCCATAGCAAGACCTGTAGCAACGGCATTACGAGGTCCTTCACAACCACGAATATTACCGCGTCCAGCTACAATATCATAATCCGCCAACGCATCTGTTACAAAGTTTGGAATCTCAAAATCCAGTGCAGATCCGCCAACCATTACTACGAACTGAATATCTCTTGGATTGCCTGTAGGACTTACCTTTGCCAAAGAACGAATCGCATTTCTTACAAATACTTTCTTCTTGGCATCCATACGAACCTGTTTTACTTTTTCCAAAGATTCCACACCGTCTAATGGCACGAGCTCGTCATTCTCTTTTACAAGGACAACCTTTGCAAAAATAGATGGATCTAATGGTTTATCAAAGAACTGAACCGTTCCATTCTCATGACGAATATGGAAAAGACTTTCTACTTTGGCAAGAGTGTACTTCTTTACATCTTCTGCAAGTTCGATCGTATCCAGACCAAGTTCAGACTGAATCAACAAAGAAACCATGTTTCCAGCACCGGCCAGATGAACCAGTTTTACCTTACCTTCTCTGTTGATAATCGATGCATCTGTAGAACCAGCACCCATATCAACAATTGCCAGTGGAACACTTGTACCAGGAGTAGTTAATGCTCCCTTAATTGCCATGTCTGCTTCAACACCACCAACATATACAGGAACTTTTAACTTTTCAGTAAGTACATTCGCGATCATCTCCATCTGGAGTCTGTCAGACTTAACCATCGCTGCAATTCCTACGGCATTCTCTAATGCAAACTCGTCTGCAATACCTCCAACAACTTTCTGTGGATTAAATGTATCTACAGCCAGTAAATCCTGAATCTTAATATCTTTTGGCTCTCTATTCGTAAGACCTGCCATAACACGACGAACATTATTCAGCATATTGCCGACGTTCGTTCCTGTCTCACCCTGAATATCATCAATATCCTGAATAACAGATATCGCTTCCATAATTTTATCGGCACCCTCGTCAACATCCACATCGACTTCCTTCTTAAGACCGATAATATTAATGGTTCCTGCCTCAATACTTCTTTCCTTTACATCACCCGTTGGTGTCTTAATTACTACACCGGAACGTGCTCCGATCAAAGAACGTGCAATCGGAACAACTCTCTTTGTCTCCTCTGAATTCAAATGAAATACTGTTGCAATTCCATATGGATTAGACAATGTAGATAATATACTTCCCTGCTGTGCCACTTCAATTGCACAAGTCATTCCCAGCGGAACTTTTTCAATCATGGCAACTTCATCAATAATAGGAATCTTCTTATCAAGACGGTTATTAAGTAATACTCCGTCATCTGCCTGTACGATCGCACCTGTAATATTTATATTCTCTTTTGCCTGATTCATCAGTGTTGCTGCCTGCGCAAAACCTACTTTATCAGGAACAATCACAATAACATCCTTCGCCTCTTTTATCTTAGAAAGCTCTGTTACAAGAACAGAAGTACCAACTCCGATTCCTGTACCTCCCGGAGTACTTGGATTATGTCCGATTACTGTTGACTCTGTAATAACTGTTTCAGAAATCGTCTCCATCGCTACATCTCCAATAACAGGAGCAGCTTCATTAATACGAATCTCTGCCAGATCACTGTAATCCATGCCTACCTTTTCAAGAGCATTCTTTAAAGACATGAAAACTCCGCTGATATTCTGCAAAGTTCCTTTGATTCCGGTTGTAGGTCCGATACCACTCGCCAGAAATGTTAAATCTGTCCCATCAATCTTTGCAAGAGCGACCTCAGTGGTAGCATTACCTATATCTACACCCGCTACATACTTCATATCTCCCATCCTTTCTTCCACCCAAATCATCTGGCTTGCCGGATATATTTATCAGGCGGTTTTTGTAATCAGCCATTGTGCATTTGTAAAATTACACAATATTATGTATAAATTATATCACTGGCAAAAAAACGGGTCAAATACAACCATTACGAATTTCTTGATATTATTATGTAAAATTTACAACAATTTATGATATTCGGCATTTCTATTGGTAATATTTTGCTTAATCCTTTCTTTTCTTGCCATTTATAAGAAATCTAAAATACTAATTTGAGGGACTAAAGAGACGAAAAGCAGAAATTTAATATAGAAAAAAATGTGAAGATAGTCGCGGCGTAGAAAATGCCTGACCGGCATTTTTACTGGCTCCGACATCACATTTTTTTCTATATTAAATTTCTGTTTTTCTGCTTTTTGGCTCCAGAAGGAAATTAGTATTTTTGTTTGAGGAAGAATAAGGGGATTGCCCAGAAGTCTATGGTTTTTATTTGAAATGAAAATCTTCTAAAGAAAAAAGAATTGTGATAAGTTAGATTTTATTCCGTTGCGCTAAACGCTTCATTTTGCCTCAAAAAACGAAAACTTCAGAAAAACGAGTCCGAAGTTTTCAGAGTCAAAATTCCACAGCGCAAAGTCACAAAATGCAATACTTATCACAATTCTTTTTTCTTTATCATAGTCTTCTTACAATTCAGCATAAAAATTTGTTTTAGCGGCTGACAGTTTAAGAACAAATAACAAATTAGTAATTTGGGTTGGACAAGCTCTTTATTCCCATCCCAAATTAAAATACTAATTTCCACCAACTGTGGATTTAGTATAATCAGAAAAAAGAAAAAATACCATATCCCAGATGCGGCTTCGGAGCGTGTTTAAGATGCGAACGAGCATTTTAAACACAGCGACTACAGAGCAGATGGGATATGGTATTTTTTCTTTTTTCGTCTATACGAAATCTACAAATTAATATTTTATAACTATTCTACTGTAACACTCTTTGCAAGGTTTCTTGGCTTATCTACATCAAGTCCTCTTGCTACGCTTACATAGTATCCCATTAACTGAAGTGGGATGATCGCGAGAGTTGTTGTGAAATGTGGATCTGTCTTAGGCACATATACAACAAAGTCTACCATGTCTTCAAGGTAGTAACTTCCATTCTCTGCAACACCCATGAGGTATGCGCCACGGCTCTTTACTTCCTGCATGTTACTCAGTGTCTTCTCGCAAAGGTGGCTCTGAGTAAGAACACCGATTACAAGTGTTCCATCTTCAATCAGGCTGATGGTTCCGTGTTTTAACTCACCTGCTGCGTAAGCTTCGGAATGTACATAGCTGACTTCTTTCATCTTCAGGCTTCCTTCCTGGCAGATTGCGTAATCAAGTCCACGACCGATAAAGAATACATCGTGTGCGGATGCGAATTTATTGGCGAACCACTGAATTCGTTCTTTATCTGCTAAGATACTTGCAACCTTTTCTGGAAGGAGCACGATTTCTTTGAGCATATTGCCTAAGGTAGATTCTTCGATCTCGCCTCTTACCTGTGCAGCGTACATGGAGAGGATATACATACAAATTAACTGTGTACTATATGCCTTCGTAGTAGCAACAGCGATCTCTGGTCCAGCTAAAGTATACATAACGTGATCTGCTTCTCTTGCAATACTGGAACCAACTACATTAACGATTGCTAATGTTTTTACTCCCATTTCTTTTGTAAGACGCAGTGCTGCAAGGCTATCTGCTGTCTCTCCTGACTGTGAAATAATGACAACTAATGTATCTTTGGAAAGCTTTGGATTACGGTAACGGAATTCAGAGGCGAAATCTACGTCTACCATTAATCCTGTGAGGTCTTCCATCACATATTTGGCTGCGATACCAACATGATAAGCAGAACCGCAGGCTACGATACAAATTCTATGATACTGTGCAAATTCTTCTGGTGAAATACCGACAGAACTTAAATCAATCTTACCGTCTTTTACATATGTATTGATTGTATCTTTGAGTGCCTTTGGCTGCTCATGAATCTCTTTCATCATGAAATGCTCGAAACCGCCTTTTTCCGCTGCTTCTGCATCCCACTTAATGTTAACCATTTCTTTTTCAATCTCGTCACCGTTCATGTTAAAGAAACGGATGCTGTCTTCGTGAAGTTCTGCCATCTCCATGTTATCAAGATAGTATACATTTCTTGTGTAAGAAAGGATAGCAGGAACGTCGGATGCGATAAATGCTCCACCTTCATTCTGTCCAACGATTAATGGACTGTCTTTTCGTGCTGCGTAAACAACACCTGGACGATCTTTGAACATAATACCCAGTGCGAAAGAACCACGAACACGAAGTAATGCTCTTGACATACTTTCTAATGGGTTATGATCTGTCTTCTCATAGTAATAAGCGATAAGCTTCACTGCTACTTCTGTATCTGTCTCAGAATAGAAAGTATAACCTTTCTGTGTGAGATGGTCTTTTAATTCCTGATAGTTCTCAATGATTCCGTTATGAACCATAACAACCATCTTGTCATCACTACAATGAGGATGCGCGTTCTTCTCAGAAGGTGCGCCATGTGTTGCCCAACGGGTATGACCAATACCACATCCACCTGGCATCGCTTTTCCGCTGTCTGTTTTCTCTAACAGATTCTTAAGACGTCCCTTTGTCTTTACAATGTCTATGTCATTCTCAACTTCATTGAAAACAGCTACTCCGGCTGAATCATATCCCCTGTACTCCAGTTTTGATAAACCATTCAGTACAATTGGCGCTGCCGCCTCTCTACCGGTGTATCCAACAATTCCACACATATATAATCTCCTTTAAAAGTTAAAATGATTGAAACAATTTAAATTTTTCATCCTTAAGTGTAGCATGGTTATCGGGAAAAGGCAAGATTTTACGCGCCAATTCACTTTCCTGATTTTTTCGGAAACAGTTTGTTATTTTTATTAGGTTAGTATCCGGTTTTAATTTATTTTCTTCTTTGTTCTGTCGGATTTCTACAATTATTATATATGCAGCTATTCAGAGTACTTGCAGTTTGCCCGTAATCCCTTTTTGATAAATACTGCTTTTCTCTGAATAGTTACTTTTCTAATATTAAAACTTATTCCCTCTGCTTATTTTTATTCCAAATTACTTAACATATTACAGACTCACAACAACTATATAACTTCTACCCGTTTAAATAAATCGAGATAAATGAATATTTTTCAAAATTCTTATTTTGCCCAATATGAATTAATAATTATATTCCCGTGTGTCCCACGGTTGTGTTATATTGTATAAAAACTAAGCTAATTTCTCATATTCAGCAACAATCGCATCTAACAGCTTTTCATCTGTAAGCTGAGTGATTTCTTTTGCTGCTTCACGAACGCCCTGCTCTTTGATTTTTGCCTGAAGTTCAACGCTCTGTTTGTCTTCTGGATTATCATAGTGTAAAGCTGCACCAACACCAACAAGTAAGTGGTCTACTGGAAGTCCATATCCTGCTGCTGTTGTTAATGGGCTGATCAGGCGGTCTGTTGGGCTTAATTTACGAAGTGGCTCACGACCTACACGGCTTACATCGTCCTGTAAGTATGGGTTTTTGAAACGTCCGATAATCTTTTTGATGTATGCTGCATGTTTTTCAGGGTCGAAACCATGTTTCTTGATGAGTCCGTCACCACTCTCTTTCATTGCTTTAGATACGATGTCATAGATTTCTTCATCAGCGATTGCTGCATCAATTGTTGGGAATCCACGAAGCTTTCCAAGATAAGAAGTGATGCAGTGTCCTGTATTTAATGTGAATAATTTACGCTCGATGTATGCCATTAAGTCATCTACAAGAGTCATTCCTTTGATTTCTGGAATCTCGCCCTTGAAGCTTGCGCGCTCTACATCCCATTCGTAGTATTCTTCTACTACTACATCAATGAAGTTTTCGCTCTTTACAGGAGGTACAATTCTGTCAACTGCACAGTCTGGGAATCCGACATACTCATCTGCAAATGCTTTTCCTTCCTCGCTTAAGTTTTCGTAAACAGCTTTCTTTAACTGAGATGTTCCACGGATTGCATTTTCACATGCGATGATGTTCATCGGCTCTTTGTTTCCGTCTGCCATACGTTTTTCGATAGCTGCTGCGATTGTAGGAGCGATACGAGGTAAAATAACAAGACCAACAGCTGTTGTTACAAGGTCAGCACTTGCGATTTCATCTACTGCTTCTGGCTTTGTAGAATTTACACCACTGATGTTTTCGATTTTCTGATCTTCACATTCTACGTCCATTACATGAACTGTGTATGTTTTATCCTCATTAATTTTGTCGATAATCTTGTCTACAACGTCTGCAAATACTACATGATAACCGGACTGACTAAGTAAAGCTCCAATAAAACCACGACCGATATTACCTGCTCCAAACTGAACTGCCTTTTTCATAATCTGACTCCTTCTTTCTTAAATCTAAACCTCGGGACTGTTCCCGATGTTATTTCAATATGATTTTTTAATATAATTTTTACTTAATTTAATTACTCACCTTTGTTATTTATTTTAACCAAAAGTTTTCATGATAGTGTCAACGTCAGCATTCTTTTTCAGTGTTTCGAGAAGTTCTTCGTCCTCAAGACTTGCTACGATGTTTCCAAGAATCTCAAGATGCTCATCACCAACACCTGCAATACCGATTACGAGATATGCTTTCTCATCACCAAAGTCAACACCTTCTGGATACTGCATTACTACGATACCAGATTTTTTAACGGTTTCTTTTGCATTGGATGTTCCGTGAGGGATTGCAACTCCCATACCCATGTATGTAGATACCATATTTTCACGGTCAACCATTGCCTGAATATAATCTTCATTTGCGAAGCCCAGGTCACATAAAAGCTGACCTGCTGCACGAATTGCTGTTTCTTTGTCTACACTCTTTAATCCTGTTTTGATACCTTCTTTTTTAAGGACAGCTTTTTTTGCTTTCTTTTCTTCTTTTACTTCAGGTTCTGCCTCTACTGCTGGAGCTGGAGCGGATGTAGCATTTGCACGTCCCTCTAACTCTGCATAGAATGTATCAAGGTTAGGATCCTGAAGGAAGTTTCCGATTGCTACTAATCTTGCCTGTGGTGCACTCTTCACTGCTCTGTCCTGTAAAATGTACTGGCATACAACGACATCTGCGTCTGCAGGAACATTGTCTACGGATGTATTTGTTACTGTAATTCCAAGATTTAAAGGTTTAATACGATTTCTAAACTTTGTTGCTCCCATTGCGGAAGATCCCATACCAGCATCACACGCGAAAACGATTTTCTTAATGTCATCTGTCTTAACATCTGCTCCGGAAAGAACTTCTGCTGCCTGTCCTTTGGACTCAGCTTTCATGTCGCTTGTCTTTTTCTGTGCATCTTCAAGACTCTTGCTTCCTGCCATCTTAACGATCGGTGAAGAAACTAAGAAAGATACTGCTGCTGCAATCAGAACACCAAGTGCTGTGATTGCGATAGATGTTTTTGGTGACATTGACATAAATGCGATGATAGAACCAGGTGCAGAAGGTCCTACAAGACCTGCTTTTGTAATACTGTAGAAAAGGATTGCACAGATATTACCTGCGATTGGTCCAACGATTACTAATGGGTTCATAAGGATGTATGGGAAATAAATCTCATGGATACCACCGAAGAAGTGAATGATAATTGCTCCAGGTGCGGAATCCTTTGTTGCTTTATCCTTAGAAAATGCCCAGTAAGCAAGAAGTAATCCAAGACCTGGACCTGGGTTAGCCTCTAACATATACATGATGGACTTACCAGCTTCTGCTGCCTGTTCAATTCCGATAGGAGTAAAGATACCATGGTTGATTGCGTTGTTCAAGAATAATACCTTCGCTGGCTCAATAAAGATTGCTGCGAGTGGAAGAAGGTTATGATTTACAAGTACCTGAACACCACCTTTTAATACTACAAGTACGGCACTCATGAAAGGCCCGATTGCATAGTAACCAACGATGGCTAATAACATACCGAAGATACCAATGGAGAAGTTGTTAATTAACATCTCAAATCCGGCTGGCATTCTTCCGTCCATTGCCTGGTCAAACTTTTTAATAACAAAACCAGCCAAAGGACCCATTACCATAGCACCCATCAACATTGGATAATCAGGTGCTCCAACGATTACACCGATGGTTGCGATTGCACCCATTACTCCGCCTCGGTCTCCACCGATTAACTTACCACCCTGGAATGCGATCAGGACTGGAAGTAAGTAATTAAGCATTGGTCCGTTTAAAGTTGCAAGCTGTGCATTTGGAAGCCATCCTTTTTCGATAAATAATGCTGTGATGAAGCCCCATGCGATGAATGCTCCGATATTTGGCATTACCATTGAACTAAGGAACTTACCAAAACGTTGTACTGCGTTTTTCATGTTACATATCTCCTCTCTTTTTTGCCCCTCCCCATCGGCTTAATACCTGTCTCCGTTTTACGTTTTGCCTCCGGCTTTTGGGATATTGACACTGTGCTTTTTTGCACTGCCCTTGTTTTCTATGTCTCTATTGTAAAGCACAAAATGACAAAATTCAAAGGAATGATACCGCAACTTTGTCGGTAAGACTTCCCGACAAACTGTCACTTTATCATCAATATACCCAATTTCTTTGTCGCTCTTTTGTGCATTTTCACAAGAAGTATTTGTCAGTAAAAGATTGTATAATAAGAGGAAGAATAGGAAAGGAAGAAAAAATCATGCAGCTCACACCACGCGCAGATAAAATAATCCGCATTCTGCTCCGCTTTTCACCGGACAGCCCTGTGACAATCGGTATCATTTCAGAAGAACTCGGTGTCAGCGACCGCTCCGTCCAGCGCGAACTGCCAACCGTTGAAAAATGGATGAAGCATAATGGCTTTTGCTTTGTACGCAAACGAAGTGTAGGACTTTTAATTGACGAGACACCAGAACGATTAAAAGAGTTAGCTGCTCTTTTAGATGAAAAAGATACAAATAGCTCCGCTCCTGCAGATAACCGCCCAGAAAGGCTGACTCTCTTATGTCATGACCTTCTCCTCGCAGAAGAGCCGATTAAATCTTACTACTTCACAGAAAAGTTCGAGATTTCCGAGGGTACACTTACTGCTGACCTTAACCAGCTTGAAACCTGGTTTACAAAGTATCAGCTAAAGCTCGTCCGCCGTCCCGGACTTGGTGTATTTATAGAAGGAACAGAAATCGCAAGAAGACAGGCATTGACTTCTTTCATATGTAAACAGGTAAATGAACATCACTCCATTGGCAATCTCCAGGACAAGAAGTTTCTGTCAGACCGAAATTTTATCAATGAAATTGATGGCGAAGTAATGGCCGAGGTTAATCACATTCTTGGCGGCTGTCAGAAACAGCTTGGTATGCAGCTTTCTGACAATGGATATTTACACTTGCTTGTATACACTTCCCTCTGTGTACAGAGAATGCAAAAAGGACGGTTTATCAAAGAACTCAAACAGTCTTATGCAGAAATATCTATCCAGCCGGAGTATGCCGTTTCCGAATATATTATGAAGGAACTACGCCAGTTTTTCCATTTATCTATTTCTGTCGATGAGACCATCTATATGGCTGTCTTTATTTCCGGACAGCGTATATGGCCATCTGGAAGCAGAGATTTAACTGATATAAAAAACCTTGACGTACATCAGATTACCCTGTCCATCATAAAAAAAGTCAACGAAATTTTACATATAAACTTTATGAGAGACAGCCGGCTCCTCACAGAATTAAGCGGACATATCCAACCGACCATTGCCAGACTCCGCGCTGGAATTCCCGTAGAAAATCCGCTGTTAAAGGAATTTCAGGAAAGTTATCCTTCTGTATATAAGGCTTGTGAAGAGGGACTTTCTCTCCTCTGTCCGATTCTTGGCATAAAAAAAGTTCCCGCCAGCGAAATTGGTTTTATTACCCTTTATTTCACAATGGCAATAGAACGTATTGAAAAAGAAATCAAAAAGCTTTCTGTTATGATTGTCTGTCCAACTGGAATCGGAAGTTCAAGACTTCTCACAGAGAGCTTGAAAAAAGAATACCCTGACCTTGATATCCGCGGTATAACCTCCGCTTTTGAATTAGATAATATTCGATTACAGGAAGAAGGCGTTGACCTTGTTATCTCCACTGTAAAGCTAGAGATTGCCTACCCATACATCCACGTCAATCCAATATTAACCCGTCAGGATAAAATACTGCTCGATTCTCGCATCAAAGTCATTCAGGAACAGAAAAGACAGGCACAGGAAAAAGAAATCAAAGAACCCGAAGTTCCTTCTGATTCCTCAATCTGTAGAAAAGATGTAGAATTTCTCTCCGCCATTGGAAGCGAAATCTATGAACTGCTCGGCAATATTTACATCAATCAGGCTCCAATCCTGAAAAACAGAGATGAAATAATCTCTTACTGTTCCTCCCTGTATGCCGACACTTCCGACATGCAGGCACATTTATACAAAATATTAAAAGACAGAGATAACCTGGCTGATACCTATATCAAACCATTTCAGGCACTTCTCCTTCACGGAAGAAGTACAGAAATTTCTACCTCCTGCTTCGGTTACGTCCAGCTTGAACCACCAATCTATGAACGTGGACATATTATCCGGGGCGCTATTGTATCTCTGATTCCCTCGGGACCTGCAAGTGAAGTTGCTGCCCCGGTAACCAGTGAGGTAATCGGTGCGCTCTTAGAAGAACCAGCACTTTTAAAAGCATTACAAAGCCTTAACAAAGAGAGCTTTACAAAACAACTAGAAGAAATATTACTACGATTTTATAAATCAACAGTACAAACAAGACTCCATCTAAAAACATCCGGTGCAGAAAAGGTATAAATAGTAATTTGCTGGGGAAACAGACGCCGCTTTAGTAGAAGATATTGAGTTGAATTGTAGTAGTCTTCTAAAGAAAAGAAGAATGGTTATAAGTTTGATTTTGTTCCGTTGCGCTAAGCATTCCATTCTGCCCAGAAAAACAGGAACTTGGGAAAAACGAGTCCCAAGTTCCTATGGTCAGAATTCCATAGCGCAAAGTCACAAAATGCAATACTTATAACCATTCTTTTTTCTTTACCATAGTTTCCTTACAATTCAGCAGGAAATTTTGCTTCAGCGGCTGTCTGTTTTTAATAGCAAATTAGTGATTTCTGTTGAAAAGAGAAGGGGATTCTCCAAAAGATTATGTGAGCTAACCAGAGAAAAATTCTCCATGAGGTAGGAGTAGTTAAATGTAATTTTTATACAATCGAGTAAGAAAGTATCTTCTTCTGGAGATATTCATTCTAATGAAAACCATAGCCTTCTGGGCAATCCCCATTCTCACCAACTGTAGATTTGGATAGTCAGAAAAAAGAAATAATACCCTATCCCAGATGCGGCTTCGGAGCGTGTTTAAGATGCGAATAAGCATTTTAAACACAGCGACTACAGAGCAGATGGAATATGGTATTTTTTCTTTTTTCGTCTATACGAAATCTACAAATTACTATATTAATGCCTTCCTCCGGCTCCGCCATGTCCTCCAGTTCCTCCGACTTTTCCTCCGCCACCGCTGCTTTTACTCGGTCGTTTCGTTCTGGTCACATGGGAATGCAGGAAGATATCCTGCTTTTCATTCATTTGCACTCCTCCTTTTGCGTAGGTAGACCTTAGAACAGTGTCTTTTCCTCCATGTCCGATTAACTGGACACCTACAAAAATGGCTCCAATTACTGCTGCTGCAAGAAAGACAATCATCAGGTTAATCTGCACATAAGAGGAACGGCCTGTCTGAATCATGGTTGCTGCATTATTTACAATAGATGTGTAAGCCTCATATGGATTATCATTTACGATTTCGTTGGCACTATCCACAATCTGTTCTGTGTCCGTATCATCGAGTCTCGTTTTTGCAAGACCAGTTGTACACATCCAGGTGTATCCCGTTTCCCAGTCATCCACATAAATGATCCCGTCTCCATTAGCTTTATTCCAGCCAAATTTGTTATCCTCATAATATACCTGTGCATAGTCTCGGATTTCATCATAACTATCAAGCCCCGGCTCATTTATTGTAAGGATAACGATATCACAGCCAATTAGCTGTTCTTTTTCTGCAATCAGAGCTTCAAGATCTTTCTTCTGTTTATCAGTCATTTTGCCCGCTTCATCCAATACTCTCTGCGTGATTGTACATTCTGTATTTTGACGAGGTTTTGTATTGGTGTATTCTTCCGGCTCAAGCAATTTTGCCACGATGCCTATAATCGCGGCGAGTATAACGATTCCTATTAAAATTCGTCTCCAGATTTTCCCCATTTATGCCACCTCCAGAAAATACAGAATCATTTCCGCAAGAAAGAACAGTGAACACGTAACTGCTGCAAACCATGAGAACATTCTCGCCTTGCTGGTCGGCGGCGTTCCTATTGCTTTTCCCGTCTGACCATTAACAAAAAACTCATAATTTGTTCCCTGATAACGGTATACATAACGCCATACCGGTAAAAATGTATAGTAGGAGTTCATTTCTTTACTATCTACTTTTTTAATAGCAGGTTTCACACTGCTATAACTATTGTTATACTCATCAAGGTAACCCTCTGTATATTTCTTTGCTTTTTTCTGTGCCCTCGGCAAAAGTTCTTCTTTATTTTCATCATAAATTTCTGCCTGGAATCCAGACAAATATCTTGAGCGGAACTTCCCTAGTGCAGTATATTTATAAGGCTCCACTAAATCCATTTTCTCATCTGGCATATTTTTCGATGCATCAACAGGAATCTTATCATAGTTCACATCAAAATCTCTTACAAGACGATATATACTCGTCTCCGTACAATCATAGTCTCCTTCTGTCCACGTTCTGATTTTTCTTCCTTCTCCTTCAAAATGCACATGGGTCTCCATATCATACATCCAAAATGGAACATATCTTCCCTGAAGGGATTCCAGACTTGAAGTCGAACAAAAATCTTTAGGAATGAACATTTTCTTCGCAAAATTCTTCCTTATAATCTCTATCGCTTCTTTTCTATCTATCACAAATGGCAATGCCAGATCAGGCTTATACGCATCTTTCATCCTGTCCTCAAAAATGACATACGTCCCACAGTATGGACATTTCAGAGCAAGATCTGTCTTTTTGGATTCAATCTCTGCTCCACAGTTATTACATATATGAAGCTTCTCCTGTAGTATTTTTTCCTGTGTCTCCTCATTGCCACAGCTTTCACATACCATCTTCTTTTTCTTTGGGTCGTAAACAGCATTACCACCACAATCTTTACAACGGTAAAACATGGGATTCCTCCTTTGTTTTTATCTTGCCAAATTCTTAGTGAGAACCGCCACTGCCGCCAAAGTCGTCTGTTCCGCTGCAGCTACTTCCACTGTCATCATCTGATGTTCTCTTTGTTCTTGTCACATGAGAATGTAAGAAGACATCCTGCTTATCGTTTAACTGTACACCATCTTTCTTCACATAGGTAGACTTCTTTACTGTATCTTTTCCTACCTGTCCGGAAAGCTGCGCTACTACAAAGATGAGAGACACCACAAGACAGCCAAGCAGTACCCAGATTGGGCTGATGTTTATATGGAACATCGGACTCTTTTGTGTCTCTTCTGCTACTAGGTTTATCAACCTTGTATATGCTTTATAAGGGTCTTTATTCACAATATCATTCGTTTCATCCACAATATAGTCTGTATTATCCTTAGATAATCTGTCTTTTACTATACCGCGAGTGGCAAGCCAAGTATATCTGGTCTCCCAGTCATCTACATAAATTGCTCCGCTTCCGATAGGCTGATCCCAGCCAAGCTTATTCTCTTTATAATAATTCTGTGCATAGTCACGAAGCTTCTCCATCGTATCAAGACTTGCATCATTCGTTGTAATAAGAACAAGATCTCCACCGATCAATTCTTCTTTTTCTGCAATTAACGCCTCCAGATTCTTCTCCTCTTCATCGGTAAGAACATCTGCATCATCAAACACTCTCTTTGTCAGGGTACACTCTGTATTCTTTCGAGGTTCTATATTCACATATTGATCCCCCGCAAATTTTTTCCCAAGCAGCCCCATTAAAACACCGAGTATAACAATAAAAATTAATATTCTACGATATGTCTTTGCCATTTACATCACCCCCAATAAATAAAGAAGCATTTCTACTGTAAAGAAGAGGGAACCGAAAACTGCTATAAACCACACAACCGCTTTACTTAAGCTAGTCGGAGCCTCCCCTACTGCCTTCCCTGTCTGGCCATTCACATAGAATTCATAATTCTTTCCTCCGTAACGATACACATACCGCCATAAAGGAAGAAACGAATAAAAAGATGCTTTTTCTGTGCTCTTTTTATCATTTACAGTCGGTCTTACTGCATCATATTCTACGTTATAGCCACCAAGATACTTCTGGCTGTATTTATCTGCCTTTTTCTTTGCTCTTGGGAAAAGAGTGTCTTTATCTTCATCATAAATTTCTGCCTGAAAACCAGAAAGAAACTTCGCATCAAACTCTCCCAATGCTTCGTATTTATATGGTTCTACTAAATCCATCATGGCATCCGGCATCGCCTTTGATGCATCCACAGGAATCTTGTCATAGTCCACATCAAAATCTCTTACAATACGATATGTACTGGTCTCCGTACAATCATAATCTCCCTCTTCCCAGGTTCTGATCTTATCTGCTTCTCCTTCAAAATGCACGTGCGTATGCAGGTCATACATCCAGAATGGCACATACAGTCCTTCCATTGACTCTATTGTAGAAGATGAACAGAAATTCCCCGGAAGAAACAGTTGCTTTGCAAACTTTTCTTTCAGAAGATCCAGCGCCTTATGCTTATCAATTGCAAAAGGCAGCACCAGATTCGGCTCGTATTCGTTCTCCATCCGGTCCTCAAAAATCACATAGGTACCACAATATGGACACTTCAGCGATAAATCAATCTGATCTGCTTCAATCTCCGCACCACAGTTATTACATACGTGTTTCTTGTCCTGAGAAATCAGTTCCGGCTCCCCTTCATTCCCACAGCTCTCACATATCATTTTCTTTTTGTCTGGGTTGTAGGTTACATTCCCACCACAGCTTTTACAACGATAAAACATAGACTCCCTCCTTTTCTTTCTGAATGTACTCTCGGAATAAAGGAAAAACAGTATAACTATAGTTCCTGTGACCTCATCCCGATCATTACAAACTCTTTATTATTTCGTATTTCTCCTACTTTTACTATATGGGTTTTTTCAACAAAATGCAACGAAATATTTATGATTTGATTGATTATTTTTTATAGATTATCCACTATAAACTGAAAGTTTTATTTATGATAGAAAATTTCATCTGCCTTATCCTTCTTATTCTAGTTTTAATTATACGTCTATATATATTATTTTGTAGCGTTTTTGTTTACTACAATCAACATATACGTCTCAACTTTTAACAGATAAATTATGTTTTAAACCACGTTATGATTCCTTTATAAACAAATAGATTTAAGGAGATTTTGAATGGATATTTTAAAAAGAATTGTCGATCTAAGAAAAGAAAGGAACTGGACAGAATACCAGCTTGCGGAACAGTCCGGGCTTACCCAGTCTACGATTTCTTCATGGTACCGTAAAAATATGCTTCCCACTATTCCTTCATTAACTAAACTTTGCGATGCTTTTGGAATTACATTATCGCAGTTTTTTCTGGAAGATGAATGCAAAACTACAACATTGAATGAACAACAGCTTCGATTAATGTATTATGCAGCTAAGCTAAATTCAGAGCAATATGAAGCCCTTCTCCATTTTTTAGAATTACTTTGATGAATTGGCAAAGCTAATGAACCATAAGAAATCTCTCTCCTGGCTCTGACAGCTTTGCCTGCTGCAAATTCCTACTTATTCCTACTTAGCATATTTTCTCGTTTTCTTACATAGTTATTAAAACCCACCATTCTAAAAAGGATGTGCTTTTTTGAACGATTATTCTGGTTGTCGAAAACATATTTTTAAATATAACATCTATACTTTTTTCCTGATTTTTGCTATCTCAATCTTCTTTTTATCTTTTTTTGTTTCCTGTGACATAAACGCTCATACTTTTTTAAAAACAGAAAGTACTATTCCCAATGAACTTTCCTCGCTTCATGCAAAAGCAGCGATTCTTATGGATGGGGATAACCAAAGAATTCTATTTGGCAAGGAAGAAGAAAAAGAACTTCCAATGGCAAGTACGACGAAAATCATGACCTGTCTCTATGCAATCGAACATGGAAATCTTTCAGATAAAGTCGTATTCTCAAAACGCGCTGCTTCTGCTCCTAAAGTAAAACTCGGAGCTAAAAGTGGCTCACAATTCTTACTATCCGATTTACTTTATGCATTAATGCTCGAATCTTATAATGATGCTGCCGTTGCAATTGCAGAACATATCGGAGGTTCCGTAGAACAATTTTGTGCAGATATGACACAGGAAGCCAGAAATTATGGCTGCTATCACACCTCTTTTGAAACCCCAAACGGACTCGATAGTGCCAAACATTATACGACCTGCCATGACCTTGCCTTACTGACCTGTCTTGCCTTAAAAAATGATAACTTCTGCAAAATCATTAAAGAACCATCTTTTTCTATCAAAGAATTAAAAACCGGGCAATCTTACTCTTTAAATAACAAAAATCTGTTTTTAACTTCCTATAACGGTGCAATCGGTGTAAAAACCGGGTACACAAACAATGCCGGATATTGTTTTGTCGGCGCAGTAAAAAAAGACGGTCGTTATTTGATTTCTGTTGTTTTAGGAAGTGGATGGTACCCAAACCGCCGTTATAAATGGGAAGATACAAAAAAACTGATGGATTACGGGATGAAAAATTATAGCAAAAAAGAAATTCCTTTAAACAAGGGGGTTCCTTCCAAACTCCCTTTAAAAAGAGGATATAAATCTACCTGCACTCTTTCTGCTCCAAAACCCGTCAGCTTATATGTCTCATCTAACGAAAAAACAAAATGTATTATAACTCTTCCTGCATCCTTAACTGCTCCGGTTCAAAAAGGCACTGCTGTCGGCTCTGTTGTTCTTTATATTGATTCTAAGCCCTATCGCAGTTATCCTATATACACTAAACAAACTATAAAAAAACGGACCTTCTCCTGGTGTTACAAAAAATTATTTTACTATTTCATTCATTAGGGGAAACAGACGAAAAAAGAAATACTACCATATCCCATCTGCTCTGTAGTCGCTGTGTTTAAGATGCTCATCTGCATCTTAAACACGCTCCGAAGCCGCATCTGGGATATGGTAGTATTTCTTTTTTCTGTGTTTTGGCTCCAGAAGGAATGAATGCAATAGTCTTTGGAGAGAGATGGGGGAGGGGACAGAAGGTTATGGCTTATTCTGATATCTTTTTCACTATGCTGAACCTTTTTTCAAGCTTCACTGATGATAATATGATGCCGCAAGCTATTACTTTACATGATAAATTTATCATTATATTGTCGCAATATGTCATTTTTCCTCTTCTGACGAGATACCTTTCGAGCAAGCAGTAGACTCCTGACTTCTCCCCCTTCTCTCCTCAAAAACTATTGCATTCATTTCTTCTGGAGCCAACAAGCAGAAAATAAAACTATTAGCCCATAGCCAATGTAATGTGAGAGCAAGTAAAAATGCCAAACAGGCATTTTCTACGCAGTGATATCTTTACAGTGGCTATGGGCTAATAGTTTTATTTTCGTCTGTTTCCTCTAATGAATCAAACAGTAAATTCCTTTTTGCATAGTCTTCTTTTCTATGCTAGAATAAGGTCATTCTAAATTGCAACGCCATTCGTTCGTCTATGACCTGCAATTTGGTAAGCACAACACGAAAGGACTTTATTTATGAAACGTAACGCATTAAAATATGCTTTTCCATATACCCTGCCAATTTGTGCCGGGTTTTTATTTTTGGGAATGTCTTACGGTTTCTTTGCAAGCAGCAAAGGGTTTTCTTTTATTTATCCACTCTTCATGAGTATGTTTATTTTTGCTGGTTCTATGGAATTTGTAACTATAAGTCTACTTCTGGCTTCCTTTAACCCAGTTTATTCTTTTTTACTGGCATTAATGGTAAATGCAAGACATCTCTTTTATGGAATTTCCATGCTGGATACTTATAAAGATTATAAGGGAATTAAAAAGTTCTACCTAATCTATGGAATGTGTGATGAAACTTTCTCTGTAAATTGTTCTATCACTCCTCCACCAGAAATCAACCGAGAATGGTTTATGATATGGGTAACTCTTTTAAACCAGATTTACTGGGTCTTTGGAGCTACAATGGGAGCTGTACTTGGTTCAGTCATTCATTTTGACACAACAGGAATAGAATTTGTTATGACTGCTCTTTTCTTTGTTATGTTTCTTGACCAATGGGATACAGCAAGCCGACACCTTCCTGCTTTAATCGGAGTCATATGTTCTTTCTCCTGCCTGCTCCTCTTTGGAAAAAGCAACTTCATGATCCCAGCTATGGCATTGATTATTTTAAGTTTCTTTTTATGTCGGAACAGATTAGATGATTCAAAGAAAATTGTAAAAAATCCACACGAAAGCGAGGAAAATGTACGATGACTACCACACAACAGATTATCACCATTACCGCAGTCGTACTCGGCACAATGGCTACACGTTTTCTGCCATTTATCATTTTCTCCGCAGACAGCACACCTGACTTCGTAAGATTTCTAGGACGAGTTCTCCCTAATGCAGTCATTGGACTTCTTGTCATTTATTCCTTAAAAGATTCTATTGGTGGAACAAATCACTGTATACCTGAACTCATCGCACTGGTATTTATTTTCATCCTGCATAAATGGAAGAAGAATACACTGCTCAACATTGCAGGAGGAACAATTCTGTATATGTTCCTAATACAAAGAGTATTTTAACCAAATACTAATTTGATGGGGACACAGACGCCGCTTTGGCAGAAGATATTGAGCTGAATTGTAGTTAGTCTTCTAAAGAAAAAAGAATTGTGATAAGTTTGATTTTGTTCCGTTGCGCTAAGCATTCCATTCTGCCCAGAAAAAACAGGAACTTGGGAAAAACGAGTCCCAAGTTCCTATGGTCAGAATTCCATAGCGCAAAGTCACAAAATGCAATACTTATAACAATTCTTTTTTCTTTATCATAGTCTTCTTACAATTCAGCATAAAATTTTGTTTTAGCGGCTGTCTGGTTTTGATAACAAATAGCAAATTAGTGATTTATATTGGAAAGAGAAGGGGATTCTCCAGAAGTCTATGGTTTTTATTAGAATGAACATCTCCAAAAGAGGGTACTTTCTTACTCGATTGTATAAAAATTATATTTATCTATTCCTACCTTATGGAGAATTTCTCTCTGGTTAACTTTCATAACCTTCTAGGCAATCCCCTTATTCCCATCCAAGATTTAAATACTAATTTCCATCTGGAGCCCAAGAACAGAAAAGCAAAAATTTGATAGAAAAGAAAATGTGATGTCTGAGCCAGTAAAAATGCCGAACAGGCATTTTCTACGAAGCGACTATCTTCACATTTTCTTTTCTATCAAATTTCTGCTTTTCGTTTCTTTAGTCCCTCAAATAAATTAGTATTTAATCCCCCATTCTCACTAACTGTAGATTTAGTATAGTCAGAAAAAAGAAAAAATACCATATCCCAGATGCGGCTTCGGAGCGTGTTTAAGATGCGGACGAGCATTTTAAACACAACGACTACAGAGCAGATGAGATATGGTATTTTTTCTTTTTTCGTCTACACGAAATCTACAAATTCGTATTTTTATCTTCCGATTAAAGTATTATATAGTTCTTCATAACGCTTCTTGGATACGCCCCAGGAAAGATCCTTTTCCATCGCTCTTGCCACCATATGGTTCCAAAGCTCTGGCTGTTCAAAGTAAATATACTTGCTGTAATTTACTGTATTGATGAGTTCTTCTCCGTTATAGTTACTAAAGGAGAATCCGTCTCCGGTATCCTCAAATTCGTTCAGAGGAATAACGGTATCTTTTAATCCACCTGTTTCGCGAACGATTGGAATCGTTCCATAATGGAAAGCGATAATCTGTGTTAAACCACATGGTTCAAATAAGGATGGCATTAAGAAGGAGTCTGCTGCCGCATATAACTTATGTGCCAGATCGTCGGAATAGAGAATATTCGCAGACACCTTATCTGAATTGCACCATGCATAATAACGGAACATTTCCTCGTATGCCGGATCTCCTGTTCCGATTACTACAACCTGTGTATTGTCATCGATAATCTTATCCATTGCGTAGCGTACCAGATCAAGACCCTTCTGATCTGTCAGACGGGAGATCAATCCGATCATATATTTATTTGGATTCACTTCAAGACCAAGTTGCTTCTGGAGTTCTGCCTTATTGGCAGCCTTTCCTTCTTTATGGTCTCTTTCTGTATAATTCCGATAAATCTTTGCATCATTAGATGGGTCATACAATGCATAATCAACGCCATTTACAATTCCAAAAAGACTCTGATTACGTGCGCTTAACAGTCCGTCTAATCCTTCTCCATAATATGCGGTCTGGATTTCCTGTGCGTAAGTATTACTTACGGTTGTGATGAAATCAGAGTAAACGATTCCGCCTTTTAACATATTGGCATCTTTCTTAAACTCTAACTTATCCGGTGTGAACAGTTCATCTGGAAGTCCACTTAAACCTCTCATAGTCTTAATATCCCATACTCCCTGGAAACGAAGATTATGAATCGTCATAATTGTCTTAATTCCCCAGAAAAATGGATTAGCTGCAAACTCTGTTTTTAAGTAAACCGGAATCAGTCCTGTCTGCCAGTCATGACAGTGGATGAGGTCCGGACGGAAATCGATAACAGGAAGTATCGAAAGGACTGCTTTACAGAAGAAAGTGAATCTTTCAACGTCTGTTCTTGTATCTGAGTATGGCTCCCACGCTCCAAAGTAATCTAAATTATCAATAAAGTAATAGGTAATGCCATTATAAACATATTTCATAATACCTACATGAACATTAGGAATATATGGACCTACTCCCATATAGAAATGCGTAACATATTCAAAATTATTACGATACTCTTCTGGAATTCCCCGGTAGTTTGGCATTACAACACGCACATCCCACTCGTTTTTGTCAAATTCTTTTGGTAACGCTCCTACTACGTCAGCGAGTCCGCCTGTTTTCATAAAAGGCACGCATTCAGAAGCTGCAAACAGAATCTTTTTCATAGTAATCCTCCCTGTATTATCTTATATTGTAATACTTATATTTTACAATATATTTCATCATAATACCATGTTTATTTCTGACTTTTCAGAAAAGATGTTAAGAATTTTAAGAACTTTTTCATTTCTTCATCTGTTCCAATGGTAATTCTCAGATAATTATTAATACGAGGTTTATCAAAATATCTTACGTAAATATTGTTTGCTCTGGCGGCTTCAAAGATTTCTTTTGCCGGTACATCCGGATGGGAAGCAAACAGGAAGTTTGCCTGAGAATCCGGGAAAGTAAATCCAAGCTTCTTCATTTCAGCTTTAAACCACTCTCTCGTATGAACAATCTTTTCTACAGTTTCTTTAAAGTAAGCATCGTCCTCAACGGATGCTGTTCCTAAAAGAATGGACGGGCGATTCATTGTGTAGGAGTTAAAGGAATACTTCACATCATTTAAAGCTTTAATTAATTCTGCAGAACCCATAGCATATCCGATACGCATTCCTGCCATAGAACGTGATTTGGAAAATGTCTGCACAACTAAAAGGTTCTCATATTTAGAAAGAAGCTGCTGCGCACTGTGTCCGCCAAAGTCTACATACGCCTCGTCTACAATAACAATGACATCCTGATTATGAGCGATAATATCCTCAATCTCATCAAGTGGCATCAAAACTCCTGTAGGTGCGTTCGGGTTTGGGAATACGACTCCACCGTTTTTCCAGTAGTAATCGTCTTTTTTAATCATAAAGTTTTCATCTAATGGCTTCTTATCATATGGGATTTTGAATAAATCAGCCCACACATCATAAAAAGAATACGTGATATCAGGGAAAAATATCGGCTTTTCGCTATTAAAAAATGTAAGAAAAGCCATAGCCAGTACATCATCGGAGCCGACTCCGACAAAAACCTGATTACTTTCTAATCCCTTGTATTTTGCGATTGCCTCTACTAACATTCCGGCTGTCGGATCCGGATAAAGACGCAGTTCTTCTGTTTTAGCACAGATTTTCGCACACTGTTCTTTTACCTTCGGTGAAGGTGGATAAGGATTCTCATTCGTGTTTAACTTTATTACATTTGCTTCTTTTGGTTGTTCGCCAGGTACGTATGGAACAACCTGTCTGATATTTTTCTTCCACTCCTGCATAATTTTAACGCTCCATTTCCTGTAATTTACTTAATTTGGCTGCCTGGTCTGCTGCTGTTAAGCTATCGATGATCTCATCGAGATCTCCATTTAAAATATCATCAAGACGATGGAGAGTTAATTTAATTCTGTGATCTGTCACACGTCCCTGTGGGAAGTTGTAAGTACGAATCTTCTCTGCTCTGTCACCTGTTCCGATCTGGCTCTTACGAAGTTCGGCCTCTGCATCATGTGCTTTGGACTGCTCTAAATCATACAAACGTGCGCGCAGTACTTTGATTGCTTTATCTTTATTTTTAAGCTGTGACTTTTCATCCTGACAGGAAATAACGATACCTGTTGGGATATGTGTTAATCGAACAGCGGAATCGGTTGTATTTACGCACTGACCACCGTTTCCGGAAGCACGGAATACATCAAATCGACAATCATTCATATCAAGCTGTACATCAACTTCTTCTGCTTCCGGCATAATTGCCACAGTGATCGTAGATGTGTGAATACGTCCGCCGGACTCTGTCGCAGGGATACGCTGTACACGATGAACACCACTTTCGTATTTCAGTCTTGAGTATGCGCCCTGACCATTGATCATAAAGGAAACTTCCTTGAATCCACCAATACCATTCTCATTCACATCGATGAACTCTGTTTTCCAACGTTTTGATTCTGCATAGTTTTTATACATACGATAAATTTCAGCAGCAAATAATGCGGCCTCATCCCCGCCGGCACCTGCACGGATCTCAACGATAACGTTCTTATCATCGTTAGGGTCTTTTGGAAGAAGGAGAACCTTTAATTCCTCTTCATACTGCTCTACATTCTTCTTTGCTTCAGATAATTCCTCTTTCAGAAGCTCACGCATTTCCTCATCGTGTTCTTCTTCAAGCATCTCTACACTGTCTTCAATTGTCTGTTTGGCTTCTTTATACTCTTTGTATTTCTCTACGATCGGAGCTAGCTCATTCTGTTCTTTCATCAGATTGCGGAAACGGTTCTGATCACTTACTACATCCGGCTCACTCAGTTCCTGCATAACCTCATCCAGACGTTTTACAAGATCTTCTAATTTATCAAACATCTTTCTTCCTCCTGCTATTCTATATTTTATAACCATCTGGCTTTACTCTATTGCCAAATGATCATATATTTATGATGTGTTTTGTAATCGAAATTACAGACTATCTTCTACTATATATGCCTGTCGCGATTCGGTCAAGTCCTGCAAGATCTTTATGCACTTTTACTTCAGAAAATCCTCTGTCCGTCATAAGGCGGATCATATCTTCACCCTGTTCTGCTCCGATTTCAAAATAGATTCTTCCATTTGAATTTAGATAATTCGGAGCCTGTTCTATAATTCTCCGATAAAAAGCAAGACCATCTTCCTCTCCATCAAGAGCAAGTCGTGGCTCATGATCTTTTACCTCAGGCATCAGTCCCTGAATTACCTGCGAGGGAATATACGGTGGATTTGATAAAATGTAATCGAATCTTCCTTCTATATTTTCAAAAAGATTTCCTCTTATTAAAGTGACATTTGCATTCAGGTTTTCTGCATTCTTCTTAGCAACCGTTAACGCCCCCTCAGAAATATCTGCAAGGGTTACTTCTGTATTTTGACAAAGCTTTTTTACAGAAATACCGATACAGCCACTGCCTGTACATAAATCTAGCACTTTGACTTTCTGTTCATTTTTCTGATCTGCTGCATTATTAAACTCACATCGGTTCTGTGTCTTTACATTCCGAATATCCTCGACAGCCAGCTCAACCAGACACTCTGTATCCTGTCTTGGAATTAAAACCCTCTCATCAACACTGAAATCAAATCCCATAAACTCACATTCACCCATGAGATATTGTAAAGGAACTCTCTGTTCTCTTTTTAAAAGAACTTCTTCCAGTTCCTCCAGAAGTTCCTGCTTTACTTCCCCGTTTGGATTCATATAAAATTCTGCCCGGTCAATGTGAAGCTTCCATTCAAGCAAAACCCAGCTTTCATATTCAAAATCTTCAATTCCTGCTTTTTGCAGGCGTTCTCGTATACTTGTTAAAATGTCCCGAATTGTCATGTTCAATCCTCCAGCTCTCCATTATGCATTGCCCGAAGATACTCTTTCCAATCAAATACACCTTCTACCGCTTTGATCGCTACCTCTATCATCTCTGCATCCGGCTCTCTCGTTGTAAAGTACTGAAGATATAAGCCAGGCTTACTAAGCGTATTCACAAGCTTCGAATCACTTCTTCCTGCCAGACGGATAAATTCATAGGAAATACCCGCTACAATCGGAACAAGTAAGATTCGTAAAACAAACTTCCATAATAAGCTATCTACACGAATAAACATAAACACTACGATACTGACAATCATAACAATAAGCAGAAAACTGGTTCCGCAACGCTTATGAAGCCTCGAATACTTTTTAATATTTTCCGGTGTCAGATCCTCTCCATGTTCTAAACAGTTAATCGTCTTATGTTCTGCACCATGATACATAAATACCCGATTTATATCTTCCATCTTAGATATAAGCCATATATATATTAGAAATAACGCCACACGTATGATTCCTTCAATCAGGGTACGTATACTGTAAGATGGCAGAAATCCTTTCATCAAATTCGTAAGAAAAAATGGAAGTACCATAAAAATTCCAAGCGCCAATATAACAGAAATGACCATTGTGATTCCCATTAGAACGCTTTCTAACTTATCTCCAAAAATTTTTGTAAAAAACTGTTCCACTTTTCCCGGCTCATAATCCTCTTCCTCATAAAAAGAAGAAGAATAGGATAATGTCTTTAATCCGATATATAAAGACTCTCCAAAGTTAACAACTCCACGTATGATCGGTAATCCAAGAACCGCATAACGACTTCCCAGACTTTTATACTCGTCCGTCATTACTTCTATTTCATGATCTGGTTTCCGGACAGCAACTGCATAACGGTCAAGATTCTTCATCATGACCCCTTCCATTACTGCCTGTCCACCAATACTTGTCTTTTTCAAAGAGCACCTCCTTTCAAGAATGTCTCGCATTCTTGCTGCGAAATGTGTGTCATCTCACATCTGGTATAACCAAAATTAGGCGACGGTACAATATCACAACATTCTCTGTGATACATTGCACCGCCGCCTAATTTAAAACCTTACGGTTATTAATTCTGATTCATGCCATATTTACGATTGAACTTGTCAATACGTCCACGAGCCTTAGCAGCTTTCTGCTGTCCTGTGTAGAATGAATGACATTTAGAACAAATTTCTACATGGATGTCTTCTTTAGTAGAACCTGTAACGAATTCGTTACCGCAGTTACATACAACCTTTGCCTGATAGTATTTTGGATGGATTCCCTCGCGCATCTTATTCACCTCTTCCAATATATGTTTCATTAATTAATTATATTCAATAGTTATCTTATTTCAAACAGCGTTCTTATTATACCATAACAGTATGTAGAGTGCAAGAACTTTTTACTTCTTTTTAATCAATTATTTTTAATTAAATTTATTGTGGTTTTTAAAAAGAATCTTTCCTGCCCATTCCATATCTACTTTCATAAAGCTGTCCATAGAATGTTCTTTAATTGCATCTTTGTACTTGTCCTCCACCTGACGGTAAAACTCTCTTGTCAGCGGAATCTTTCCTATTCCTTTTTTCTGGAAAAAGACTAAAAAACAATAGTTATCTCTATTATAATCAAAAAGAATATTCAAAAGTGTGTCGTCTTCCATTTCCTTTTTCATCTGGTCAATATACATGATTTTGATAATCTCAATCACACGATCATCTAAATGGTTATCGGCAATCATAATCTTTTCTTTTAAATCATTAATATTATCTACAAGACGTTTATCTATACCCTTTTCCTGTTCAAGTTCCGCAATCTCTGCTTTAATCTCTGCATTCATGACCGGTGCCATGTAAATCATAATATTTCTTCGGCTATCTACATATAAACTGTCATATGTAAGCGGTGCCATATACTCACATTCTTCACAGCTAAACTGGTACAGCCTGTTCTTCATAATTTCTTCTTTTAATTTTGCCTTCTCTGTTACATTAATAACCTTATACTTTTTAAGGGAATGCTTATGCCCGCACTTTGGACATTCTAATTCTTCCATCGCATAAATTGTCAGTCTTTTGCCTTCCATACTACATTTTCCTCCAACACCTGCAGATATATTTATAAAAAAAGTAAAAAGATATCTGCCTTTTCTAACTCTTATAATAGGCTGATTTTGCCATGCAGTCAAGAAAGAATATGCTTCTCACAAACCACATATTTATCTATTTGTAAAGACAAAAAGGACTTCCCGGAAGGAGGAGGCATCCGAACCTTCCGGGAAGTCTCTTTTAGTTTAAACGCAGATCATATTTCCTGTTTAACGAGTTACAATCTTTTGTTTAGAAAGCTTACTGAAAATTTGCTTGCCATTATACTTTACATAAGAACGTACTTTGAAACGATATCTTCTGTAACGTTTGAAGTTTACATTGTTTGTTGTGATCTTTACAGAAATTGTCTTTTTCTTTGCATTTTGTACAACTTTAGACTTTCTATCGCGGGTAAATTTCTTCTTTTTACTGTCATACTTATAATATTTTTTACCCTCAATCTTTCCAACAAGTTTAAACTTCTTCGTCTGCCACATGTACTCATAGAGTTGATATCCTTTAACATTACGTTCTGTTTTAAGCTGAATTGCTGCCTTTGTCGTTCCAGCTTTCTTTACAGATGTAATCTTTGGAGTCTGCGGCTTTGTAACAGCAGATGCACAATTAGATACCTGTCCATAAATTACTTTTTTATTTAAAGATACACCATATGCTTTTACAAGATATCTGTATACCGTTCCCGGCGTACGCTTCTTATCTGTATAGGCAGTCTTCTTTGTATTAGCAATCACAGCATATTTCCTTGTCTTTGCATTATAGCGATATACTATGTAGCCCTGTGCATCTTTTGCCTTGCTCCAGCTAAGTTTAATCTTTCGATCACCTTTCGCTTTTGCTTTTACTTTTGGCGTTCCTGGATGAATATCTACATATGTCGGATCTTTAGCTCCACAGTTCTTGCAAATACCATTCTGATAGTTGTGACCTGTTGCCGGAAGTAAAATATCTTTCCACTGTACCGCCTTCATAGCTGCTTCTTCTAAGAACATTTCCTTGCAATTTTCATCCTCACAGATCCAGTATTCCTTATTTCCTGCTTTTGTACAGGTTGGATTTACCTTATCCACCTTCTTTAAGGTATGTTTGTGGGCAGTAATATCTGTCTGGATTTCTCCTGTGATTCCTGAAACGGTTATCACATAACTTCCATCCTCATTCTTTTGTACTTCTACTAAGGTACAGTTCTCTGGCTGTTCTTTTCCTTCTGAAAGCTTATCAGCCAGGCAGTCATATCCGTTAATAACCAGCTTATCAATACGGATATATTTATTATCTGTATCTGGTGCTACCTTGAAGGAAAGCGTTCCATTTTCACGGATTTCCGTGTCTGGTGTTGTATCATATGGTGTTCTCTTCATCTCAGAAAGTGCATAGCCTTCACCACTGACTGGAAGTGCGTATCCTTTATACTGTGTAAACTGTACAGTTACATGTACTTTCATGTCGAGCTCTTCAATGACACACGTATTGGAAAGTTCATTTTCTACTTTCTTACCATTCACATACCAGCCTGCTACCATAAAGTCTGCACTCTTTGGAACTGCCGTAAATGTAAGAGTTTTTCCGCCTTCTACTGTGGTTGTCTGACCTTTTTTCAGCTTAAGATCTGTGTTACCAGCTTTCGCTTTAAGAGTTCCTGCATCAGAAGCAGCACCTTTTTCATCAACTTCATAAGAAACTTCATACATTGTAGCTGCATCAAATATTGCTTCTACACTATGCTCTTTCTTAACTTCGGAAAGAGTCAGTTCAGAACCATCTGCACTTATGCTTATTCCCTCTGTCGTATCTGTGACTTCTGTTCCATCAAGCTTCCAGCCTTTGATATGACAGAATTTATTGGATACTGCAGTAAACTTGATACTTGTTCCATATGCTGCTGCAATTTCTCCATCGGTCTTTTCCTCTGTATCTTTACCAACAAGAAGTTTACCCTGCTCATTGTTTACTTTATAAGTTACTTTATAAGATGCAGGAACAAGCCGTACAGAAACTTCTGTATTCTTCTTTACTGTCACTTCATAGGAAGTGCTGTGGCTGTCAATTACCTGACCGTCTACTTTCCAGCTTTCAACGATATAGTCTGCATCCGGTTTCACAGTAAATGTATATTTTTCATCGCCATTTACTTTATCGCCACTTGCAACTTCGCCTGCCGCTCCCCTTGCTGTGAGCGTTCCATTAGAAGGCTGTGCATAGGTTAATGTAAACTGGTCTTTCTCACAAACTGCCTCTACTTTATAAGAAGCAACTTCTGGTATCTCTTTTGCACCACTTGGAACAGTAAATGTAAATGTATCACCATTTTCTCCGTCTACAGCCTCTCCATTTACTTTCCAGCAGCTTACTTTATAAGCTTCTTTTGGTGTTGCACTAAATGTCACCTGACTTCCACCACGTATGTCGGCTTTATTACCTTCATATTCTGTGCCCGATGTATCCTCTGCTTTCACTGTACCGTTTACTGCACTCCAGCTTACTGCATAATCAATCTGTACGAACTGTACGGTGATTGCGGCTCCTGTGCCGTTCTCATCAGCTGTGTAAGTATACGTATTGCCTGTCTGTCCATCAACAACCTTTCCATTTACTTTCCAGCAGCCTACCTTATATCCAGTATCCGGCTGTGCTGTAACATCTACCGTTGCTCCGGAAGCAAGGACAAATCCAGTTTCAATATTGGCAATCTGATCTACCTTTCCTGCTACTGCACTGACAATCTTTCCGTTTGCTCCGGCAGCGATTGTTGTGTCACTTCCTGACTTCTTAAACTGTACGGTTACTGTGTAATCTTTTGCGATATTAGGAAGAGTTAAAACAGAATCCGTAACTTTTATTCCATCTTTTTTCCAGACATCACCATTAATACGCCATTCCTGAACAGAATAATCCGTATCTGGTGCCGCAGTAAATGTCAGTGTACTTCCTTCATATACATTTCCGTCAGTAGTAAGCTTGTCAACCTTGTAAATGTCCATCTGCTTTCTATCTGCCTGGGCGGTTAAGGTTCCGTTTGCACTCTCACCTGCAGCAATTACAGGTTCATAAGTTACTGTATGTGTTCCAAGGGCTTTAAATGCTCCTTTTACGGTTACATTAGCTATTACATTCTCTACTTTGTAAGTCTTCGTATCTGTTGTATTTCCAGACTTATCTTCATCTGTATATTCTGTCTGAATTCCCGCATCCAGCTTAGAATCATCAACAACATAACCTTTTTTCGGTGTTAATGTAACAAGCAACTGTGTACCATTTGGAACATGATTTCCATTTAATACCGATATATCTTTGTTAGCGGCATCTTTGTAAATCACTGTAAGAGTTCCATTCGAGATATCAGATGGTATTGTTACAACCGGTTTTTCTTTAATCGTGACAATGACTTCTGTATTTCTATCTAGTGCATCAAGGCTTGCTCCTGACAAATCTTCGCCTGCCTTCACATTCTTACTCCAGCCAGTGACATAGTAATCATTGTTTAAAGAGAGGGCAAATTTTACCGGAATATATGCGGAATGACTTTCCCCACTTGCGATTTCCTGACCATTGCTTGTCGCTGTGAGCTCTGCAATCTTTTTATCTGTTACTATTGTCTCGCCAGGTTTGCCGTCATCTAATACAACCTTATACTTTAAGCTGTATTTCTGAGCGATGGTAATCACTGGGCGAATATACAGATTTTTACTGATATTGTAAAGGGTAAATGTATTACTTCCGCCGCTTAACGCTGCATCTTCCCAGGTCTTACCATCCTTACTTGTCTGCCACAGTTTTACCATATGATTTGTCTTATCTGCTACAGATGCTGTAAAGGTAAGTGTTGTTCCTTCTTTAATAGAAGTAAGATCTGTTACCGCTTCTTTTGTCTCTGCGTTGATTGCTGTTACCTTCGCAAGAGAAGTATCGGTCTTTCCATCTTCATCTGCTACACTGGTAATTACTTTGTAGGAAGCTGTGCTCTTCTTAAAGCTTACTATTACATTTTCATCCTTGGAAATATCTTCAAGAACTAATGTTGTTCCAAGATAATCCTCGTCTTTGTCCTGCCATTTGTAAGTCTTTCCATCTACTTTCCAGCCAGATACGATATATCCTTCTTCTGGTTCTGCGGTAAATGTCACCTTGCTTCCCTGTGTAATCTTAGTTCCAGAATTAATCTTCTTATCATTTTCATTAACGGCTGTTAAGGTCCCACCTTTACCATCTACACTGTAAGTAATCTCATGAGAGGTACTCTTGAAGCTCACTTCTACTGTAAGAACGCCGTCTTTTGTATGACCTGGATTTGTTGATGCGGTCTGTGATGCCGGATTAAATGAAGCTACATCTAAGATCTTTCCGTCTTCAGAAATACGCATTCCCTCTGGTAGATTCTTTGCATCTACTGCGTAATCCGTTCCGTTGATAATCCACTTAGCTACGCCATAGCCACTGTTTGGTGCCACTGCAAAACGAAGTCTCGTTCCTTTGGTCTGGTTACTTCCAGATGCCATCGGATACCAGTTATCCGCATAACGTCCAACAATCGTACCATTTTCTCCACAGGAAAACTTCACCTGTGCACTATCTGGTTTTACAGTAAAGCTTGCACTTTCAAATACTGCTGTGTAATTATTCTGGAATGCTTTTACTTTATCCGTTACCGCGCCATTGCTGTCCGTCTTGTAGGAAAGTATAACATCAAACTTACCGGTCGCTGTTTTATCGGTAAAATATCCACAGTTCACATTAAGAACATCATTAAGGTTCACTCCCGAAATTTCCGGTTCCACCTTTAAAGTAATGTCAGAAGCACTAGACGGGGTTACACCATTTTTAATTTCCGGTGTAATTGTTACTGCTGCTTTTGTTACCTGTAAAGCTGCCGCTGCAAGTTCTTTCTGTGGATCAATCGTATCTCCATCATAAACGCGGAAATTATAGCTTGCCACTGATAATGGCTGTTTAACTTCATCCACTTTCTTTCTGTCTTTTTCTGTTGTTTCTACCGTATAAGTAAGATTAGTCTTTTCTGACTCCTTCCACTCCCCAACAGTCTGTGCCTTTGCCGCATCTGAGGAAACGGTAATGGCTCTTTCCTGAAGCTCATAACTAACACTTCCACCATAGGTCATGGTTCCTGTCAAAGTCTTTCCTGCACTGGATAATACAAGACGGTATTCTGTTGTGTTTGTCTCGTACGTTCCACCTGCATTATAATACTGTGCCTTCGTTGCCGATGCTGTATAACCGGATTTGGCAAGAACATTTACCTGAATGCTGTAGAGACCACTCGTAGCTGCTGTCCATTCTGCGGATGCTGCACCATTGGCATCCGTCGTCGCACTGATCGTCTCTACTCCATTTGTCTGTGTATTTACAATCTTAAATTCTATAGAAGCACCTACTGCTGCCTTACTATTGTCCTCATTTTCATTTTCTGTTACTTTTGCACGAAGAGTTAATCTATCCCCAGCCTGTGTCGTATATACAGGTGTCTCTACGATATTGATAACCTGCTTTGTCACAAGCGTAAGCTTCGCCGGATCAAAACCAGCAAGTTCTGTATCTCCTACGGTGTAAGTTTCTTTTACATCCTCCTGAATAGAAGTGATTGTATATGTTGTCGTTTCGCCGCTGCTTATCGTTACAAGAGCAAATCCGTACTGACTCTCATTTTCGTAAGTAGTCTCCTGCTTTCCATTCACTGTACTTGTATCACTTACTGTATAGGTTTCATTTCTTCCAACAACAACCTTCGTATCTGCCTTGTGGTAAACATCATATAATGCATTTTTATCGGCATCTGATAAAGTCACAGCACTTCCAGGCGTATCCGGTGCGGAAGAATCATATGTATAATATCCATTATTTGATTTCCAGTAATATGTGATTCCTGTCATGGATTCCAGACGACTGTCTGTTGATGTAACTCCACTGCTTCCTGTATTGATACCTGCTCTCCGTTTTCCGGTAATCTTCGCCTGAAGATAATAGGTAACATCATTTTTCTTTACAGTTATAGAATCCTTTCCACTGTTAAATTCTGCCGGAACATCCGTAACTGCAGCGCCGTTTAGATTCGTATAGGAATATTTTTCAGCAACTGTAATCTTATCGCCTGCAGTGTACGTATCGCCGGTCTTAGCCACCTGATAATATACTACATTGTCATTCTCATCTTTTCCAACACCGTAATACTTCGGATCCGTTTGGTCTCCACCTGTATACACTGTTAACTCCGGCTGCGTACCTGATTTTTCTATCGTAATATTCTGTGTTGTCTCTATCTTTTGCTTTGTTGTACTTGTCTTCTTATTATAATTGGACTTGCCTGCATACGGTTTGGCAAGTGTTCCATTTCCCGTATTATCATGTCCGGTTATCATAAGTTTTGGGAAAACTGAAGTTTCACCAACTGTAAGCGTCGCTGCCTTACTGTAATATTCAATAAGAGAGCTGGCACTTGTGTAACTTACGCGGAAAATACAGCGATATTCTGTATTATTATCTGCTTCTGTAAGATCATTAAGTGTAAGCTTACTGGATTTTGCTCCGTCAATCGTCTGCCATTTACCACCTTTTTCTCTTCGCTGCCATTTGTAATTAGTTGCTCTGTAATCAGAAGCTGTACTGGATAAATCCGCCTTAAATACAGCACTTCCGCCAATCTTTACACTTGCATTTTCTGGATTAGTGATGGTGACAGTTCCCATCTTCTCCGGAAGTGTCGTAACAATAAGCTTCTCACTGAAAACAGATTCTCCGGAGATCGCATCCCCTTTCTTTCCTTCTTTATAAGCCTTAATCGCGTAAGTATAGGATGTATCTGGTTTTAATCCTGTAACTTCGTATGTACTCTCTGTTCCATCGACTGTTCCGATCTGAATATCACTTCCATCAGAATAAATCTGATAAATACGATATTCATCAGCTCCTCTTTCTCCTGCATCCCATGTAATCTTCGCAGAATCAGATGTTACACTCTCTACTGCCAGATTTTCCGGTGGAAACGGAGGTGCGATAACATTCGTAAGCACATAACCAAGAACCGGTATTTCTGTACCATTTACCTTTGTTGTCCAATGTGCAAATTTCCAGTTAAAATCATAACCTTCTACCTGTTTACCTGTAACTGCACCCGTCTTTGTAATCGCCTCTGTATTAATCGTAGACTGCGATTCCGAATAAGTTGTACCGGCACCGCCTCCTGCTTTTACTCCAAATACAAGTCCATAAGCAGTAAACGAAGCATTCAGGTCATAGGTAAATGTCTTTTCCTGTTCTGTCTCTGTTGAAAATTCCTGTGTTACCGTTCCTTCCTTTCCATACTGGGTAGTTATTTTGCTTTCTGCCACATTATTAAGACCCGCTGTACTTGAACGGTAAGAGAATGGATTGCCCGGTGTGGCAAGTGTTCCATCTGCGATTTCTTCCAGTTCATAGCTTTGAGCTGCCTCATTATACTCATCCACCGGAAGCATACTTGTCAGCAGAGTACCCTGTCTCGCAAGTACCATCGTATCTTTTGTTCCTTTAATTTCATACCGATATGTTGTAACCGGTCTTCTGTAAACAATAACTTGATTTTCTCCCGTATCATTGGAGTAATTTAAGGAAAATTTCTTTGTCGTACTCGTAGCAGTCTCCCAGGTATATCCCTGTTCTACACTCGTCTCAAAGCCGGCACCGCATACAAAGCCGGCACAGATATCATCAACAGACCACTCAAAACCAGCTACGATATTCGTGGTAAGTCCCTCTGCTGTTGATACAGAAGTTCCCTCTCCATTCTCCTTACCATAAGCTGTTTCACTATTGCCGATATCTCCCTCGTCTACCTCAGAAAAATATGGAGTTGATTCAAGAAGTGCAAGCACTTCCGGCTCTGTATATGTTAAAGATACGTCTTTAATTCTTGCGATCGTACTGTCTGAGTCAATATCTGGTGCACATAAAGATGTGTACGCATTCCCCTTCTTACTAATACGATATCCTGTTGAGTTACACTGCCAGGAAGATTTACCTGTCTTTTTGTATGTATAGGTCTTATAGAAATATTGATTTTTTGATGCTCGTTTCTGACAGGTTGTAAATACAATCTGTTCCCTGCCTTCTTCATTGCCGGAAAAATTACCGGATACTGCATCCTGTACCAATCCATTTGTAATGATAGAGGTACCAATTCCATTATCACTGTGATTAAAATAATCCGTACGGTATTCCTCATTAAGACCTTTCCCTGCTTCATAGGTATATATCGTATCCATAATCAGTACAGAGGCTGCTGCGTTCACACCATCTGCAGCAAAGGTATCTACAACGACCAGGGACTGCACGTCATCTCTGTAATGTCCATCCTTTGTAAATCCACTGACCTGTGGCTGTCCATTACTCCCTATTGCTGGTACTTCACTTTTCGCATACGTTCCTATTGCAGAATTACCTTTTTTAGTTGTTTTACTACAAGATGTTACATATGCACCGATATCATGGGTCAGATCTGCATCTTTATTTGTTTTCTTATCTACCCATCCTGCTGTGATAATCTCCGGATAGTCCGCACCGCTGCCGGTCATAACAAGATTACCTACAGAAGAAGATGCCCAGCGGAGTCTCTGATTACCATTATTATATCCTTGGGTATTTAACTCAAAAGTTTTATTCCAGTAAGTTTTTTCCTCTGTGATTTTATCATAAATAAACATTCTCGACTGGCGGTTATTTACATCCGCCTTCGTATTATTCATTCCCGCTGTGACAACAAGCTCATCTACGCTATCTTTGTCTGTATCTGCTGTTGTCATCTGAACAACTGGTGTATTTCTGAATACTTTTCCGTTATTTGAATGTTTTGTTGCTATATTCTCTGTACCTAAAATATCAAATATATTGCAGACAGTTCCTGTTTTATCTAACTGCATATTATTTCCGTATGCAGTTATAGAGAACTCCCACAACTGAGGCTGTTCACTATCCGATTCCATCAACGGAGCATAGGCTATAACTGTATCCTTTCCATCTCCGTTAAAATCGCCTGCTGCTACAGAAACAAATCCTGTATCTTCAAATGCATCTGCTTGTTCCAGATAATCAAGCGTTTTTTCTCCTCCAATAGCATAAGTATTGCTTACCCTGTTTCCGTCTTTATCTGCAATATAAAGCTCCAGACGCTTTCCTCCAAGCCAGTAACCAAGAACAGCTACATAGCGCTTCTGCCCTTCGCCCTTTGCATCGACAGGTGCCGTATCCATAATGGTAAATCCGTTTTTGTTCCCTTCCTCTTTTTTACCTGTCCGAGTTCCGTCTGTTATGCTTCCAATGGAACCTTCTTTATGATCTCTGTCATTATTATAATTATAGGTTTCAAAACTTCTGTAGCCATCATACCCCTGTGAAACAAACAGTTCCGGTACGGTAAAAAGATTCACCCATCCTTTTGTTCCATAAGGGTTATTCGCTTTTTCCTTTTGGGTATCAATGGTTGTATCCATCTTGATTCCAAAAGCATCCGTGTTTTCGTTACTGTTCTCATCCTGCGTTTTTGCTGTCGTTTCCGCTGCTTTCGCTGGTAAAGTTACCTGCGGAAAGAATGGAATGATTAAGGCTAACGCAAGAAAAATACTTAAAAATCGTTGCTTCATACTTTCTCTCCCTTTCTTTTTGATACTTTTTAGGCGTTTGCGAAACGCCACAAGTCGCATAAATACGTCATTTTTTTGTTGTTAAAAATAAAAATCTCCTCACGGTTTGTGATATAATGGAGTTGACTAGAAACCATAAATCACGCCCCGAAAGGAG